>DATAPF010000714.1:0-11715 GCA_036265355.1 Kofleriaceae bacterium | reverse complement strand
GCCTCGGCGCACTCGCGGACGCAGCCGCTGACCGCGCTCTTGAGCTTGTGCGGCGCGCGGAGTCCCTTGTAGCGCTGCTCGACACGGATCGCCAGCGCGGTCGAGTCCTGCACGCCGTAGCGGCACCAGGTCGAGCCGACGCAGCTCTTCACCGTGCGCATCGCCTTGCCGTACGCATGCCCGCTCTCGAGTCCGGCGGCGATCAGAGCTTCCCAGATCTCGGGCAGCTGCTCGACGCGCGCGCCGAACAGGTCGATGCGCTGGCCGCCGGTGATCTTGGTGTACAGGTCGTACTGCTTGGCGACCCGGCCGATCGCGATCAGCTGGTCGGGCGTGACCTCGCCGGCGGGGATCCGGGGCACCACCGAGTACGTCCCGTCGCGCTGGATGTTGGCGAGGAAGCGGTCGTTGGAGTCCTGCAGCGCGCGATGCACCTCGTCGAGGATCGGCTCGTTGTACAGGCTCGCGAGGATCGACGCGACGGTGGGCTTGCAGATCTCGCAGCCCAGCCCGCGGCCGTGCTCGGCGATCAGCTGGGCGAACGTGTGGAGCCGCCGCGCCGCGACGATCTCGAACAGCTCCTGCCGGGTGAACGCGAAGTGCTCGCACAGCGCCTGCCTGGCCTGTGCGCCGCGCCGCGCCAGCTCTGCCGCCAGCAGCGCGTGCACCGACGGGAGGCAGCCGCCGCAGCCGGTGCCCGCCCTGGTGCACGACTTGATCTGCGCCTCCGACACCGCGCCGCCGCGGATCGCGCTGCGGATCGCGCCGGCCGACACCGCGTTGCACGAGCACACCGGCAGCTCGTCGGAGGACACGGCGGTGGCCGGCGCGCTGCCCAGCGCCGGTAGCTCGCTGGCCGCGAGCGCCCGGTCGCTGCGGACCAGCTCGACCAGGCGCGCGTAGTCCGCGGTGTCCCCGACGAGGATCCCGCCGTACAGCCGCGTCCCGTCGGGCGATACCACCAGCTTCTGGTAGCGGCCGCGGAGCCGATCGTCGTACACGATGGTGCGCACCGACCCCGGCTCGCGAAACGGATCACCGACGCTCGCCACCTCGGTGCCGAGCAGCTTGAGCCGCGCGGACGGATCGATGCCGGTGAACGCGGCCGGATGCCCGGTCAGGTGGCGGGCGAGCACATCGGCCATCTCGTAGCCGGGCGCGACCAGGCCGTACAGCGCGCCGCGATGCAGCGCAACCTCGCCGACCGCGAACACGTGGGGATCGGAGGTCTGCATCACGTCGTCGACGAGGATCCCGCCGCGCGGGCCGACCGCGATCCCGGCAGCTCGCGCCAGCTCGTCGCGCGGCCGGACGCCCGCCGCGACGATCACGAGATCGACGTCGAGCGAATCACCCCCGGCGAGCTCGATGCGCACGACGGCGACGTCGCCGGTGATCGCCGCGATCTGCGCGTTCAGGTGCACCGTCACGCCGAGCCGGCGCACGCCGGCCTCGAGCAGCGCTGCACCGGCATCGTCGAGCTGGCGCGGCATGAGCCGCGGTGCCATCTCGACGACGTGGGTCTCGACGCCGGCGTCGAGCACCGCGCGCGCCGCCTCGAGGCCGAGCAGTCCGCCGCCGACCACCGCGGCGCGGCGCGCCGTCCGGCAGCGCGCGCGGATCGCGTCGAGATCCTCGATGGTGCGGTACACGAACACCCCGGCCTTCGCGATGCCCGGGACCGGCGGAACCGCCGGGGCCGAGCCGGTCGCGAGCACCAGGACGTCGTACGCGATCTCGGACCCGCGATCGGTCTCGACGACGCGATCCGCGCGCCGGATCCGGACGATGCGCGTGGCGATCCGGAGGTCGATGCCGCGCTCCGCGTACCAGGCCGCGCTGTCGAGCGACAGCCGGTCGGCGCAGCCATGCGCGAAGTACTCGGTCAGGTGCACGCGGTCGTAGGCCGGACGCGGCTCCTCGCCGCACACCACGATGTCGTCGATCCCACCCCCCACCGCGCCGTCCGCGCGGCGCTGCGCGGCACGGTACTCGACCAGCTTGTCGCACAGCCGGTGGCTCACCATGCCGTTGCCGGCGATGACGATCCGGGTCATGGCAGCGCTCCCTCGCCGCCTGCGCCGGCCGGCGCCCCGACCCCGGTCATCGTCGGCGCGGTGTCACCCCGCGCGCGCCAGCGACCGCCGCCGGAGACCAGCATGTGGACTCCGGCCGCGGCCGCGCCTGCCAGCACGGCGAGCACGGCAAAGCCATCGCCGAACGTCCCCATGTACTCGCGGACGCTGCCGAGCAGCGTCGGTAACATGAACCCGCCCAGGCCACCCACCGCGCCGATCACACCGGTGACCACCCCGATCTCGCCCGGGAAGCGCAGCGCGACGATCTGGAACACCGCGCCGTTGCCGAGCCCCAGGCCGAGCATCGAGACCGCGAGCAACGCGATCATGACCGGCAGCGCCGGCTGCGCCGCCTCGTAGCCGTAGGCGAGCGCGATCGGAACCAGCAGGAACGCGAGCACGCGGCCGCCGCCGAGCCGGTCGGACAGGATCCCGCCGATCGGACGCGCGCCGCTGCCGAGCAGCGCGAGGCCCGCCGTGATGTAGCCCGCCGTCACCGGCGTCACACCGTGGGCCTCGCGCAGGTACAGCGGCAAGAAGCTCACCAGACCGATGTAGCCGCCGAACGTGATCGCGTAGAACGCGCACAGCCACCGCAGATCGCGATCGCGCAGCGAGGGCCGCCGCGCGCGCGCCGTGCGGGGCGGCTCGTGCGCCAGCACCACGAACGCCACCAGGACGACCACCAGTGCCAGCATCGCGAGGCCGAACGTGGCGCTGAGCCCGATCGCTGCCGCGAGCCGCGGTGCGATCAGGTTGGTCACCACCGTGCCGCTGTTGCCCGCGGCGGCCACGCCCATCGCGAGGCCTTGACGCCCGGGCGGAAACCACCGGCTGGCGAGCGGCAGCGCGACCGCGAACGATGCCCCGGCCGCGCCGAGCATCGCGCCGGTCATCAGCAGGCCGCCCAGCGACGGTGAGCTCGCGCGCGCGAGCGCGAGCGGCAGGAACAGGAACCCCAGCAGCGCCGCGCCGATCCGCTTGCCGCCGAACCGGTCGGTCAACATGCCCACCGGCACGCGGAGCAGCGAGCCGGCCAGGATCGGCATGGCGACCACGAGTCCCTTGCGGGCCGGCGACAGCTGCGCGGCCTCGCACAGCGGGATGCCCAGTGCGCCGAACAGCACCCACAGCATGAAGCTGAAGTCGAAGTGCAGGAAGCAGCCCACCAGCGTGGTCCACCGTTTTCCGTTCTCCGACAACCCGAGTCTCCGCGAGCGCGCATTCATCACGTCCGCGAGCTTGACACGATGCATGTTTCATCATGGTTTCCGACGACAAAAACCTGGAGAACACTGCCTGTATAGAATACTGCATAGATGATCACGGAATCGCTTTCATATATTTCCAATCACGATCACGCGTGTTGCAACACTCTCGAACATGTCGTGCAGGTTTCCGGCAGCGCTCGCGCGGAGTTCACCACCCTGCGCGTGTTTCCGGCGCCGATCCGGGACGTGACCGCTCCCGCCGGCGGGCTGGCGGACCGCAGCCACGTCACCGGCACTACCGCGGTTCGCGCCTCACGTCGTGCGGCCGTGATCGCCGTCGCCGGCGCCGCCCGCGGCCGCCTGATCCCCGATCAGCAGGCGATGCAGCAGGCCCGGGCTGTCGAGCAGGGCTCGGCTGCCGCCGCGATGCACGATCCGGCCGCGGTCGAGCACGATCGCATGCTCGGTGAGCGACAGCGCGATCCGCGCGTGTTGCTCGACCACGACGATCGCCATGCCGGCGTCGGCCCGCAGCGCGCGGATCACGCGGACCAGCTCCTGGGCGACGATCGGCGCCAGCCCCTCGAGCGGCTCGTCGAGCAGCAGCAGCCGCGGGTTGGTCATCAGCGCGCGCGCGATCGCCAGCATCTGCTGCTCGCCACCCGACAGCTGGTCGCCGAGGTTGTCGCGCCGCCGCGCCAGACCGGGGAACAGCTCGTAGATCCGCGGCGGAGTCCACCGCCCCGGCCGCGCGACCGCGAGCAGGTGCTCGTGCACGGTGAGCGAGGGGAACACCAGGCGCTCCTGCGGGACCCAGCCGATGCCGGCGCGGGTGCGCTGGAAGGTCGCCATCGCGCGGCAGTCGCGGCCCTGCCAGCGCAGCGCGCCGCCGTGCAACGTGGTCAGCCCCATCACCGTGATCAGCAGCGTGGTCTTGCCGACCCCGTTGCGGCCGAGCACCGCGAGCGCGTCGGCCTCGTCGACGGTCAACGACACGCCGTCGAGCACGACCGAGGCGCCGTAACCGGCGGTGATGTCGTCGAGCGCGAGCAACGCGGCCATCGCTAGCCCAGCTTCTCCGACGCGGTCTCGCCGAGGTAGACGTCGCGGACCCGGGGGTCGGCGGCGATCTCGGCCGGCGTGCCCTCGGTGAGCAGCCGGCCGTCGACCAGCACCGCGACGCGCTGGGCGAACCGGAACACCAGCTCCATGTCGTGCTCGATGAACAGCACGGTGACGTCGCCCGGCAGCGCGGCGATCACCTCGAACACCTCGGTGCTGTCGCCGGCCGGGATTCCCGAGGCCGGCTCGTCGAGCAGCAGCACCTTGGGCTGGAGCGCCAGCGCGAGTGCGATCTCGAGCAGGCGCTGCTTGCCGTACGGCAGGTTGCGCGTGACGGTGTGCGCCGCGGAGCCCAGGCCGAGCCGGTCGAGCAGCGCCGCGGCCTCGGCGATCGGCGCATCGAGCCGCGCCACGCTGCGCGCCCAGCGCCGCGCCGCGCCGGTGCGCTCGCAGATCGCGAGGACGACCGACTCCAGCACGGTGAGCCCGGGGAACAGCGTGTTGATCTGGAACGTGCGCACCAGACCGCGCTTGACCCGCTCGTGCATGGCCAGCTTCGTGACGTCGGTGTCGCCGAGCAGCACGCGCCCGGCGGTCGGTGGGTACAGGCCGGTCAGCAGGTTGACCAGCGTGGTCTTGCCGGCGCCGTTGGGGCCGATCAGCGCGTGACGCGCCCCGACCGGCAGCGTCAGGTCGATCCGATCATTGACGTAGACCACGCCCCAGCGCTTGCAGAGTCCCTCGGTGCGCAGCGCGACGGGCGGCGAGGCGACCCCCGGCTCGGCTCCCGGACCGCCCGCGGTCACGGCACGCTCCCGCGTGTCCACCGGGCGCGCAGCACCTCGGCGATCCCCAGGACGCCGCCGCGCCCGAGCAGGACCACGGCGACCAGCAGACAGCCGATCCACAGCTGCCAGTACACCGGATCGAGGCGCGCGAGGTAGTCCTGCATCAGCATGAACAGCCCGGCGCCGAGGAACGCGCCGTACAGCCGCCCGGTGCCGCCGAGCACGAGCATGATCAGCACCGACGCCGAGCGCTCGGTCCCGAACACCTCCAGCGCGACGCCCTGCGAGGTCTGGGTCAGCAGCGCGCCGGCGATCCCGGCAAGCGCCGCGCCGAACGTGAACGCGGCGACCAGCCGCCGGCCGACCGGCGCGCCCAGCGCGGGCATCCGGGCCGCGCCCTCGCGGATCGCGCGCAGCGACAGGCCGAATGGCGAGCTCACCACGCGGCGGACCAGGACGAACGCGGCGAACGCGACCGCCAGGCTGTACACGTAGCCGGTGCGCCCCGCGAGATCGAAGTGGAACACGCCGAGCAGGTCGCCGACCGGGAGGTCGGACAGCCCGTCGGTGCCACCGGTCCACCGCGCCGCCTTGTTGGCGGCCTCGCGCAGCAGCAAGTCGACACCGAGCGTGATCATCAGCTGGGCGAGCGCGCTGCCCCGCACGACCAGGAAGCTCGTCAGGTAGCCCACGACCGCGGCGACCACCGCGGCGCACGCGAGGCCGGTCAGCGGCTCGCCCCAGCCATGCGCGGCGAGCAGCCCTGCGGTGTAGGCGCCGAGCCCGAAGAACGCCGCGTGGCCGAGCGACGTGATGCCGGCGTAGCCGAGCACGACGTCGAGCGACAGCGCGAACAGCGCGGCGATGATCACCTGGCTGCCGAGCACGAGGTGATCGGGGAACACGAAGTAAGCCGCGACCGGCGCCAGCCACAGCGCGGCATCCCAGATCCGCCAGCGATCGCTGGGCAAACCTGCGCCGATCGCTCCGCCTCGCCCGGTCATCGCCCCCTCCGGATCAGGCCGTGCGGGAACACCAGCAAGAGGACCACCATCAGCCCATAGATCAGGAACCCGCCGACGCTCGGGAAGTAGTACTTGCCGACCACGTCGAACACGCCCAGCGCACCGGCGGCCAGCGCGCTGCCGACGATCGAGCCCTCGCCGCCGACCACCACGACGAGCAGGAAGTACACCATGAAGCGAAACGTGAACACGGGGTCGAGGCCGAGCGTCTCGACGCCGAGCACACCGCCGACCGCGGCAAGCCCGCTGCCGATCGCGAAGCTTGCGGTGAACACCTGATTGACCGGGATGCCGAGCCCGGCGCCGACCTCGGGGCGGTCGACCGCCGCGCGCAGCTGGGCGCCGAACCTCGTGCGCTCGATCAGCACGTGCAGCACCGTGGTGATCACGACGACCATCCCGATCAGGAACAGCCGGTAGATCCCGAGGTCAACGCCGAGCACGTGGAGCTGGCCGGTCAGCGCCTCGGGCACCGCGAGCCGGCGTGGGTACGGCCCCCAGATCTTGCTCGCCACGGCGGTCGCGATGAACGCAATGCCGATCGTCAGCAGCACCTGGTCGAGCGGCCGGGTCCGCGACACCCAGCGGTAGACCAGCCGCTCCAGCACCGCGCCGACCGCCGCGAATCCGACCAGGACCACCGGCAGCGATGCGAACATCGACACGCCCCACCGTTCGGCGAGCACGCACGCGGTGTAGCCGCCGAACATCGCGAACGCGCCGTGCGCGAGGTTGATGAACCGCATCAGCCCCAGCGTCACCGACATCCCGACGCTGATGACGAACAGCAGGCTGCCGTACGCCACCCCATCGAACAGCACGGTGATGAACGCGGCCATGGTTCAGCGGGCCAAGCCTAGCGTGGCCCGCCCCGTCCGCGCGACTACTTCCCGGCGTCCTTCCCCGGGTCCTTCATGTTCGTGACCAGCGGCTGGATCTCGACGCTGCGCAGCTCGCCGTTCACCTTCTCGACCTTCCGCAGGTACACGGTCTGGACGATGTCGCGGGTCTCGGGGTCGATCGAGATCGGGCCGCGCGGGCTGGTGAACGCCTCGTGCTTGAGGATGTCCATCGCCTTGTCGGGGTCGATCTTGCCGTCGAGCTTGGTGATGACGTCGTAGATCGCCGACATCGCGTCGTAGGCCGCGACCGACATGAAGTTCGGCAGCCCGGCGTCGGCCCCGTTGGCGTCGCGATATGCCTCGAGGAAGGCCTTGTTCTCCGGCGAGTCGTGCGCCACCGAGTAGTGGTAGCTCGAGATCGCCCCCAGCGCGGGGTCGCCGATCGTCGCCAGGTTGTGGTCGTCGAGCACGTCGCCGGTGGCGATCAGCTTGATCCCGGCCTTGGCCAGGCCGCGCTCGTCGTACGCCTTCATCGCCGCGATGCTCTGCTGGCCGGCCGGCACGAACACGAACACCGCGTCGGGATGCTTGTCCTTGACTCGCTGGATGAACGACGAGAAGTCGGGGTTCTGGACCGGCGTCTGGATCGCGTCGATCACCTGGCCGCCGCCCGCGGTGAACGCCTTGGTGAACGCCGCCTCGGCGTCGTGCCCGGGGCCGTAGTCGGAGACCATCGTCACGACCTTCTTGATCCCGTTCTTGGCCGCCCAGTCGCCGAGCGGCGCACAGACCTGGGGCAGGGTCAGCGAGAACCGCACGATGTACGGGGACTTGGTCGTGATGATCGACGTCGCCGCGTTCATGATCACCATCGGGGTCTTGCCCTCGGTGGCCACCGACGCCGCGCCCAGCGCCTCGGGAGTCAGGCCGAAGCCGGTCAGGAAGTCCACCTTGTCCTGGACCACCAGCTCCTGGGCCAGGCGCTTGGCGACCTCGGGCAGCGGCCCGGTGGTGTCCCGGGTCAGGAGCTCGATCTTCTTGCCCGCCACCGTGTCGCCGTGCTGCTTCATGTACGTCTTGATGCCGCCCATCAGCTGCTTGCTGATGTCGGCGAACGGCCCCGAGAACGACGCGACCATGCCGATCTTGATCGTTGGCTTGTCCTGGGGCGCGGCCGCGGCGGGCGCGGCGCTGCCGGACCCTGCGGCCGGCCTGGCGTCGTCGGACTTCTTGTTGCAGGCCGCCCCGCCCAGCGCCGGAACGACGACGAGCGCCGCCAGGGCCACGCGAACGAATGCCGGATGAGACATGGAGGACCTCCAGCCGGACTAGGAGTGAGGAGGCGGGGTGGGCGGCGGCGGCGTGCCGGGGTTGGGCGGCGGCTCGGGCGCGCTCGGCGGCGGCACCGGACCGGGCTCGTTGGTCGGCGCCGGGGTCGGCGTGGCCGCCGGCACGGGCCCAGGGGGCGGCGCGGGCCTGGTCGGCGGCCCGATGATCTTGGCCGAGAACGTGTAGACGATGCCGACGCCGAAGGCCTCGATCGAGGCGCCGGGCGCGGGCGGGGCGCCGAGCGACGGAGAGGTGGTGTAGCTCGCCGCGAAGTCGTTGCTGATCCGGTACGCCGCGGCCCAGAAGTCGGTCGACCTGGAGGCGCGGTAGATGTAGCCGACCACGGTGTCGATCGCGCTCAGGCCGGTGGTGCTGCACGGCGCGCCGCCGATCTTCGCGCACGTGCCCTCGAACGCCTTGCCGCCGCCGACCCAGATGTGGTGCTTGCCGAACAGCGTCTGATCGATCAGCCCGTAGAACGACCACCGCGCGTGCTCGATGTTGGCGTTGAGCGCCGGGTTCATCATGTTCGGCGCCGCGTTGTCCTTGTTCTTGTACGACAGGTACTCGGCGACGCCGATCACGCGGGTGTCGAACCCGGGCGTCTTGTTGAGGAACTGTCCGATCGTCTTGCTGCCCCAGTCGGTGGACGACCGGTTGGTGGCGGTCGCCGGCGCCGAGCCGCCCTGGAACGTCCCCAGGCCGAAGTAGTCGTAGTGGACCTCGACGCCCTCGCGCAGGGTGAGCGGGCCGAGGTCGATGCCGATCGCGCCGCTCGCCACGATCGGCGAGGGCGACGGCGCCGGCGCGGGAGCCGCCGTGCGGCCCTCGTTGACCGAGTACCCGAACCGGGCCGAGACCCCCGAGATGATCGGCGTCCAGTACTGGACCGAGTTGCCCTGCCGGCGTTCGAACGCGGCGTCGGCGGAGGTGTTGGCGCGGGTCGACTGGGTGGTCACCGAAGAGACGCCGAACCCCGGATTATTGATGATGCTGTTGTAGTCGGTCAGGTTGCCGGTCTTGATCGGATTGACCAGCGTCCGCGTGGTCCAGGTGTACGGCGTGTCCCAGCTCCCGAAGAATAGCGTCCCCCAGCTCCCGGTGATTCCGATATTGCTGTTGCGGCTCGCCCACGTGTTGGCGGGCCCGGTCCCATCGACCGGGATCGCACTCTCGACCTGCCAGATCGCCGACAGGTTCGGCATCAGCTCGATGCCGCCGCGGAATCCGATGTTGCTGATGCCCGGGTCCAGCACGCCGCGCGCCGACTGGTTGATGCCGGTGTACGCGGCCGCCGCCACCTGGTTGGGCCCGTTCATCGCAGGGCCGGTCGCGCCGGTCGGCATGTACTGGCCCGGCGCCGTGGCTCCCGTGGTGTGCCCGTACTCCAGGAACGAGACAAGCGTCCCGTAGATCTCGACCAGCGGAATCGGCTCCTCGGGTGCCGGCTGACCGGCGACCACGCGCGGGAACAGGCTCGCTCCCACGAGAGCCAGTGCGACAGGTAGTGAGACTGGCGACTTCATTGGATCACCTCGCAGTGAAGAGCACCCACATCGACCCAGGCCTCACGCGAGGCCAGGGACCCTGGACGGACACCTGGACGGTGTCAGCTGGATTGCAAGACCGACCATACGCGCGCAGATCTCGAGTTGCAATCGTTACGGAGCACGTGATGCCGTGTTCAAATTTCTGAGCTGCACGGAACGTCGCCGGGACGCACCGGCACCGGCCGGAACCTGCCGGAATCGGAATACGGTGATGCAATAAATTGCTCGCCACTCTCATGTAATCTAATTTAGGGAAAATGCAGTGATTTGCTTCGAATCTGAACACGCACTGACGATTGCCGGACGACGTTGGGACAGCCTGTTCGAGACCTGAGGCGGTTGCCCCGCAACACACCGTTCGAACTTGATCACGGATCGGCGCTCGACCGCAAGGCCGCCGGGCGCGGAACGCCCCGGCATGCCCTACCCGGGCGCGATGCTGGGCGCCCGGTGTCCGGCTCGGGTGCCCACCTCGGCAAGGGCCGTCCGGCCGGGCCCAGCTCACCGGGTGCGGTGGGCCCGCGCGTTCCACAACAGGACCGACGCGATGGTCGGCGCAGCGACCGCGATCACCGCGACCGCGCTGTCGATCGGCCCGTGCCGGCGCGGCAGGTCGAACACGATCGCCTGCCCCAGCGTCAGCACCGCGTCGGCGGTGACCGCGGTCGCGACCAGGTCGGCGAGCGCCGCCCGCCAGCGGTAGCTCAGGGCGAGCAGGGAGACGGCCAGCGCGACATCGAAGCCGACCCAGCCCCACTGCCACGCCGGCGACGGGAACCAGCGCGCCGCGCCGGGCAGCGTCAGCAGCGCGGTCCACACCAGCAGCAGCGCGGCGAGCACGCGCATGACGATCGCCGGACCGCGCAGCAGGGTCTCGAGCCCGAACCGCAACAGGCCACCGCGCGAGAACGCGGTGAGCGTATCGAACATCGCGACGAACCCGCTGGTCCCCGCCGGGTACGACAGGAAGATCGGATCCCACGCCCGCGGCTTGAGCTTGGCCTTGAACGCGCGCAGGCCGTCGAAGTCGTACAGCGCCTTGCCCCAGCGCCGCGCCGCGCGCAGCCACGGGCTGACCTCGCCGGATAGCGGGACCAGGCCGAGCGTGACGTAGGGGATGCCCTCGGCGGCCGCCGCCCGCATGCCGGCGTCGATCAGCAGCTCGACCGTGCCGTTGGGGGCGTCGTGATCGCGCAGGAAGTCCTCGAAGAACCAGCCCGGCCGGGCGTAGATCGGGATCGCGGTCAGGAACCCGACGACCGCGCCGTCGCGCTCGGCGACGAAGTAGTGGCGCTGATCGGGGAACGTGAACGGATCGACGTGGACCAGGAACCCCATCGGCGCGATCTGCCGCGACGCCAGCCAGCGCGCGATCAACTGCTCGAGCGCGACCCGGAGCGGCCGGCCCGGCTGGAGCTCGTCCGGACCGACGGTCCGCACCGCCACGCCCTTGGCGTGGGCGCGGCGCAACTGCTCGCGCAGGCTGCGGCTGTCGCGCAGGACCCCGGTCCAGTCCGCCGGGGCCCAGCTCGGTTGATCGCCGACCCGCATCGACGACCACGGCGGGGTGCTGGCGAACCGCGGCTCGGTCGCGAACCAGCACATCCGCCGGCCGGCGGCGGACGCCGCCGCGGCGAACCGCGCGCCGACCTCGGTGAACCGCTCGGGGTCCGCGACCGGCGACCCGGCGGCGACCCACGCCCGCCCGGTGTCCACGTAGCCGACGCACGCACTGCCATCCGCCTCGATCCCACGGGGGCCTCCGCCCCCCGCCCCACCGGCAGAGCCGTCGGGGTCCCCACCCCCCGACGACTCGCTGCGCTCGTCGAT
>DATAPF010000713.1:0-4989 GCA_036265355.1 Kofleriaceae bacterium | reverse complement strand
GGCCAGGACCTCGACGCCGAGCACCGGCGGACCGTGGCGCGGCCGAGGAGCTCGAACCGCACCGGGTCACCAGCTCGGCGGCGATCGCGGCGGCGGCCTCGCCGAGCGGCGGCGGGAGCTCGGCGGCGCTCGCGGCGGCGGCGCTGGCCGGCTCGGAGCTCCGCTCGGTGCTTGCCGCGACGTCGCCAAGGGCCGGGCTCGCCGAGGGCGCTGACGATGGCGAGGCGGCGCTCGAGGTGGTTGCGGCGGCGCTGGTCGCCGCCCTGGGCTCGGCGGCGATCGCGGCGGCAACCTCGGGGCCTCGACCCGCTCGGCGGCACTCGCGCGGCCGTGGAGCTCTCGGGCTGGTCGCAGCGGGTTACTGGGCGCGCCCGCGCGTGTGGCCGTCGGTATGATGCGGCATGGCCGATGACAACTGGAAGCTTCCCTGGGTCGGCGGCTGCCGTTGCGACCGCGTACGGTTTCGCGTGACAGCCGCACCGTTGCTCGGGTTCGCGTGTCACTGCACGGGCTGCCAGCGGATGACGGCGAGCGCGTACTCGCTCAACCTCGCGATCCCCTCAGCTGGGCTCGAACTCGTCGCGGGCGAGCCGGTGATCGGCGGCCTCCACGGCCCGACGCGCCACTATCACTGCGGCCATTGCAAGGCATGGCTCTACACGCGGCCTGAGGGCAACGACGCGATGATCAACGTGCGCGTGTCCGCGCTCGACGACCATACGTGGTTCGTGCCGTGGGTCGAGGTCTTTACCGGCGAGGGCTATCCGTGGGCCAAGACGGGCGCGAGACACAGCTTCGTCGACAACCCAGCCGACGTGCCGTGGGAGCCGATGGTCGAGGAGTATGCGCGTCTCGGCGCACGACCGTGATCCGCGACCTGAGCGTCCGGCGCGTGGAGCATGTAGGACACCAGCGTGGAGCGCGGGCTGGTCGCTCGGATCGCGGCGACGACCTCGACGCCGAGCACTGGCGGGACCATGCCGCAGCCGAGGCGCTCGAACCGCACCGGGTCACCAGCTCGCCGGCGATGGCGGCGGCAGGGGCGCTCTGGACGTCGCCCAGGCGCTCGGGCAGCTCGCCGGGGCGGCAGCAACCTCGCCGGCGCTGGCTCGCGGCGCCGGTGATGGGCGCCGTGAAGTGGGCGCCAGCGCTGATGCGGCTGATGGCGAGCGTCGCGTAGCCGGCAGCGCCCCGGTCACGGTGCTCTCGCGCACCGAAATCCGATGAAGTAGTAGCGGGTTGTGGGTACTGCCGCGTTGCGATAGGCGGTCCGGATGCCGGTCACATCATCGCCGAAGGAGCCGCCGCGCTGTATACGATTCGTGCCGCTCGTGATCTCCGCGCAGTCGCTGCAGGGCGAGTTGTAGGGCGCATAGTAGTCGAGCAGCCAGTTCGACATGTTGGCAGCCAGATCCGACTGCCCCCAGCGCCCGTCTCCGGCGGACTTGCTGCCGACCGGTAGAATGTCGCCGGCCTTGCACGTTTGCGTATCGCCGTCGCCTCTGCAGTGGTAATTCGCCCGGGTGTCATCGGGCACCTGATTCCCCCAGGGATAGGCTCGCTGACCCTGGCTGTCACCGCCTCCGGTGGCCGCATCGTTCCATTCCGCCTCCGTGGGCAGGTAGCCGCCGTCCCAGGCGCAGAACGCCATCGCCTCGTACCAGGTAATGCAGTTGATCGGCAGCGTGTCATGCGACCCGGCGGCAGCGTCCCACGTAGACAGCTGCGAATCGCATTGCATGGCACTGACGAGCGTGGCCTTATCGGCGACCAGACTTGCGTTCCAGCTGGCATCCCATCCGCTTCCGGGAATCTGCGCATGCGCACCTCCCCCGGGGGACGGTGGATTCGACTGAGTCCCCTGTCCGGCCATCACGAACGCGCGAAACCGGCCCACGGTCACGTCGTACTTGTCGAGTCGGAATCGACTCACGGTCGCCGGCGAACTCTGATCTCCCGATCCGGTATCACCAGCTGTGTCGTAGCTGCGAAAATACGTTCCAGCCGGAACCGGCAAGCTGGCGCAGCAATTGTCATTGCCGGCTGCGCCACAGGTAGCCGGCAGCGTGAGACACTCCGACGGGATGGGCTCGGTCTGCCCGTCCGGGGTCTGGTTCGGCGGCCCGGTCGCGGTCGCGTCCACCAGCGTGTCGACGTTCGCGTCGCGACCGACCAGCGCGGGCAGTCGCGGAAACCCGCACCCCATCTCCATGCACCACGCTGTCATCCAGAGACCCGACACCCATACGTGCATACGTCAGAACATCTATCACGACCCGCGAATGCCTTGGGGTAGCGCCGGGGTGTCGAGCTGCCGCCAGGTCACCTGAGCGCGCCGAGCGCGCCGAGGCCGCGACGGGACGGCACGTTGCGGCTCCGTGGATCCGGCACCAACTCGGCGCGGCCGAGGCCGTGCGCGCGACCCACGCCTGGTATCAACGCAGCCAGCTCGGATACCGGGCCGCATTGCCCGTGCACATCGCCGGTCTGGCCCGCCATCCGTACAACACGTGGATCCAGCAGATCGCGCGCAACCTGACCGATCGGATCGACGGGTTCCTGCGAGGCAAGCGCTACCTGATCCACGACCGCGACCCGCCGTTCACCGCGGCGTTCACATCGCATGATCCGCGACCGCGGGTGACCGGCTCGCCGGCGACCTCGACCGGCGCGGCGCGGTGGCGATGGACGGCTCGCCGATCGGCGGCGGCGCACCGGCCGACCTCGGCGACCAGCGCGGCCCGGAGCTCGTGGCGCTCGCCAGCGATGGCGAGCGCGGCCGAGGCGCTCGAACCGCACCGGGTCACCAGCTCGCCGAGGGTGGCGGCGGCAGGGGCGCTCGGGACATCGCCCCGGTGCTCGGGCAGCTCGGCGAGGGCGGCAGCAACCTCGCCGGCGCTGGCGCGGCCGTAGAGCTCGCGGGCGCTGTGCTCGCGGTCCTGGCGCTCGACGTCGGGTGACCCGGCTCGCCGGCGACCTCGACCGGCCCGGCGCGCTGGTCACCGGCTCGGCGGCGATCGCGCGGCGGCGGCGCTGGCGATCGGCGCGAGGCGCTCGACCGCGGGGAGCGGCTCGCCGGCGATGGCGGCGGCGCTCGACCACGAGGAGCGTCACCCGCGCGCCGGGGCCCTGGACGTCGCCCAGGAGCTGCAGGAGCTCGGGCTGGTCGCGGTGGGCGGCGGCGACCTCGAGAGCTCGGCGAGGCGCTGCAGCGGGTCGGCGGGGCCGCTGACGCGGTACATTCGCGCGATGCGCGACGTCAGGATCGAGACCGAGCGCCTGGTGATACGCGAGCTGCGCGACGACGACTGGCGCGCGCTCCACGCCGTGGAGTCGCTGCCCGAGATTAACCGGTACCAGGCGTACGACGCCCACACCGAGCAGGCCTCGCGCGATCTGATCGCGCGGGCCCAGCGCGAGGCCGCCTGCGAGCCGAGGGCACTGTACGAGCTCGCGGTCACGCGCCGCGGCGACGATCGCCTGCTCGGCCGCGGCGGGTTCCGGCGCAGCGGGCACGAGTTGCGCACCGGCGAGCTGTGGTGCGTGCTCGCGCCGGCCGAGCACGGCCGCGGCCTCGTGACCGAAGCCGCCCGCGCGGTCATCGAGCTCGCGTTCGGCCAGCTCGGCATGCACCGCCTGTTCGGCGACTGCGATCCGCGCAACGCGGCCTCGGCGCGACTGATGGAGCGCCTCGGCATGCGCCGCGAGGCGCACCACGTCCAGAACCTGTGGGCGAAGGGCGAGTGGTGCGACTCGTGGATCTACGCGCTGCTCGCCAGCGAGTGGGCCAGCAACCGCGCGTCGTAACTCGTATCCCCGAGTAGATTCAGCATCACCCGCGCGCCGGACGCTCTGGACGTCGCCCAGGAGCTGCAGGAGCTCGGGCTGGTCGCGGTGGGCGGCGGCGACCTCGAAGGCGCTCGGCACCGGCGGCACCCGCTCGGCCTCGGCAACCTCGAGAGCTCGGCGAGGCGCTGCAGCGGGGCGGCGGCGATCCGCGGCGGCGCACCGGCCCGGCCCCGGACGGCGCTGGCGCGGCCGTGGAGCTCGCGGGCGCCGGTGCTCGCGGTCCTGGCGCTCGACCTCGGGCTGACCCGACTCGGAGGCGACCTCGACCTCGACCGGCCCGGCGCGCTGGTCACCGGCTCGGTGGCGATCGCGGCGGTGGCGCTGGCGGTCCCGGCCCGGCTCGGATCAGCGGTCGGGCCTGCAACAGCTGCAATAGCGCCCCGGCGTTGATCGTTCACTGGGGGCATGAAGCGCATCCGCGACGTCCCTCCAGAATTCCCGTCTCTCCGCGATCGCGTCGACGTCCTCGCGATCCGCAGCAAGGAGCTCGTACGCCGCATCTCCGGCCCGGAGCGCGAGCGCTTGTTGCCCGCCGAATGGGACGCGGCCGCGCGCGAGTTCATGGCCGTCGAGGAGGAGCTTGCGCCGCTGCGCGCGAACCTCACCGCGATGGTCGCGTCGTGGGTCGAGGTGCTGTGACGGCCGCATCCTCGTCGGTGAAATAGTTTCAACGGGCGCTGGCGGCGGCAGGCTGTCGGCCCCGAGGAGCGTGGGCGGCAGGATCTCGGCGATCTGACCGAGTTCCACGTCGAAGTAGGTCCAGGTGGAGCGTGCCGTCGGCCTACGCCCGCCGCGCGGCGCGGCCTTGTCCTGCCGTGCCGCGGCGCGTGCGGCGAGCCACGCTTCGATACGCCTGAGCCGCGACAGCGACGGCAAGCCGGGGAACCAGGTGCGCACACTGATGACGCCCCCCTCGACACCCGGGAGCGGGCGTGGGAAGGTACCGTCTGGGCAGCAACTGGGCAGCAGCCGACGGCGCGATCTTGTAACTACGTGAGGGCAGAAGGACTCGAACCTTCAACCAGCGGATTAAGAGTCCGATGCTCTACCATTGAGCTATGCCCCCGGTTTGTCGTCGTCTTTAGTTTTCAGTGAGTCCGGGCCGACTCGAACGGCCGACCTACGGGTTCGAAGCCCGGC
>DATAPF010000712.1:0-19532 GCA_036265355.1 Kofleriaceae bacterium | reverse complement strand
GGACAGCGGCTCGCCGTCGTGGAGGCCGAGCGCGCCGCGCAGCGCCTGGGCCAGCAGGTCGAGCGTCGAGCCGGCGCGCAGCGAGTCGCCGCGGCCGACCCAGATCGCGAGCTCGGGGTGGCGCTCGCGGACCCGGCTGACGAACTCGGCGCGCAACCGCGACTTGCCCATCCCGGCCGCCGCGGTCACCACGGCGACGCGCGCGGCGGGCTCCTCGAGGCACTCGTCGAGGATGCCGGCGAGCGCACCGAGCTCCCAGTCGCGTCCGACGCACGAGGTCGGTCGGCCGAGCAGCGTCCGCGCGACGTGTGCCACCGCGCGCTCGCCGCGCAGCTGGAGCTGGGACTCGTGCGCGGTCCCCCGGGCGGCTCTGCCCCCGGCCCCGTCCGCGGAGCTGTCGGGGTCCCCACCCCCCGTCTCGCTGTGCTCGACCACGTCGAACCGCGCGTCCAGCAGGCCGGCGCTGACCTCGTCGAGCGCGATCGGCGGCAGGGTGCCTGGCTGCCGGGCCATGTCTGCGAGCAGCCGGGACGCCCGATCGATCACGTCGCCTTCGGGCAGCCGGTTGCCCGGCTCGGTGCGGCCCATCGCGATCGCCAGGGGACGATGCGGGACGAGCGCGGACATCGCGAGCGCGCAGCGCGCGGCCCGCGCGGCCTGATCGGTCGCGACCTGGTGATCGCCTTCGAGCATCACGACCGCGGAGCCATCGGCGAGCTGCTCGAGGCGGCCACCGTAGGGGGCCACCGCGTGCCGCAGCGCGGTCTCGAGCGGCGGGTCATCCTGGTCGGTAGGGCCCAGCATCACGACGGCCAGGAGCCGGCGCTCGCCGGGGGGCGTCGCGCGCGGACTCGCTGTGCGCTCGCGCGGCACCATGACCGTGGTGTGCGCCAGGGGGCCGAGCGTGGCCAGGGCCGCGGCCAGGTTGGCACCGTCGCTCGGGCGGAGCGCGGGATCGGGCGCCAGCATCTGCGCGACCAGCGCGTCCAGGCTCTCGGGCACCTCGGGCCACAGCTCGCTCACCCGCGGCGCGGTGCCGAACAGGACCTTGGCCAGGATCGCGGCGGTGGTGTCGCCGTCGAACGGCGGGACACCGGTCAGGCACTGGAACAGCACGCAGCCGAGCGCGAACACGTCGGCGCGGGCATCGACCGGTTCGCCGGTGCGGGCCTGCTCGGGGGCCATGTAGCCGGCGGTCCCGAGCAGCATGCCGGTCTGGGTGAGCTGGGTCTTGCCCTCGCGCTGGGCGATGCCGAAGTCGAGCACCTTGACCAGGTCGGCGCGGCCGCCGGGGAGGATCAGGTTGGAGGGCTTGAGATCGCGGTGGACGACGCCGCGCGCGTGCGCGACGCTGAGCGCCTCGGCAACGCGGGTGGCGAGGGTGACGGATTCGCCGAGGGTGAGCGGACCGCGCTCCAGGCGGGTCCTGAGGGTCTCGCCATCGACCCACTTCATGGCGAGGAACAGCTTCCCCGAGGACGTCACGCCGTGCGAGATGTAGCGGACGATGCCGGGGTGGGACAGCGCCGCGAGCACCGTGACCTCGCGCGCGAAGCGCTCGGCGAGGTGGCCTTGCCCGTCGGAGAGGATCTTGACGGCCACCGTCTCGCCGGAGATCGAATCGCGGGCGCGGAACACCGTGCCCATGCCGCCGGAGCCGATCGGCTGCTCGAGCTCGAACCGGTCGTCGAGCCGCTCCTCGGGCGTCATGAATGCGGCTGCTCCGCGTCCACCTGGCCAGGCCACGCGTGCGCGAGGGGGGCCCCGGCACTCTCGATCACCTGGTCATCTTGCACGGAAGGTCTCACAAGCGTCCATCCCCTCCCCGACCACATGAGAGCGATCCGTGCTCACGACTGGCATGACAGCGTACACGCGCCCCATCTCCGGAATTCGCTGGATGAGCGCGCAACGCGAGCGCGTTCATCTCGACGCGCGCGACGTCCAGGGCGCCAGAAGGTCAGGGAGTTGAATCGCCCAACCAGGCGTCCGCCAGGGTCAGGGTCCTGGCGTTCTCGGGGACGCGCTCGAGGAAGCTCGCCTGGTAGGCGGGGTCGGTGATCTTGTCGGCGATGGCGAGCAGGTGCGCGCGGGCGTCGGCGATCGCGCGTGCGGCGGCATCGTGCGCGCCGCTGGCGTGGAGCGCCTCGGCGTGGGTGAGGCGCACGAACGCGCCGCGGAACAGGCCGCACCCGCCGACGGCCTCGCTGCGCGCCATGGCGTCCTGGGCGGCAGCGAGCGCCTCCTCGACGCGGCCCTGCGCGAGGCGGAGCGCGGCGAGCGACGCCCGGACGCCCGGTTGCTCGAGCGGCACCGCCCCGGCGAGCGCGAGCTGGATCTCGCGATCGGCGCCGTCGAGATCGCCGTCGCGGCGCAGCACCTCGGCGAGGACCCAGCGGCCGCGTCCCTCCTCCAGCCGGTTGCGGTGCGCGCGTCCGGCCTCCGCGAGCTGGGTCGCCAGGGCGCGCGCCTGGGCGAGCGCGCCGAGGTCGGCGTACAGCCAGGACAGCATGAAGCGCCGCAGCGAGCTCGCGATGCCCAGCGACCGGTCCCCGACCGGGATGGCTTCGAGGGACTGCGCCGCGGGCTCGAGCGCGCCGAGGAACCACCGGTTCATCCCGCGATGGACCTGCACGGACGCGAAGATGAGCTCGCCGCCGATCGCGTCGAAGATGGCCTGGAGCGCCTCGGTGTGCTGCAAGGCGGTCCACGGGTCGTCGTACGCGTAGGCCGCTCGGTCCGCGACGATCGTGTGCCACCACCGCTGCACGAGCGGCTCCTGATCTCCGCGCGCGCGGACGATCGGAAGGAACGATTGCTCCAGCGCGGTGCCCTGCCGGACCTGTCCCATCATGTCGAGGGACATCACCCCGAGGAAGAGAGCCAGTGACGTCGATCCGGCGGCACCGGGGGCCGGGGTGACGCCGTGGAGCCGCGCGATCGATGCCAGGATCTCCCCCATCCGGCCGGCGAGCAGCATTCCCGCGATGTACGCGACCATCGCCTGCGCCCAGGGGACGGAGCCCGGCACCGCCAGGCGCAACAGCTCCTCGGCCTCGTCCAGCGACACCTGCTGTGAGCCGGTCGCTGCCTCGCAGCGGTGGCCGAGCAGGGCGATCCGGAGCTCGGACGGAGGCGCGCAGGCCAGGCCGAGGGCGGCGCGGGCCATGGCGGCCTGGTAGTCGATGACGTGCATCGCCTGCTGGGTGGCGCGCAGGTAGTGGCGGGCGGCCGTCGCGCCATCGCCGCCGCGCTCGAAGTGGCCGGCGAGCACCATCGGATCGGCCTCGCCATGGTGCTCCAGCCACTCGCCGGCGAGGCGGTGCATGAGCTGCTCGTCGTGGGCGGTCAGCGTGGCGTGGGCGCCCTCGCGCAGCAGCGCGTGGCGGAACGCGAGCTCGCGCTCGCTCGGGAACCGGCTGTCCGGCCGCACGACCAGCAGTTCCTGCTCGACCAGCATCGCCAGCCACTCCGCGACCGCCGCCGCGGGCATGACCTCGGCGAGCAGCGTGATCACGCCCCCGTCCCAGCACACCTCGCCGAACACGCTGGCGGCGCGGAGCACGCGCCGGGCTTCGAACGGCAGCCGCGCGAGCCGGGTCTCGACCATGGCCAGCACGGTCTCGGGCAGCGCCTGGTCCTTGCCCTGGGCCACGGCGCGGATCAGCTCCTCGAGGTAGAACGCGTTGCCGTCGGACTGCTTGACCAGGCGCTCCACCGTGTCGTCACCGACGGTGTCGCCCAGCACCTGGCGGACCAGCCGCTCGCCGGCCTTGCGGCCGAGCTCCTTGAGGCGAAGCTGCTGGACGTTCTGGCGGTCCGCCCACAGCTTGGGGAAGATCTCGAACACCTCGGGGCGGGCCAGCGCGAGCACTATCCAGGCCTGCTTCCCCAGATCGCGCAGCGCCGCGTCGATGAACCGCACGGTCCCGAAGTCGCCCCAGTGCAGGTCCTCGAGCACCAGCAGGACCGGGTGCGCCGCGGTCTCGGCGCGGAGGAAGTCCAGCCAGGCTCTGCGCATCTGCTCGCTCATCAGCTGGGCGTCCTGGCGCGCGGCCCGCAGCGCGGCACCGGAGTCGCCCGCGGCGCCGTCGTCGGGCACCGGCGTACCGACGAGCTCGCCGAGGAACGCGGCCACCCGGTCGTGGTCGGCGGGCGGCACATGCTCGGCGACGCGCGCGCGGAGCTTGTCGCGCCGCACGGACAGCGGCTCGCCGTCGTGGAGGCCGAGCGCGCCGCGCAGCGCCTGGGCCAGCAGGTCGAGCGTCGAGCCGGCGCGCAGCGAGTCGCCGCGGCCGACCCAGATCGCGACCTCGGGGTGGCGCTCCCGGACCCGGCCGACGAACTCGGCGCGCAGCCGCGACTTGCCCATCCCCGCTGCCGCGGTCACCACGGCGACGCGCGCGGCGGGCTCCTCGAGGCACTCGTCGAGGATGCTGGCGAGCGCGCCGAGCTCCCAGCCGCGTCCGACGCACGAGGTCGGTCTGCCGAGCAGCGTGCGCGCGCCGTGCATCACCGCGCGCTCGCCGCCCAGCCGGAGCGGGGACTCGTGCGCGGTCCACCGGGCGGCTCTCCCGTCCGCCTCGCTCTCTACCACATCGAACCGCGCGTCGAGCAGGCCGGCACTGACGTCGTCGAGCGCGATCGGCGGTAGCGCGCCTGGCTGCCGGGCCATGTCTGCGAGCAGCCGCGATGCCCGGTCGATCACGTCGCCTTCGGGCAACCGGCTGCCCGCTTCGGTGCGCCCCATGGCGATCGCCATGGGGCGATGGCCGGTGAGCGCGGACATCGCGAGCGCGCAGCGCGCGGCCCGCGCGGCGTGGTCGGTCGCGACCTGGCGATCGCCTTCGAGCATGGCGACCGTGGAACCGTCGGCGAGCTGCTCGAGGCGGCCACCGTAGGAGGCGACCGCGGTCCGCAGCGCGGTCTCGAGCGGCTCGTCGCCCGGGTCCGCAGGGCTCAGCATCACGATGGCCAGGAGCCGGCGCTCGCCGGTGGGCGTCGCGCGAGGACGCGCTGCGCGTTCGGGCGGCGCCATGACCGCGGTGTTGGTCAGGGGGCCGAGCGTGGCCAGGGCCGCGGCCAGGTTGGCGCCGTCGCTCGGGCGGAGCGCGGGATCCTGCGCGAGCAGCTGCGCGACCAGCGCGTCCAGGCTCTCGGGCACCTCGGGCCACAGCTCGCTCACCCGCGGCGCGGTGCCGAACAGGATCTTGGCCAGGATCGCGGCGGTGGTGTCGCCGTCGAACGGCGGGACGCCGGTCAGGCACTCGAACAGCACGCAGCCGAGCGCGAACACGTCGGCGCGGGCATCGATCGGTTCGCCGGGGTGGGCCTGCTCGGGGGCCATGTAGCCGACGGTCCCGAGCATCGTGCCGGTCTGGGTGAGCTGGGTCTTGCCCTCGCGCCGGGCGATGCCGAAGTCGAGCACCTTGACCAGGTCGACGCGGCCGCCGGGGAGCATCAGGTTGGAGGGGTTGAGATCGCGGTGGACGACGCCGCGCGCGTGCGCGACGCCGAGCGCCTCGGCGACGCGGGTGGCGAGGGTGACGGACTCGCCGAGGGTGAGCGGGCCGCGCTCCAGGCGGGCCTTGAGGACCTCGCCATCGACCCACTCCATGGCAAGGAACAGCCTCCCCGAGGCTGTCATGCCGTGGGAAATGTAGCGGACGATGCCGGGGTGAGACAGCTCCGCGAGCACCATGACCTCGCGCGCGAAGCGCTCGGCGAGGTGGCCTTGCCCGTCGGAGATGATCTTGACGGCCACCGTCTCGCCGGAGATCGAATCGCGGGCGCGGAACACCGTGCCCATGCCGCCGGTGCCGATCGGCTGCTCGAGCTCGAACCGGTCGTCGAGCCGCTCCCCGGGGGTCATGAATGCCGCTGCCCTGTGTCGAGCCGGCCAGGCCACAGGCCCGCGAGGGAGGGACAGGCACTCTCCATCACCTGGTCATCTTGCACGGAAGGCTCACGTTCACAAGCGTCCATCCCCGGACCTCATCGAGATCAGCGGAATGTGGAGCACATGGAACAACAGCGGCACGCGGCCGAAGGTTTCGAGGATCCGGCGTCCGGCGGCCGGACTGGATCGACAGGTAGGCGCTCATGCCGGCGAGCAGGAAGAACGTCTGCGCGCGCCGATCGAGCCGTGGGTGGCAGATCGCATGCGGCGGACTTGCGGACCACGCGGTCCGTGCGCAGCATGGCGGCGGTGTCCTCGACGCGACGCACCGTGTGGGCGCTGATCCTCTTGCTCGTCGCGATCGCGGTGGGCGTGCTGTGGGTTCTGCGGCGCGGGCCGTCCGGTGCGGCGCCCGGCGCCCCGGCCGCCGAGCGGAGCGCCGCGCTACCGGCGGCTGCGACCGGGGTGGGACACTCGATCGAGGCTGTGGTGTCGCAGGACGCGGCGGATTCGCGCAGCACCGCGCGCGCGAAGCGGGATGCGCTGCGCGCGCAGATCCTGCGCCAGCTCGCCCAGCGCCCGGCACCGAGCGGCGGCGCGCCGTCTGCGGCGGCGGCCGGATCTTCGAGCGAGCCGGCGTCGGGGGGCCTGCGCAACCGCCTGGATGAGCTCCACCAGCCGGTGGTCGACCAGGTGAACCGCGACTTCATGCCGCTGGCGAGCGAGTGCGTCGAGCAGGCGCAGGCGCGGCTGCCGCAGCTCGCCGGCATGATCACGCTGTCGATGGAGATGGTCGCCGATGAGCAGCTCGGTGCCGTGGTCGATGTCGCGGATCCAGCGCCCAGCAACCAGATCGGCGACCCGCCGCTGTTCGAGTGCCTGCGCGAATCCGCGTTCAGCTTGACCCTGCCGCCGCCGCCCACCGGCGGTCGCATGAAGGTGATGATCACGCTCCGGGTCGATCCGCCTTCGGGCCGGTGATCCAGCGGATCGGGCGGGCGGCTCCGGATCGGGTCATTCGTAGCGCGGTGCGGCAGTGCGAGCTGCGATCGCGCGGTTGATCGAGCGTCGATCGTCGTGAACGATCGGCCCGCCTTGTGCGACGTTTGCAGGGCGTCTTCACCAGCTCGGAGGTCTCGATGCGAGTTCCTGCGTCTTTCACCCGGCGACCCGGCAGAGCAGCCATCGCGGCCGGGCTCGCCGCGTGCGGGCTGCTCGCGGTGGTCGCGCACGGGCGCGCGGACCAGGTACCGGCGATCGCGCCGGCCGAAACCGCCGCGCCGGCGAGCGCGGCAGCTGCCGTCCCGGACGACGAGATCCCGCTCGCCGGATGGGACGCCGGCGCGGTGCGCATGGCGAGCGCGCCCGCGGCGTGGGGCGGCGAGCGCAGCGGCAGCGAGCCGACGCTGTCACTGCGGGTCGCCGATTACCAGCTGCGCGCGGTCGTCGATCCGGTGAAGCACACCGTCGAGGGCACGGAGAAGCTGCACTGGCGCAACCGCAGCGATCGCGCGGTGCGGACGCTGTACTTCCACACCTACCTCAACGGCTTCGAGGGTCCGGGGTCGACCTGGCTGACCGAGAAGGCGCGCTACGGGGCGTTCCGGTCCAACGTCGAGATGAAGCAGGGGGAATGGGGCTACATCGACGTCCGCTCGATCGCGCAGGCCGGGCAGCCGGCGGCGATGCGCTACGTCCAGCCCGACGGCGGGCCGGCGACCGATCGCAGCGTGCTCCGCGTCGACCTGCCCAGCCCGGTGCCGCCCGGCGGAGACACCTCGCTCGACATCGCATTCCACGATCAGCTGCCGCGCGTGGTCGCCCGCACCGGGTACTTCGGCAGCTACCACCTGGTCGCCCAGTGGTTCCCCAAGATCGGGGTGCTGGAGCTCGCCGGCGAGCGCGGCGCGCAAACCCCGCGGTGGAACTGTCACGAGTTCCACCTCCACTCGGAGTTCTACGCCGACTGGGGGAGCTACGATCTGGAGATCGTGGCGCCGAAGGGGTTCACGGTCGGTGCGACCGGCGGCCGGACCGGCGAGCCCGCGACCACGCCCAAGGGCACCGTGCACCGCTTCCACCAGGACGACGTGCACGACGCCGCGTTCACGATGTGGGACGGCTTCGCGCCGCCGCTGCGCGGCAGCTACGACGGGGCAGGCAGCCCGCATGTCGACGTCCAGGTGCTGTATCCACCCGAGTACGACAGCTCGGGCCGCGCCGCGCTCAAGGCGACGATCGACGCGCTCGGCTACTTCTCGCGCACGCTCGGCCCGTATCCCTACAAGCAGGTCACCGTGATCGTGCCGCCGTTCAACGCGACCGAGTCCGGCGGGATGGAGTACGAGACGCTGTTCACCACGATCGGCGGCAGCCCGGGGTTCGACGCCGCGGTCCGCTACGTCACCGTGCACGAGTTCGGCCACGGCTACTTCATGGGCCTCTTGGCCTCGAACGAGTTCGAGGAGCCGTTCCTCGACGAGGGCATCAACGAGTGGTGGGACTCGCGGATGCTGGAGGGCGAGGACCTCACGTTCGAATTCGGGCTGGTCAGCCGGCTCGGGTTCCGGCTGCCGGCGATCCACATCTGGGACTTCCAGTGGCTCGGCGGCAGCTACACCACCGGCCGACCGCTCGCCGATCCGATCGCCGGGAACTCGTGGCAGCGGATGAGCTCGGCGACCTACGGCGCGGTGTATTCCCGCACCGCGCTCGCGATGCACGACCTGGAGCACCAGCTCGGCGGCGACGCGATCGCGCGCGGGATGAAGCTGTACTACGCGCGCTGGCACCATCGCCACCCGAGCGCGGCCGACCTGCGCGACGCGCTCGCCGACGCGGCGCCCGAGCATCGCGACGCGATCCAGGCCTGGTTCGATCAGCAGGTCTACGCGTCCGAGGTCGTCGACGACGAGATCGACCAGGTCGACGCCAGGGAGCTCCTGCCCCAGCCCGGGCGGATCGCGAAGGACGGCAAGACCGTCGAGCGGACGCCCGACGAGGTCGACCGCGAGATCGCCGACCGGCGGGCGGCGTTCCACGCCGGCAGCGGCGACGCGGGGCCGTTCCCGTTCCGCAGCGTGGTGCGCGCCCAGCGCCACGCCGCGCAGGTCCCGCAGACCGTTGTCATCGAGTTCTCCGACGGCAGCCAGGAGCGGCTGGCGTGGCCGATCGGGGAGCGCTGGCATCGCTGGGTGTTCGACCGGCCGGTCCGGGTGACCCAGGCGCGCCTGGATCCCGGCGGCAGCGTCCTGCTCGACGTCAACAAGCTCGATGACGGCCGGACCCGGGAGCCGCATCGCTTCCCCGCCACGCGGATGGCGATGGAGGCCACCACCTGGGTCGACATCCTGCTCTCGCTGGTGAGCACGCTATGAGGATGCTCTCGATCATCGGCCGCGCGATGCGGCGCGCGCTGCAGTGGCGGCTCCTGCTGCTCTCGCCGGTCGTGCTGTGGGCGGTCGCGCTCGCGGCGCTGATCCCGCTGCTCGGCTTCCTCGCCGGGCTGTTCAATTACTCGACCCGGTGGGGCGAGCTCACCGAGGCGCTCGACTCGGCCGCACTCGCCGGGCTGGCCAAGGCGATGATGACGCCCGCCGCGGCAGGGATCCAGGCCGGCATCGTGACCAGCCTGGTGCTCGTGGTGCTGGTCGCGCCGTTCCTGGCCGGGGCGGCGCTGGTCGCGACGGAGTCCGACGCACGCCCGAGGTTTCGCGCCCTGCTGTCCGGCGCCGGCGGCTACTACGGGCGGATGCTTCGCCTGGAGATGTTCGCACTGCTGCCGCTCGCGGTCGCGCGGATCATCGCGGGCATCGCGATGGCCTGGGCGTCCGCCGCGTCCGACCGCGCGACCTCCGAGGCCGCGACCCGCACCAGCTACCGGCTCGCGGTGCTGATCGCGGTGATCGCGGTGTTCCTCGCGCAGCTCGTGGCCGACGCCGGGCGGGCCCGGCTCGCGGCGGAGTCGCATCGCCGGTCCGCGCTGTTCGCGCTCGGAGCCGGGATCAAGCTCGTCGTGAAGCGGCCGCTCGAGGCGCTGGCGGTCGGGGTGTCCACGACCCTGGCCTCGCTCGCGGCCGCCGCGGTGCTGCTCGTGATCCGGCAGCAGATCACCCAGTCGGGGGGCGTCTCGCTGCTGCTCGCGTTCGGGTTCGCCCAGCTCGCCGTCGCGGCGATCGCGTGGGGCCACGCGGCCCGGCTGTGCGGGCTGGTCGAGATCGCGCGCGCGCTGGAGGCGGCGCCGGCAGTGCGGCCGCCGTCCGAGCCCGCCGCGTCGGACGCTGCGGCGCCGGTCGCGGATCCGCCGCAGGGCTAGTGTCGCCGGCGCCGACCCGTGACGGCATGGACCCGTCGCGGGCGATGGCTTGACAGCCGAGGCGCGCGGCGGTGACCGCCGTGTGACACCATGTCCACGCGATCGTCGCGGCGAAGTTGCGGCGACGTTGCGGGAGGTTTGGCGGGGCGCCTCACGGGAGCGGCATGCTGGCGGGGATCACGACGATGCGCCGGAGGTGACCCCGATGAGGGAGCTGCTGCACGCTGGACGCCATCTCGGCCGCGGGCTGTTTCACGCGCTCGCCGAGCTCGGCGCGGCGCGGACGTCGCCGCCGGGCGAGCCGCGCGCGGCGGCCGAGCGGCTGTCGGAGGCGCTGGCGGCGGTGGCGCGGGCCCACGACCTCGAGGTCCAGGTCAGCGGCGACATCCCGCGCGGCTGCGCGCTGATCGTGTCCAACCACCTGAGCTACCTCGACACGCTGGCGCTGCTGCCGCTGTGCCCGGCGATCCCGATCGCCAAGGGCGACGTGTCGAGCTGGCCGATCATCGGCGGGGTCGGCCGCGGGCTCGGCGTGGCGTTCGTGCGGCGCGAGGACCCGATGCACCGCGCGCGCGTGCTGCGCCGCGTGCACCGCCTGCTCGCCGGCGGCGCGTCGGTGCTGAACTTCCCCGAGGGCACGACGACCAACGGCACGGAGCTCCGGCCGTTCTGGCGCGGCACGTTCGGGATCGCGCAGCGGCTGGGCGTGCCGGTGATCCCGGTCGCGATGCGCTACCGCGATCCGGAGCTCGCGTGGTACGGCGACGCGACGTTCCTGCCGCACTACTGGCGCACGGTGCGCCGGCCGCGGCTCGAGGTCGCGATCCGGTTCGGGGCGGCGATGCACCCGCGCACCGGGGAGCCGCCCGAGGCGATGGCCGCGCGGGCGCGCGGCGCGATCGCATACATGCTCCAGAACCTGGACTCCGAGGGGATCGATGCAGGAACCCGCGTTCGCCTATCTTCGCCACGGCCAGATCCCGTTCTTCCGGCTGCCGGCGCTCGCAGCGTCCGGTGACGGCGCCGACGTCGCGGTGATCGGCGTCCCCCACGACGGCGGGACGACCTACGTGCCGGGTGCACGGCTCGGGCCGTACCACGTGCGGCGGGTGTCGGCGCTGGTCCAGGGCTACCACCCGGTGCACGGGCTCGACGTGTTCCGCGCGGTGCGCTGCGCCGACGGCGGCAACGTGGTGTTCCCGCCGTTCGACCGCGAGACGATGCGCGCGGCGGTCGAGGCCGAGATCGGCCGGCTGTCGGCCGCGGGTGCGGCGCCGGTCGTGGTGGGCGGTGACCACTCGATCACGCTGCCGGTGCTGCGCGCGCTCGCCCGGCGCCATGGCCCGGTCGCGGTGGTCCACCTCGACGCGCACCTCGACGTCAGCGGGCCCGAGGCGTGGGGCGACGCGTTCCACCATGGCACGCCGTTCAAGCACGCGATCGACGAGGCGCTGATCGCGCCGGGCCAGCTGTTCCAGATCGGGATCCGCGGACCGCGGGGCGGGGCCGACGACGATGCGCTGCCCCGGGCGCACGGCCACACCCAGATCTCCGCCGACGACGTCGCGGCGCGCGGCGCGGCCGGCGTGTGCAGCGAGCTGCGCGAGCGGATCGGGCGGCGCCCGGTGTACGTCACGATCGACGTCGACGCGATCGACCCTGCGTTCGCGCCGGGGACCGGCACGCCGGTGCCGGGCGGGCTGACCGCGCGCGAGGCGCTCGCGCTGGTCCGCGGGCTCGCCGGGCTCGCGGTGTGCGGCGGCGACGTCGTCGAGTTCTGCCCGCCGCTCGACCACGCCGACATCACCGCGCACCTCGCGGCGCACCTGGTGTGGGAGGTGATCGCGCTGATCGCGGTGCACACCGCCGCCGCTCGCCGCTGAGCCGTTGGCGGCCGCCGCGCTCGCACTACTTCATCGCAGTCGCGGCCGTCTCGTTCACCGGCTTGAGGGCGTCCTCGGGGCGGATCTGCTTGCCCTGGGGATCCACGTAGTGAATGTCGAACTTCTGGTCGGAGTAGAGGAAGAACGTGCAGGCCTGGGTGCACTGGAACTCGTGGACGTGGTGCGACGGCATCATCGCGAAGCCGCCGGCGCGGAGCGCAACCGGCTGGCCGGCGTCCTTCATGTGCACGCGCGCGGTGCCGTCCACGAACATCAGCTGCTCGATCCCTGGATGCCAGTGCCACGGAACCGTGCAGCCGGTCTTCGCCTTCGCCAGCGCGACGAACCCACCTTGTGCCGGATCGCCGCTCTCGAGCGCGATCTGGACGCACGTCGGTAGCCCGGCGACCGGTGCGAACTTCATCTCGGCCATGCTGTGGGCGCCCGCCTGATTCGCCGCCGGCTGTGCCCGTGCGGTTCCCAGGAACAGCAGGATCGCCCCGAGTCCGGGGGCCGTCACGTACCATCGACGCTTGCTCATGATTCCTCCTGACCTCGTGGTCCGCGCCGCGACGGTGCAGGCTGGGTGCCAGTACCGCTTTCCCACCCAGCGTCGCCCGGGCGACCTATGATGTGGTCGAGGAGCGCAATGCGCAGCCACCCCGCCCGATGCCGCCGTGAACGAGGCGCCCGATGACCGCCGAGGTCGCGCCGGGCTGCCCGGTGGACGCGGCGTTCGATCCGCTGTCCCAGGCGTACCTCGACGATCCGTACGCGATCCTGGCCGCGCTGCCGCTGGCCGAGGCGCCGATGTTCTATGCGCCGTCGATCGGCTACCACGTGGTCACCCGGTACGCCGACATCGCGCAGGTGTTCGATGATCCGGTGACCTACTCCGCAGCGGTCGCCCAGGCGCCGCTGGTGCCGCTGTCGCCCGAGGCGCAGCGGATCTTGCTCGACGGCGGCCACGCGCCGCAGCCGTCGATGGTGAGCCTCGACGAGCCGGCGCACGCCCGGCTGCGCAGGCCGGCCGCCCGCGCGTTCGCGGTCAGGCGGGTCAACGACCTGGTGCCGACGATCCACCGGATCGCGGGCGAGCTGCTCGACGGGGTGACGGCGGGCGGCGAGTTCGACCTGGTCGGCGAGCTGGCGTTTCCGCTGCCCGCGTCGATCGTGTTCTCGCTGATCGGGGTCCCCGAGGCCGACGTTCCGCAGCTCAAGCGCTGGTGCGGCTACCGCGCGGCGCTCGGCTGGGGGCGGCCGCGGCCCGAGGACCAGGTCGAGATCGCCACGCACATGGCGGCGTACCGGCGCTACCTGCGCGAGCTGGTCGACCGCAAGCGCGCGGCGCGCGGCGATGACCTGACCGGCGATCTGCTGGCGATCCACGACGAGGACCCCGAGCGGCTCACGCTCGCCGAGATCGCCTCGATCCTGTTCTCGCTCAGCTTCGCCGGTCACGAGACCACGACCGGGCTGATCGGCAACACGGTGCGCCGCCTGCTCGAGGCGCCCGAGCGGTGGGACGCGATCGTCCGCGAGCCGGCGCTGATCCCCGCCGCGGTCGACGAGAGCCTGCGGTTCGATCCATCGGTCCCGGTGTGGCGGCGGGTCACCACGCGCCCGGTCCGCCTGGCAGGCGTCGAGCTGCCGCGCGGCGCCCGGCTGTTCCTGTGGCTCGCCGCGGCCAACCGCGACGCGTCGGTGTTCCCGGATCCGGACCGCTTCGACCTGCACCGGCCCAACGCCGACCAGCACCTGGCGTTCGGCCGCGGCCTGCACTACTGCCTGGGCGCCCACCTCGGCAAGGTCGAGGCCCGGATCGTGCTCGACGAGCTCACCCGCCGGTTCCCGCGCCTGCGGCTCGTCCCCGGCCAGTCGCTGAGCTTTCATCCCAACATCTCGTTTCGCGGGCCGCAGCAGCTCCGGGTTCGCGCCGCGTAGCCGGCTCGCCGCCGGCGATCCGCCATGGCAAGCTGCGACCGGGGAGGGGGAGCATGATCGACCAGATCCGGCCCGCGACCGCGGACGACTATCCGGCCTATGCAATGCTGTTCCGCGAGCTCGGCGTCGACGATCCGACACCCGGCGCCGAGCGGTTCGCCGCCGACCTGGTGCCGCGGACCCTGATCTACGAGCGCGGCGGCGCGGCGATCGGCTACGTCTGCTACAACAACCTCGCCGGCCGCGGCTATATCCAGAACCTCGTCGTCGCGCCCGGCGCGCGCGGCGGCCGGATCGGCGAGGCGCTGATGATCGCGGCGGCGGGCGCGCTGCGGGCCTGGGGCGTCACCGGCGAGTGGAACCTCAACGTCAAGGTCGACAACGCCCCGGCGCTCCGGCTCTACGAGCGGCTCGGGCTGCGCGCGGTCTATCCGATGGCCGTGCTGCGCGTGGCGTGGGCGAATCTCGACCGGCTGCCGGTCGATCCGGCGCCGGTGACCGTCGCGCCGGTGGCCGACGACGACGTCGACGAGCTCGAGCGCGTGCTCGGCCTGCTCGCCGGCCGCCTGCGCCTGGCGCGCTCGCGCACCGGCCGGACGACGCTCCAGCTGCGCGATGGCCACGGCGCCCCGGCGGGAGTCGCCTGCCTCGACCCCGGGCTGGGCGCGTTCCCGTTCGCCGTGCTCCGGCCCGGGCTCGCCGCGCCGCTGCTGCGCGGCCTCGCGCCGCACGCTCGCCCCGGCGACCCCGCGCTCAAGATCGTGATCGAGCACGACGACGCCCTGTCCGGCGCGCTGATCGCCGCGGGCGCCGAGGTCAACCTGCGCCTCATGCACTACACCGGACCGCTGCCGCCGGCCAAGCTCGAGCGAGACGGAACGGCACGATGAGAGATCGGGGCGCACGCCCGTGAGGGGCGGTCGAAAACCTCTTTGCCTTCTGCGCTCTGCAACCCTCTCGCGTAGTTGCGCCCGGCATGATCCCATCGTAGCCCGCTCCGTTCCGCTGTGTCCCGTTGGTTGTGCCAACGCGATGCCAAGGGGATCGGACGTGTCGGAGTAGGGCGCGAATTATTTTCTCCGTCGGGCCGCCGCTCGCGCGCCAGGCCCGCCGACCGCGCCAGGGCCGCCGCTCGCGCGCCAGGGCCCGCCGCTCGCGCCGCGCCAGCGCCGCCGCTCGCGCGCCAGACCGCCGCTCGCGTCGGATCGAGTCGGCCGTCAACACGGCTCGACCGTGTCCGCCGCGATGACTCGCTACTCCGGCGCGACGTGCTCGACCACGACAATGCCAGCGCCGTCTGCGGTCGCGCGTGCGGCGGAGGTGAGCGCTCCCATCGCGACGAGGAGGCCACGGGTTCCGGCCGGCGCTTGGCCGAGCGCACTCGCATGCCGCTCGACGAGCCCGGGCCCGACTCGGCGGCCTGCGATCGCGTGAACCAACCAAAGGCCGTGCCCGGCATCGCGGTCATCCACCGCGAGAACGGCGATCCCGGTATCGCCGAGCTGCTGAACCTCCTCGTAGCGGAGACCGCGAGCGCGGACCACCGCGCGGACGTTCTGCTCGAACTCGAACCAGTGGTCGGATGGCGGTGGCTCGGCGCTGGCGTCGCGCTCGACGATCTCGTAGAGCGCATGTAACGCGGATCGGCTCCGGTAGATGACCTCTACCTCGTGGATGCCGCGCCGATGCGGACGCACGAACGTGAAGCCATCCGGGATCGTCCAACCGTGGTACTCGGCGAGGGCGCGCTGGGTCGGGGACATGTGTCGCGATCGCCGCAGGTGTGCCGACACGTCGTGAGCACGCCGCTCGATGGGAATGTCACGCGCCAGACGGGCGACGTCGGGGCGGTCACCGTAGCGCACCCGCGGCAGGTACACGACAACCGGCTCGGTCGCAGTGCCGCCGTTCTGCACCGAGCGGTGGCGGGCTTCCTTGACGCTGCCGAACACCGCGGAGCGATCCTCGACGACGAGGAAGTCCCGCACGATCGATGCGAGGAGGATGTACACGGTCGCCTCGAGCTGGTCGGCGCGCGCGGCGTCGGTTTCGGCGAACAGACTGCTCAGCCCCTCCATCACCTGGCCGCTTCGGATGTCCAGAACGATCGGGTGGTAATGCCACCGCGGCGTCCGGCACATGAAAACGACGTGCGAGGTGAAGTCGAAGACCTCGGCGCGGACGAATGGGCCGAGCCGGAAGTCCACGACCGCGCGCGGCGGAATGGTCCACTGCCGATCCAGCGTCGCCTCGCCGAGCAGTGCGCTCGCCGTGGCTCGCGCCTCCTCCGCGTCGTCGACGAGCGCCGCCGCCCGGAACCCGTCCTCGAGCACGTCACCGGCGGCCGGGATGTCGTCGCCGCGCACGAACCGATCCCAGTGCAGGCGCCCTCCGGTCGGGAGCCGCGTCCAGAACTCGGCGAGCCCGACCGTCTTCTCGATCGCGTCGAGATCGAGCGGCACTGGTACGAACTCGAAGTTGGGCGAGCGCCAACGAATGGCGCTGAATGCTCGGCCGGACTGCGTTGCGGGCGGGGACTCCGCCGCGAGCGGTACAAGCACCACCTGGAGTGCCTTGCCGATCTGGCTCTCGATCCGGCGCAGCAGCCGTGCCCCGGCATCGCGCTCCACCTCGGTGATCACGATCGGGATGATGTCGCGGAGCGGGTCGGCCTGTGCGCGGAGCACGTCGACGATCCGATCGTACGGCTCGGAGAGTGGCTCGTCAGCGAACGGAGCCGCCTTCAGCATCGCCTTGACATGCTCCAGCTTGCCCCGCGCGTCGGAGAGCATGGCATCCCACGATTCCATCCAGCCCGCCGCAGCCCGATCCGTTTGCGTGAGCAGCGGTGCGAGGATCGGTAGGCGCAAGAGGTGCCATCGAAAGAATGCGGGGGCGGGCAACGGGTGCTCGCGCCGGAGCTGAGCAAGGTGCTCGAACATCTTGTGCTCCGCCAGCCACTCGTACGTCCCGCTCGAGACAAGGCGTTGCCGTCGGAACATGAGGAAGTGTGCCTGGCGACGCGCGAGCAGCGCAGTGACCTCTGTCGAGTGCAGATCCAGACGAGCAACCAACGGCGCGGATGCCGAGGTCACGACCAACATCGCAACGCATGGGTAGACCTCATGGCCCGCGGCGATGACGATCGCTTTCGCGTTCTCTCCGGGCGTCGGGTACTCGTGGACGCCGTGCGAGAGCTGGAACGCGATGGCCGGGAGACCGTCCGGCGCCACCATCGTGGCCCCGTCGAGGTGATGCGCCGTCGCGAGCTTTGCCCGCAGACTGTCGGTGATCTGCGCCTTCATCGGATCAGTGGGCCGGCGCTCGGGTGCTCGACGTCGCCGGCCGCGCCCAGAGACCACGACGCCACTGTACAACAGAAGCCGGAGTTGGCGCCCCGCGTTGCCGCCCTCTGCCGCTCGCGCGCCAGGCCGCCGCTCGCGCCAGGCCGCCCCCCTCCCGCCTAGGCCCGCCGCTCGCCAGGCCCGCCGCTCGCCAGGCCCGCCGCATGTACGCCACGCTCGCTAGGCTGTCCGGCACGCGAGACGGAGAACTCAGAGCCGTGATTTCTTGCAGGTGTCCAACGAATTCTGCTTGTTGTTGATCTGTTCCTCGTGCCCGCTCTTTGCCTCGCCGTAGCTATCGCGGAGCTTTTGAGCAAGCTCTTTGATTCTCGGCGTCTCATTCTCGTTGCGCACCCTGTCGAGCGCCGAGGCAAAGGAGTTCATTACGGCGCGTCGATAACTGATGCACTGGTCGAGATTGTAGATCGCGTCCTCGACGAGCTTCTTGCGCGAATCAAAGTCGTTGCGGGCCTGATCAACGCGTTTTCCCGCTTCGTAGATGTCCTTTTCGACCTGCTCGATCTCTTTTCCAATCTTGTTCTTCTCATCGTCGGTACTCGCGCGCGACCTCTGCTCCTCAAGCTTGCTTTTCTTCTCCTTCAGCTCCACGACGGTCTTCTGCGCCCGCTCGACGTTGTCTTTCGCTTGGCGGGAGATGTTCTCGCTGTCGCAGGTCACTGGCCCTCGCCGTCCGTCGCACCACTCGTGGACCCGGCTCCCCTCCGAATCGCAGGTGCTTCGGTAGTCACTGTACGGTATGGACTAGCATCCCGCTTTGCCCCTCGGATTGTCGTCGACAGCCTTAGCAGCCTCCTCAAAGTCGGAGAGCTTGTCGGCCAACGCGACCGATACGCTCGACACAAGAATGGCGACGATAATCAGTTTCCCGTTCCCCATAATGCTCCTTTAACCAATAGTTAATGGCTCGTTTCAACGATCCGGCAGGTACGTGTTCCAGTGGCGCTCAAGAGCCGTGATTGCGGCTTGACCGGGCGATCCATACTCGCCCTCGTACTCATCCTTCGCAGCAAATGCGCGCAGCACCTTTGCGATGACAGTGCGCTGTTCCGGCGTGAGCGCGTCGACGAGCGCTTGAAAGCGCGGCAACTTGATCCCGGTTCTCTTCTCGGGACCTGGCTTCGTCAGGAGGGGGATCATGGTTTCCGCGGAGGGCGATCCGACGCTGTCCTCGACGAGTGAGCGCAGGTACACCGGGAATACCGCGATGAGATGCTTCGTTCCGAGGAAGCTGAGTGCGTCGGAACGCGTGATCATGTACGCGCGATCGAGATCCTCCCAGGTCTTACCCTCGATGTGTTTCGAATACGGCTCGACGTCAAGGTAGCTCACGCCCCAGTCGCTGAATGCATCCGCTGCGTGGATCGGCTCGGGCGGAAACGCGGCGCGAAGCTGCTCGATGAGCTGGACGTGGTCAGTGAGGGGGTCTGGCTGCATGAATTCTCCGTTGGGCTGGGCGGCGACGCTAGCCCATGCAGGGCAACGGCGGCAACGACCGATAGTCACGCCGGCAAATAACTGGCGGTCGGCAACTGGTGGCTTGATCGCGCGGGTCCAGGTTCATGAACTTTCGAGAGCCGTCTCGAGCGGTCTCAGACCGTCCATGAACTCGCGGAACGTCGTTGCGAGCTTCCTGACGTCGCGTCGATCGTGAAGTATGGCGGCTCATCAGGGCGGCTGACGTCGTAGATCTCGACGATGTTGGGATGCCGGACCCGCGCCGCCGACTCGATTTCGGTGACGAAGCGCCGCCGTTCCTCCAGCGTCGCATGTTCGCCCGCGAGCAGCTTCTTCAGCGCGACCTCGCGACGCGGATTGTGCTGGCGTGCGCGATAGACCACACCCATCCCGCCGCGGCCCAGCTGCTCGCCGAGATCGTAGCCTTGTGGCTGCTCCGGGGGGCACAGCTCCCGGCGGGCCTCATCGCAGCCGTGCGCTGGCGGTGTTGCCGCGAGGCACACCGGGCACAGATCATCGAGTGCGCACCCTACCCAGCCACAGCTCGAGCACGGCGCACTCATGGCACTTCCTGTCCATCATGAGTGCAACTCGCTAGCACTGTCTGCAGCGCCCGCCGCTCCTCGTCCGGATCGACGGTGCCGGCGATGACGCTCACGATCTCTTCATTC
>DATAPF010000711.1:0-1765 GCA_036265355.1 Kofleriaceae bacterium | reverse complement strand
GCGACGATCTCGTCGCACGCCTTGCGATAGACGTCGACGCCGCCCAGGTACGGCAGGATCACCCGGGGCTTGCCGGGCACGTTGGCGCCCATGTACCAGGAGTTGGCGCGCGGAAACAGCGTGATCTGCGCGCCGTCGTTGACATGGGACATCCAGCCGGCCTCGGCGGTCGGCGTCGGCTCGATCGCCGTCATCCCCTCGGCGCGGAGGTGGGTCAGGCAGTCGGCGATCCAGTCGACGTGCTGCTCGATCGACACCATCATGTTCGACAGCACCGACGGGCTCTGCGGCCCGGTGATCATGAAGAAGTTGGGAAACCCGACGGTCATCAGGCCCAGGTACGTCAGCGGGCCATGTCCCCAGCGCTGCTTGAGCGAGACCCCGTCGCGGCCCGTGATGTCCACCGACACGATCGCGCCGGTCATCGCATCGAACCCGGTCGCGAACACGATCGCGTCGAACGCCAGCGTCTCGTCCGCCAGCTCGATGCCGGTCTCGGTGACCGTCCGGATCGGCTGGCTCCGCAGGTCGATCAGCCGCACGTGGGGCTGGTTGAACGTCGCGTGGTAGTCGGTGTCCAGCAGCGGACGCTTGGTCCCGATCGGATGGTCCGTCGGACACAGCAGCTCCGCGGTCCTGGGGTCCTTGACGACGGCGCGGATCTTCTCGCGCACCATCTCGGCGAGGATCGCGTTGGCCTCGAGCGAGACGCCCTGGTCCGCGAACACGTTGATCAGGTCGACGAGCTCCCCGGACTGCCACGCCGCCTCGAAGCGCTGGCGATGGATCTCGGGCGTCGAGTACATCGCCATCACCTCGGTCGGCGTCATCGGCACGCCGAGCCGCGACCACTTCGCCGCCTGCCGGTACGCCCCGCGATCCGCCTCGAGCGGTGCGCGCCGCTCCGGCCGCACCGGACCGTTGCCCGCCGGGATCGAGAAGTTCGGCGTGCGCTGGAACACCGTGAGCTGCTGGGCCTGACGTGCGATCGGCGGAATCACCTGGACGCCCGACGAGCCGGTCCCGATCACCGCCACGCGCTTGCCGCGGAAGTCGACCTCCTCGTGCGGCCAGCGGCTGGTGAAGTACACCTCGCCGCGGAACCGCTCGGCTCCCGGGACGTCCATCGTCTTGGGCTGCGACAGGCAGCCGGTGGCCATCACATAGTGCCGGCAGCGAATCTCCTCGTCGTTCGCGGTCCGCAGGTGCCAGCGCTGCGCCGCGTCGTCCCAGCGAGCGGCGGCCACCCGGGTGCCAAACGTGATGTCGCGCCGCAGATCGTAGCGATCGGCCACGAACTGCGCGTAGCGCAGGATCTCCGGCTGGGTCGCATACTTCTCCGACCACGTCCACACCTTCTCCAGCTCCGGATCGAAGCTGTAGGTGTAGTCGGTGGTGACGATGTCGCACCGCGCTCCCGGGTAGCGGTTCCAGTACCAGGTGCCGCCGACGTCGTCCGCCGCTTCCAGCACGCGCGTCGAGAAGCCTGCCTGCCGCAGCCGGTGCAGCATGTAGAGGCCCGCAAATCCGGCGCCCACCACCACCACATCCAGATCGTCGGGCCGAGAGGTCCTGCCGTTTGTCTCGGGATTCGTCATGCTTCCCCCGGTTGGTGTTCGCGGCAGCGCCGCGCTGTCGCGGCCCGCACTGTCGCACGACTCCCGGCCGCGCGGCCCAGGATTGCGCGCAGGGAGGCAGCCACCCGCCGCCGCGCGGTGGCGGGGACCGATCGCCGACCTCCGCCATGCGCCGCCACGGCCTGCTC
>DATAPF010000710.1:0-15351 GCA_036265355.1 Kofleriaceae bacterium | reverse complement strand
CGCGCGCAGGCCAGGTAGTCGTCGTCGAACGCCCGGATGGCAGCCTCGGCCAGGTCGAGCCGGAGCGCCTCGAGGTCGGCCTGCGCCGCCTCGGCGTCCGCGTTCGCGGCGTCGCCGCGCAGCGCGCGCCGGCCCGGCCACGGCAGCTTCTGGCTGACCTCGATACGCTGGCCGAACGGCACGTCGGCGGCGATGCTGAACGGGGCCACCGCGTAGCGCACCATCGGATCGTCGAGCGCGACCGCGGATGGATAGGCGGCGACCGCAGCGCGCCAGGTCGCCCGGGCGGCGTCCAGATCGGGGTTGCGGGCGAGCACCGCGGCGACCACCGCGCCGCGATCGAGCGCACCGTCGACGACCAGCGACGCGTCATCGAGCGGCGGGACGCGCGCGCGCTCGGACTCGGCGCGAGCGACCGCGGCGACCAGGGTATCGTGCTGGGGCACGCCGCCGCCGGCGACGCAGCCGGCGACGGCGACCAGCGCCGGGGACCAGCGGGCGAGATGTGCAATGTGCATCGGTTGTCCTGTGTTCCGCTGCCGGGCAGCGAAATGTCCACGCGCGCGCGAGGTGGCGCGTGATGGCGTGATCGATCGAGCGCTATCGACGAGGTCGATCGCCTGCGATCACAGGAGCAGCGAGCAGTGACGGTGGAACAGCGTGTCCGGCGGATCCTGGGCGCGCGGGCGCGCGATCGCTGCGACGGCGCCGCGGCCCGGCCAGGCCAGCCGGGGCCACGCCGCGGCCGTCACCATCCCGCCATCGTTCGCCGGCGCGGACGTCACGTCGCCGGTCCGACCGGGCGGCTCGGCGCGGGTCACCTGGGTGACCGTGCAGCAGCACGCCGCGCGCAACGATGGCTGCGCTGCCGGATGGTTCGGCTTCGCACCGTGCGCACGGCTCGGGCAGCAGCAGGCCGAGCGCACCATGCCGTCGTACGCGCAGCGGTACCACGCCGCGTTTGCCGTGGACGGTGCCAGGGCAAGAGCGAGCAGGACCAGGACGACGCGGCGCACGCGCCGCGCATGATACCCGGGCGCCAGCGATCGTGCGCGCCGGGATTTGCCACGTTGCATGAATTGTCGGACTCGCCCCTACCGGCTAGTCTTCACCGCATGAGAATTCCTGTGCTTGTCGTGCTCGCGGGGTGTAGCTGGACCGGCGTTCCGGGAAGCGGCAACGCCAAGACCGAGACCCGCACCGTGCCGGCGTTCAGCGCCGTCGAGGTCACCGGCCCGATCGACGCCGACATCGCGATCGGCCCCGAGCCGCGCGTCGAGATCACCGGCGACGACAACATCGTCCCGCTGATCACCAGCGACGTGCATGGCGATCGCCTGGAGATCGGCACGCGCAAGAACATCCGGACGAGCGTGCACCTGATCGCCCGGATCACCGTGCCGCGGCTCACCGGCGTCACCCTGACCGGCTCGGGCGACATCACCGCGCACGGCGTCCAGTCCGATCGGCTCCGCGTCACCCTGAGCGGCTCGGGGACGATCCGCGCCGACGGCACGGCCCGCGAGGCCGAGGTCGAGCTGGTCGGCAGCGGCACGGTCGCGCTCGACAAGCTCGCCGCCGAGCGCGCCTCCGTGTCGGTGTCGGGCAGCGGCGACGTCGCGATCGCGGCCGGCAAGGCGCTCGACGTCTCGATCACCGGCTCGGGCGACGTCACCTACCGCGGCGATCCGGAGCTGAAGAAGCAGATCACCGGCTCGGGCAACGTCCGCAAGCGCTAGGCGCGGCTCATAGGTGAGATCTTAGCGGGCCATCTCGTCGGAGCCGGTGGGCTGCCGGTGTCGCGTCGGCTACCGCTGCCGCTTGCCAGTGCCGCATCCGCCGCCGACCTGATGCGCGAGCTCCAAAATGGCGATGACCATCGGGACCGCAGGCGACGCGGTCACGCGGTGACTGACTGGGGCGGCGATCATCCGAGCGGCGACGTCGCGCTCGACGAGGCGACGCTGGCAGAGGGCGCTCACGCGGCCAATTCAAGCGCGAAGGTCGCGGCCACGCAGTCGAGACGGTTCTTCCACGACTGCTTCTGTTCGCCGTTCGCTCGATCGAGCCCTTCGATGCCGGCGTGGCCATCGGCGCCGGGGCGTGCGTCGTTGGGCGGCGTCAGCGGGTCGCACACCACCGCCTGCGCACTCGCTTCGAGCACGTGCTGCACGCCACCGCGCAACACGAGGGTATCCTTGTCGCGAAAAGCGCGCGCCTGCGTTGTGGTCGTGAGGGTGGAGTCCCACACCGAGACCCGGACCTGGCCCCCGCGGCGCTGCGCATCGTCCTTGTCGTCGCTCGACGGGCGGAATGTCTCCCACGTCGGACGCCAGGTTTCCGGTGAGAAGTCCTTTGGTGGTATCGGTGTACGCAGCACTGCACGATCGCTCGCGACGGCCACTCCTTCTCCTGGACTCGCCAAGCATCACCTCCGCTACGTGTGAGCGATCGAGAACACGGCGAGGTGCTCGATCGCATCATCGGGCACTGTCGCCTCCGGTTCGTCCAAGGTCCCTGCTACGATCGCGCGGTCACGGTTGCGAAAGAACCACTCGATCCGACCGTCGGGAAGGATCTCCACCGTGAACGCCTTGCCAGGCAAATCGACGTACGCCCAGCTCACGTCAAGCTGCCCATCTGGGCCGCGCCCAACCGCCGGTCTAGGCCCGGGAAGAGGTGCACGAAAGCCATCGGAGTATCGTCAAGGGAACCGCGCTTAGCAAGCCTAGCATTCCCGGCCAACATCTTGGGATCCCAGAAGATCCCGCCCCCATGATGATAGTGCGATGACGCGCGTTGTGCCTGCAGGGTGTGACGCAGGCGCGCCGGGCGTCGTACGCGAGGCTGAGGCGGCCTCAACGCCTCGCCGCACACGCCGCGGTGAGCGTTCACGGCGTTGCCGCTGCGCCTGCCAGTCGACCGTTGGCTTGCAAGCCCGGTCCCGGCGCCGCCGGACCTGCAGCCCGCGTTCGCCCGGGCGCTTCGCGCTCGCCGGCGTGCGGCGGGTCTGGCGCCGGTCGCACTGCTCGCCGGCTGCACGATGCTGGCGCAAGCCGCACGCCGCCGGAAGGCGGCCGGCGCCGGGCAGCACGCGCGGCATGCCGAAGGCGAGCCCGGCGGAGGAAGACCCGGTTGTCGAGATCCAGCGCGGCGGCGACATCGTGTGGAACGACGGTGCGCCGACCGGCGTCGAGGCCGATCCGGACGGCATCGTCATCCTGCGCTTCGCGCTGAATCATGTCGCGGCGCGCTGATCGCGGCGACCGCTCCCGCTCAGCGGCCCTGGGTCATCCGGAGCATGACCAGCGGGGTCTTGAAGATGATGCCGAGCTCGGTGCGCAGGAACGTGCCGAACTGCTCGAGCGACAGCGTGTAGGCGAGGTCGTAGAGCAGCTTGATCCGCATGTCATCGGCGAGCGAGCCGGCGGCGTCGGGCAGGTCCCACGGGTTCTGCAGGGTGGCGGCGAGCTTCCCGATCTCGCTGCCTTCGGGGATCGAGCCGGTGTAGCCGAGCGAGATCTGGGCCAGGCCGGTGATGCCCGGCTTGACGTCGCGCATCCGCTCCTCGAAGAGTGGGATGGCGTACGACAGGTCCTGCAGCAGCTCGGGGCGCTCGGGGCGCGGCCCGACCAGGCTCATCTTTCCGCGCAGCACGTCCCAGAACTGCGGCAGCTCGTCGAGCCGGGACTTGCGGAGGAACTTGCCCACCCGGGTGATCCGCGAGTCGTTGGCGCCCGCGATGACCACGCCGGTCTTGGCCTCGGCGTTGGGCACCATCGTGCGGAACTTGTGCATCTCGAATTCGTCGAACTGGAACTGCTTCTTGCCGTTCTCGGTCTTGACCGCGCGCAGGCTGCCCGCGCGGCGCTGGCGAAACAGGACGGGGCCGGGCGAGTCGATGTAGATCGCCGCGGCGATGATCGGCATCAGAGGAGCGCTGAGCGCCAGGCCGAGCAGCCCGCCCGCGACATCGATGGCCCGCTTGGCGATCCGGACGCTGCGCAACACGGAGCTCACAGTAACATGGTCGCGGCGCGACCGCGGAATCTGCCGCCGCGGGCCTCGCCTTGACCTTACGTTTTGGCGAGGGGGGCGCCGCGTCGCCTCACGCGGGTGTTTTTCTCTTCGAGCGAGGCTCGGCGGACTTTCGCAAACCCCACCGGGCTGGCTATGCTCCAGACCAGATGGCCGCCCCGATCCGCCTCAGCGTACCCGGTACGCTTCGCTACCGGCCGATCGCGGTGCGTGCGGTCGCGGAGGCAGCCCGGCTGGTGTCGTGCCCGTCGCCCGTGGATCGCCGGGATCCGGATCCCCTGGCGCTCGACATCCGCCACCCGTTCGACACGGCGGTGGTCTCGGCATTCATGGAGATCTACAACAATATCGCGATTCACGCATACCAGCGCCGCGGCGGCGGGACGATCGACATCGAGATCACGCTGACCGCCGACGACATCCTGATCGAGGTCAAGGACAGCGGCCGGCCATTCGACCTCGACAACGTCGTGCCGCTGCCGACCGATCTCGACGAGGATGCGCTGCCCGAGGGCGGCATGGGCATCCACATCGCGAAGACCATGCTTGACGACATGACATACGAGCCCGGGCCGCCGAATCAATGGCGGCTGTACAAGCGACTGCCACCCGCGCAAGTCGCCGTCGGTAGGAGCTGACATGGCGCCGTTCGAAGTGAACCGTAACAACGACGACACGACACTGGTGGTGCGCGGGTCGCTCGACATCAACAGCGCACCGGCGCTCGCCGAGGAGATCGACAAGATCGTCGCGACCCGGCCGGCCAAGGTCGTGGTCGATCTCGCGATGCTCGACCTGATCGACAGCTCCGGGGTGGCCGCGCTGGTCAAGCTCTACAAGGGCGTGCGCAACACGGGGGGCGCGATGACGATCTCCGGGGCACGCGACCAGCCGCTCGCGATCTTCAAGCTGCTGCGCATGGACAAGGTGTTCAACCTCTAGTGTGCGTCATCGCGCGGTGTGCGGCAGCGCCCGACCGCGACCGATAGCCCGTGGAGAGTGCGTCGATGCGCGTCCTCGCGATCACCAAGATCTTCCCCAACCAGGCCGAGCCGCTGTCCGCGCCGTTCAATCGCCAGCAGTTCGCGGCGCTGGCGCGGCGCTGCGAGCTCGAGGTCGCCGCGACGATCCCGTGGTTTCCGGGCGCGGGGCTGATCGCGCGGTGGTCGAGCGCCGGCCGGCTCGCCCGCGTGCCGCGCCGCGAGCAGATCTCCGGGATCTCGGTGACCCACCCCCGCACGCTGTTCGTGCCCCGGCTCGCGCACGGCGCGTGGGGCCCACTGTACGCGGCGTCGATCGCTCCCGGGCTGGTGCGCTACCGCGGCAAGGTCGACGTCGTGCTCGGCTCGTGGGCCTACCCCGACGGGTTCGCGGCGGTGGTCGCGGCGCGGCTGCTCGGCGTGCCGTGCGTGGTGAAGCTGCATGGCTCGGACATCAACGTGATGGCCCGGCTGCCGGGGCCGCGGCGGCAGATCGCATGGGCGCTGTCGCGGGCCGCACGCGTGGTGGCGGTGAGCCGCGCGCTGGCCGACGAGGTCGCGGCGCTCGGCGTGCCGCGCGACCGGATCGCGATCGTGATGAACGGCGTCGATCCGGAGCTGTTCCACGTCCGCGACCGTGCGGCAGCGCGCAGTGAGCTCGGGCTGCCCGGCGGGCCGCTGGCGCTCTACGTCGGCAACCTCAAGCCGGAGAAGGGCGTGCTCGACCTCGCGACCGCCTGGCAGCAGGTGGCGCTCGAGCTGCCGGACGCCCGGCTGGCGATCGTCGGCGGCGGACCGCTGCGCGAAGCGCTGGAGGCGGCGCTCCCGCCGCGCGCGACGCTGGTCGGCCCCCTGCCGCTCGACCGGGTGCCGCTGTGGATGGCCGCGTGCGACGTGGTCGTGCTGCCCAGCCACATCGAGGGCATGCCGAACGCGGTGCTGGAGGCGCTGGCCTCGGGGCGGCGGGTGGTGGCGTCCGCCGTCGGCGGTGTGCCCGACGTGATCACGAGCGAGCTGCTCGGTGCGCTGGTCCCGCCGCACCAGCCCGAGGCGCTCGCCGCTGGCCTCACGCAGGCCTTGCGCACCGGCTATGCCGCCGAGGCGGTGGCCGCGCAGGGCGCGCACGGGGGCTGGGAGGCCAGCGCCGCCGCGCTGCATGCCGTGCTGTCCGCCGCGGCGAGTGCTAGCGTGCACTAGCGCATGTCTGCTGCCCGGTCCCACGGCGACCAGTGGTACGAGTCGGAGCAGCCGACGCGCAGCGGGCTGGTCGCCGAGATGCAGCGGATCCGCCGCCGCACCCTGGTCCGCCCGATCCCCGTGCTGGTGCTCGCCGCGCTGGTCACCGCCTGGATCACGCGCAGCGTGGCGAACAAGCCGATCATCGTCGAGGCCGAGGTGGTGATCGCGCTGACCGAGGGCGCGATGGCGAGCCGCCAGACCGGCATGCCGGTCGACCAGCTGCGCGGCTACGTCACCCAGGTCCTGATGCCCGACAAGCGGCTGCTCGAGGTCGTCGAGAAGTACAACCTGTTCCCGCTGCGCAAGAAGGCCGGACCGGAGTACGCGCTCGAGAGCTTCCACGACATGTTCGCGGTCCAGATCTGGAAGAACTCGTTCGCGTACTACGACGACGAGGACGCCAACGCGGCGCGCTCGGCGCGGATCGGGATCTCGGTGCGCGACACCGATCCGGATCGCGCGCTCGACGTCGCGCACGACCTCGCCGCGGTCGTGATCGAGACCGCGGCGGATGTCCGCCAGAAGCGCGCCGACGCCGTGACCGGCCAGGTCGCGATGCTGCGCTCGGCGGTGGACGACGAGCTCGACAAGCTCGCGATCGCGATCGCGGGCAAGCAGGCCGCGATCGCCCAGGCGCGCGACCGCGGCGACACCGACGGCGCCGGGATCCTGCGGATCGACCTCGCTGCGCTGCAGCAGGATCAGCGGCGGCGCGAGGCCCAGTTCGACCGGATCGCGGGGAGCTCGGACGCCCTGGCCGCCGACATCGTCGCGGCCGGCCTCGACATGTCGCTCGCGATCGTCGACGAGGTCCGGCCCGAGCGCCCGACCCACTCGGGGCTGGTGCTGGTGATGGTGGCCGCCGTGATCGGCACGTTCTCGCTGGTCGGCGCCGCACTGGTACTCGGCGCCTTCGATTCCCGGGTTCACGACGCCGACGACGTGATCCGGTTGGGGCTGCCCGTGCTCGGGCATGTCCCTGGATTTGCAGGCGACAACGTCGGTTCCATGCGGACGCGTAGCGCCGCACCCACTCGTGTACCATCGTTCCGGAGATGGCGCTTCCACCGATAACCCCGCGCGATCAAGTGCAACGCCTGGTCGACCTCGGTCGCAAGACCGGGCGGTACTGGTGGTTGATCGCGCTGTTCGCCGTGGTCGGCGGCGGGCTGTCGCTGGCGTTCGCGATGACCCGGCCACGGGCCTTCCAGTCGTGGTCGATCCTGTTCTACCAGGAGCGGATCCAGTCCCAGCTGCTGTCGCCGGGCCGCGAGGAGCAGGCGCAGCGCAACATCGGCGACCGCTACCGCGAGCTGCTGCTGGCGCGCCACCAGCTCGACCAGATCATCGTCGACCCGGTGCTCGACCCGTTCCCGCAGGAGAAGGACCCCGACGTCAAGATCGACAAGCTGCGGCTCGCGGTCCGGCTCGAGGCGCACGGCGCCAACGTGTTCCACATCGTGTTCACCGACAGCGATCCCGAGCGCGCCAAGCGGGTCACCGACAAGCTGACCAAGATGCTGCAGGACAAGGACGAGAGCCTGCGCAACGAGCAGGCCGCCGCGACCGTCGCGTTCGTCACCGACCAGCAGGAGAACGCGCGCGAGGAGCTGAAGAAGCGCGAGAAGGCCTACAACGAGTTCCTCACCAAGCACCCCGAGTTCGTGCAGGACGCCAACAGCCCCACGTCCGAGGGCGCGTCGATCCGCTCGCTCCACAGCAACAAGCCGGTCCCCACCGGCAACACCCGGCTGGTCACGCTGGAGCGCCAGCGCGCGCGGATCCAGGCCACGCTCGATGCGCCGCCCGGCGCGGCCATCCCGGTGCCGCCCGCGCCGCGCACCCCCGAGCGGGTCGCCGCCGAGGCCGCGGTCCAGGACGCGCAGCGCGAGCTGACCGCCGCCAAGCGCGAGCTCGAGGACGCGAACAGCAAGTACACCGACATCCACCCCGCCGTGCTCAAGGCCCGCGAGCGCGTCGATGCCGCGACCCAGCGGCTGCGCCAGCGCGAGGCGGCGCTTCCGCCCGAGGCCGAGCCGGTGGTCCGGATCAACACCGAGGAGGACCGCGCCAAGCTGCAGCGCGAGCTCCAGCAGATCGAGGCCCAGATCACCGCCGAGCAGTCCAAGACCGGCAAGTCGAGCGACACCAGCCCCGCGACCGACACCACGAGCTGGGTGGTCCGGCTCGAGAGCGAGCACAGCGAGCTGCGCCGCGCGGTCGCCGAGCAGCGCGAGCGGGTGCAGTCGCTCGCCGACAGCGCGTTCCGCGCCCAGATGGACGCCAACGAGAAGCTCGCCGAGCAGGGCGGCCGGCTCGCCGTGATCGACCCGGCGTTCAAGCCGGCGCGGCCGAGCGGACCGGGCAAGACGATCTTCCTGGCCGCCGGCATGATCCTGTTCCTGACCCTCGGCCTGTCGCTCGCCGTCGGGCTCGCCGTGATCGACGACCGGCTGTACCGCCGCGCCGATCTCGAGCGGCTCGGGGTCTCCGTGCTCGCGGTGATCCCGCCGGCGATCCGGGTCCAGCGCAAGCGACGTGTCACGAGACCGACCCAAGGAGGCGCCGCGTGAGCAAGCGCACCGGCCGATACGGCGATCCACCCCGCCCCGACCCGACGGGTTTCGGGGGCGAGCGCAAGGGCGGCGGCGCTCCGCTGCCGCTGTTGACCCAGCCGATGATCGCGGTCGACGTCCGCGAGGTCCGCGAGGTCGACCCCAGGCAGACGCTGATCGACGGCCCGGTGCCGACGCTCAAGCTCGACACCTCCGCGCTGATGCAGGCCAAGGTCGAGGCCGCGGTCGTCCAGGGCAAGATCGAGCCATCCTCCCTGATCCACGGCAAGCCGACCGTGATGATGGGCCCCCAGCTCAAGCCGTCGGGCACGCCGCCGCAGATCGACCTGACCCAGCACCACCTCCCCGAGGACACCATCGACCCCCGGCTCGATCTGCTGATCGATCCGGACTCCGAGCGCAGCGCGGCGTTCCGCGTGCTGCGCCATCACCTGCTCGAGGTCGGCCGGCCGCAGGTCGTGATCGTGACCAGCCCGCAGGGCGGCGACGGCAAGACCACCACCGCGGTCAACCTCGCGCTCGCGCTCGCCGAGTGCGGCCGGGCGAAGACCCTGCTGGTCGAGACCCACGTCCGCCGGCCGCAGCTCACCACCGTGTTCCAGTTCGTCCCGCCGTGGTGCTTCGCCGAGCAGCTCGCGGCGCACCGCCACCAGCCGACCATGCCGTGGAGCCTGATCGACATCCCGCAGCTGTGGCTGCACGTCGCGGCGATCAACCCGCGGACCCAGCAGACCCAGCTGCTCGACGGCCCGGCGTTCGCGATCGCGATGGAGCGGCTGCGGCTGGCCGGCTACGACCACGTCGTGGTCGACGCGCCGCCGGTGCTCGGCTCGGCCGACGTCAACCTGATGACCGACGCGGCCGACAGCGTCGTGTTCGCGCTGCGCGCCCGGCGATCCAACACGCGCGACCTGCGGCGCGCGATCGAGCAACTCGGCACCGACAAGGTCGCCGGCACCGTCCTGCTCCAGGATCGCTGACGCGACGCGGCATCGCCCGCCTCATCGTTCGTACGAGTGCCCTCACGGGACAAGTCAGCGCCCGTGACAGAACGGTAGGAGTGCCGCGTTGCCGCCGGCGCACGGCCAGTGCTAGAGGTCGACGTGATGAAGACACTCACCTTGCTGTGCTCGGCGGCCGTGCTGATCACCGGCGGCTGCAAGAAGGACGACAGCGCTGCCAGGAAGCAGCCGACCGAGGGGACCGCCAAGCCCGCGCCCGCCGCCGCACCCGAGTCGATCGAGATCGCGATCTCGTGCGGCTCGGTCGGCAAGGAGTTCGACGTCTGCAAGGAGGGGGTCGACGCGTGGGCCAAGAAGACCGGCCACAAGGCGACCGTGGTGACATCGACGACGTCATCGACCGACAAGCTCGCCGCGGCCCAGCAGCTGCTCGGCGCCGAGTCGTCCGACGTCGACGTGTACAGCGTCGACGTGGTGTGGCCCGGCATCCTCGGCAAGTTCTTCATCGACCTCAAGCCGTACACCAAGGGCGCCGAGGCCGAGCACTTCCCGGCGCTGGTCGCCAACGGCACGCTCGACGGCAAGCTGGTCGCGATGCCATGGTTCGCCGACGCCGGCCTGCTGTATTACCGCAAGGACCTGCTCGACAAGTACAAGGAGCCGGTGCCCACGACCTGGGCGCAGCTCACCGCGACCGCCAAGAAGATCCAGGACGCCGAGCGCAAGGCCGGCCACAAGGACATGCAAGGCTTCGTGTTCCAGGGCAAGGCCTACGAGGGCCTGACCTGCGACGCGCTCGAGTGGGTGGCCAGCTACGGCGGCGGCAGCGTGGTCGATCCCGACGGCAAGATCTCGATCAACAATCCCGGTGCGATCGCGGCGCTCGAGCTCGCCGCGTCGTGGCCCGGCACGATCTCGCCGACCGGCGCGCTCAACGCCGAGGAAGAGGAGGCGCGCGCGGTGTTCCAGTCGGGCAACGCGGTGTTCATGCGCAACTGGCCGTACGCGTGGGCGCTGGCGCAGGACGCGTCGAGCGCGGTCAAGGACAAGGTCGGCGTCGCGCCGCTGCCCAAGGGCGAGGGCGACGGCGCACGCCCGGCGGCCACGCTCGGCGGCTGGGACCTCTCGGTGTCGAAGTTCTCCAAGCACCCGGCCGAGGCCGCCGACCTCGTGATGTACCTGACCTCGGCGGCGGAGCAGAAGCGCCGCGCGATCGCCGCCAGCCTCAACCCGACGATCCCGAGCCTGTACAGCGACAAGGACATCGCCGCCGCCAACCCGTTCCTCGCCAGCATGGGCGACGTGCTCAAGGGCGCGGTGCCGCGGCCGGCGACGGTGACCGGCGGCAAGTACAACCAGGTGAGCAACGCGTTCTTCAACGCCGTGCACGCGGTGCTCGCCAAGGAGAAGCCGGCCAAGGACGCGGTCGCCGAGCTCGCCGGCAAGCTGGAGCAGATCAAGGGCCCCGCGTGGTGAACGCGTAGCGCGATGCGCGATACCTCGTGGCTCGCCGCCAGCCGGACGCGCTCGGCCTGGCTGTTCCTGGCGCCGATGCTGGTGCTGCTCGCGCTGGTCGCCGGCTGGCCCTTGATCCGGACGATCTGGCTGGGCTTCACCGACGCCAACACGCTGCAGATCGGCGACGCCAAGGGAGTCGGGTTCGATAACTTCCTGGTCCACCGCGACGGCCACTGGTACGGCGTGCTCGCCGATCCGGTGTGGTGGCGCGCGGTCAAGAACACGCTGGTGTTCACCGTGTTCTCGGTCGGGATCGAGACGTTGCTCGGCCTGGGCGTCGCGCTGGTGCTCAACCGCGCGTTCCCCGGCCGTGGCGTCGTGCGCGCCGCGATCCTGATCCCGTGGGCGATCCCGACCGTGGTGTCGGCGAAGATCTGGGGCTGGCTGCTCAACGACCAGTACGGCTTCATCAACCACGTGCTGATGTCGATCGGCCTCGTCGATCACCCGATCGCCTGGACCGCGGATCCCAGCATGCTGATGACGTCGGTGATCCTGGTCGACGTGTGGAAGACCACGCCGTTCATGGCGCTGCTGATCCTCGCGGCGCTGCAGATGCTGCCCAAGGAATGCTACGAGGCCGCGCTGATCGACGGCACCCACCCGATCAAGGTGTTCTGGCGCGTCACCCTGCCGCTGATCCGTCCGGCGCTGATGGTCGCGGTGATCTTCCGCGCGATCGACGCGCTGCGCGTGTTCGACGTGATCTACGTCCTGACCGGCGCCAACGAGCGCTCGATGACGATGTCGATCTATGCCCGCCAGCAGCTGTTCGAGTTCAACCAGGCCGGTTACGGCTCGGCAGTCTCGACCCTCTTGTTCTTCCTCATCGCGCTGGCCACCATCCTGCTGCTGGTCGCGACCCGCGTCCGGCTGACCGAGGACTGACATGGCTGACGACCCGTCTCGGACCCCGGCCCCGCTGCCCGCCGCGATCATCGTCGGAACCACCGCCGAGGCGTCCCGGCGATTGACCCCGGGGAACCTGCTGCGCCGCGCCGGGTTCTTCGCGCTGGTCGCCGCGATCGTGCTGTACGCGGTGTTCCCGTTCTATTACGCGATCCTGACCTCGCTCAAGTCGGGCAGCGAGCTGTTCCGCGTCGATTACTTCCCGTTCAAGTGGGAGTTCGGCAACTACGTCTCGGTGTTCCACGGCCAGCCGTTCGGCACCAACATCCTCAACTCGCTGATCGTCGCGACCTCGGTGGTCGCGCTGTCGCTGTTCCTCGGCGTCACCGCCGCGTTCGCGCTGGCGCGGATCCAGTTCCGCGGCCGCGCCACGCTGCTGGTCGCCATCCTCGGGGTCTCGATGTTCCCGCAGGTCGCGGTGCTGTCGGGCATGTTCCAGCTGATCCGCGCGCTGCACCAGTTCAACCACCTCGGCGCGCTGGTGATCTCGTACATGATCTTCACCCTGCCGTTCACCGTCTGGGTGCTGACCACGTTCATGCGCGAGCTGCCCAAGGAGCTCGAGGAGGCCGCGATCCTCGACGGCGCGACCCCGTGGACGATCGTGCGGCGCGTGTTCCTGCCGCTGATGTGGCCGGCGCTGGTCACCACCGGCCTGCTCGCGTTCATCGCCGCGTGGAACGAGTTCCTGTTCGCGCTGACCTTCACGCTGACCAACGACAAGCGCACCGTGCCGGTCGGCATCGCGGTGATGAGCGGCGCGTCGGCGCACGAGACCCCGTGGGGTAACATCATGGCCGCCTCGGTGATCGTCACCGTGCCGCTCGTCGTCCTCGTGCTGATCTTCCAGCGCCGGATCGTGTCCGGCCTGACCGCCGGCGCAGTAAAGGGGTAACCACCGTGCCCGAACCAGCAGCCGCCCAGCACCCGCCCGCCGCGTCTCCGTCCCCGCATCAGGCCCCCGCCGCGATCGAGCTGCGCGGCGTCGGCAAGTCGTTCGGCGCCACCCACGTCCTGTCCGGGATCGACCTCGAGATCAAGCAGGGCGAGTTCTGCGTGTTCGTCGGCCCGTCGGGCTGCGGCAAGTCGACCCTGCTGCGCCTGATCGCCGGCCTCGAGAGCGCGACCGCCGGCGACATCTGCATCGACGGCAAGCGGGTCAACGACGTCGCCCCGTCGAAGCGCGGCATCGCCATGGTGTTCCAGTCCTACGCGCTGTACCCGCACATGTCGGTCTACCAGAACCTCGAGTTCGGCCTCCAGATCGCCCGGACCGAGAAGCAGGAGGCCGACCGCCGGATCCGCGACGCCGCGAAGATGCTGCAGATCGAGCACCTGCTCGACCGCCTGCCCAAGCAGCTGTCCGGCGGCCAGCGCCAGCGCGTCGCGATCGGCCGCGCGCTGACCCGCCGCCCGCGGATCTTCCTGTTCGACGAGCCGCTGTCCAACCTCGACGCCGCGCTGCGCGTCACCATGCGCGCCGAGCTCAGCAAGCTCCACCGCCAGCTCGCCGCGACCATGGTCTACGTCACCCACGATCAGGTCGAGGCCATGACCCTCGCCGACCGCCTGGTCGTGCTCAACGCCGGCCACGTCGAGCAGGTCGGCGCGCCGCTCGACGTCTACCACCGCCCGCGCACCCGGTTCGCCGCCGGCTTCCTCGGCTCGCCGCGCATGAACTTCATCGCCGGCAAGGTCGCCGACATCACCGACGCCGGCGTGGCCGTCGAGCTCACCGGCGGCGGCACCATCACCGCCGCGGTCACCGCCGGCGGCGTCCAGCCCGGCGACACCGTCACCGTCGGCATCCGCCCCGAGCACATCCGCATCGTCCCGAGCGGCCCCGCCCCGCTGTCCGCCACCGTCCAGCTGGTCGAGAACCTCGGCGACCACGCGATCCTCCACCTCGACCGCGAGCAGCACGACGGCGGCCGCGTGCTCGCCAAGCTCGACCGCGCCCCGGCCGCCGAGGGCGCCACCGTCGGCTTCGAGCTGCCCGCCGCCGAGTGCCACGTGTTCGACGCCAAGGGCCTCGCCCTGCCCCGCCGCAGCTGACCGGAGCTGACTCCGGTCTGGCTCGACCGCTGAGCCCTCGCCGTCGGCCCGGAGGGTGATACCTTGGAGAAGTGCTCGCCCAGGCCCAGATCGAGATCGTGGATGACGCCGGTGAGACCCAGGATCGGGTGCTCATCGTGGGCGCAGGCGAGGTCGAGCTTGCGACCCAAGGCCGGTGCGAGCTCCAGGTCGTCCCGCCCGAGCGAACCGGCCCACCACCGGATGTGCTGATCACCTTGCGCGATGGTGCGGTCATCGTGGAGGCCAAGGCGCCTGGCACGCTTCGCGTCAACGGCAAGGCGCTCGACTGTGCCGAGCGGCTGGCCGTGGATCGCGAGCTGATCGCACATATCATCACCGCGGTGCACCGGCACCTGCGAATCAGAGCGACGCGGCTCACCACGGCATCCCTGCTGAGCACGGGCGGCGCGGTCATTCGTACGAAGCCAACGCAGCTCGAAGCCTGGTCCACGCGCGCGGCGGCGCGTGGCGCGCGCAAGGTCAGCGAGCATCTCGCGCGCCTCCGCGCCAGCGGCGCCATCGACGAACACGGCCAGCTGCTCGTTCCTCTACCGGCGGACATGAACCCGGACTCGTCGACCGACGTGTAGATCCGCGAGCAGGCGATGGCAGACAACCCCAGGATGGTCGTCGTCGCTGGTCCTTCGGGTAGCGGGAAGTCGACCCACTTCCCCGTCGCCGAGCTCGGCATCGCGCACTTCAACGTCGATGACCGCTGTGCCGAGCTGAACGGAGGTTCGTATCAGGCCATCCCGCCCCAGGTTCGCCAGCGCGTTCAACAGGAGTGCGAGAGCTTCGTCGAGCGCTGCACAATGGAAGGACGCAGCTTCGCCGTCGAGACAACGCTTCGCACGGATGTGGCCGTCCGCCAGGCCGAAGCCGCGAAAGCCGCCGGGTTCCGACTGGAGATGATCTTCATCGCGACGGATGCGGCTGACGAGAACGTGTTGCGTGTTGCGCGCCGTGGCCGCGACGGTGGGCACAGCGCAGTCGCGGTAGGGACGACCCTTCGTCCGTCGACTCGGGTCGCCCCCCGCACAGATCCGAGCGGGC
>DATAPF010000709.1:0-8735 GCA_036265355.1 Kofleriaceae bacterium | reverse complement strand
GAGATCTTCACCGAGCCCAGCACCGGGACGCTGGCGGCGCACGGCTCGATGCGCGACGCGCGCAATAGTCCCGACGGCAGCTCCTACATCGGGTGCTGGCAGTGGGCCTACTCCGGCAGTCCGACGATGGCGCTGTGCGTGGCGCTCGACGCCCAGAGCAACTTCTTTTCGTGTCAGACCACCGAGCCGCAGCAGGTCCAGGTCGCCGCGTCGCTCAACTCCACGAGCTTTGCGAACTTTGTCGTCGCGCAGGATGGCTTCACGTGCGCCCGCGTCGAGGTCCTCCAGTACTCCGCGGACCTGTGAGATCGACCATGATCTCGAGATATGCAATCGTCTGCGTCGCGCTCGGTGTCGCGCTCGGCGCCGCGGCGACCTGGCTGTTCGCACGGCCCGCGGAAGCGACCGCCGTCGCGCTGCGCGAGCGCCCAGCCGACCGCGCGGCGCCGCCGCCGATCGTCATCGAGCGCGGCGGTGCGCGCGCCGAGGACATCCGGAGCTACGTCGGCGAGGAGGTCCGCGCCGCGCTGAGCGAGCGCGCGGCCGCCACGGCTCCCACCGAGCCGGCGCAGGCCGAGGCCGCGGTGCAGCCGCTTGCACCGACGCCAGCGTTCGCACCGGCAAAGGACCACATCACCCAGCGCATCGCGCAGGGCACGTGGACGACCGCCGACCGCGACTACCTGCACGGCGCGCTCGGCGCGGTCAACCGCACCGAGCGGATGGAGCTGATCCGTGAGTTTCTGATCGCCGCGAACACCGGGAAGGTCCGGGTGCTCACCGGCGGCCCGCCGTTCTGAGCCCGGCCGGGGGACGATACAGCCCGCGTCGCTGGCATGGCGGGGTACAAGACCCCGACGCACCGCGAGTGCCTAAGTATCGCGACCCTGACCCGATCACGGTAGAGCGGCACACGCTGCTCGGCCTTGGCGGTATGTTGGATCGCCAGCCCCCGGCGCTTGGCACGGCGGAGGTGGTTGGTGAAGTCGAGCGCGACGTACTCGCGGGCCTCGCGCAGGAGTCGCGTCAGCACGCGCACGCAGTCGACCAGAAGACTCGAGTCGGTCGGCTCATGGATCGCGCTCTCGACCACGGTCGCGTCGCTGCGCAGACGCCGCCCATCCTCGATCCCCTGTTGCTGCGCGTTCGCCACGAGCGCACGGTTGATCCGCTCCAGCGTCTCGGCACGTACCTGCTTGAGGTTGCGTTGCAGGGTCGACTTCTTCGGCGGCTTGTCGGCGAACCCGATGAGGCAGAACGCGCGGTAGCTCTGGGAGTCGGCCAGGTGAAACGCGAGCTCCTCGTAGCTGAATCCGTTCGCCTGCTTGACCACCAGCGCGCGCCGGCGTATGACCCGGGCGATCGGGTCCTCGCCGTTCCGGCTCGGCCGCCGCGGCGAGGATCTGGATATGGCGCCAGGTCGCTGGGCGAGCGCTCTCGGTCGATTTTGCGGGTTTGGCGAAGCGCGTGGTCGCGCCCCGGTCGAGGATGGCGGCGATGCAAGACCTCGACGCCTTTGCGAACCTCTCGCCCACCACCCTCGCCGATGTACTCGAGCGCGATCGCGTGATGGACATCGGCATCCGGCCGCTGTGGCCGGGTGCTCCGCGGATCGCCGGACAGGCATATTCAGTGCGCTGCCCGCCGGGAGACAATCTGATGTTGCACGCGGCGATCTACCGCGCGCCCGCCGGCTCGATCATCGTCGTGCAAGCAGGTGATTGTGATTTTGCGGTCGCTGGCGGCAACGTGTGCGCGGTTGCGCAGAATCGCGGCATCGCCGGCTTCGTTGTGGACGGCGTGATTCGCGATCTGGCCGAGATCCGCGAGCGACGGTTTCCTGTGTACGCGCGCGGCGTGATCCCGATCCCCGGGAAGAAGGAGGCGATCGGCGTCCTCGATGGCACGGTTCGCTGCGGTGGCGTCGAAGTCGCGCCGCGAGACGTCGTGGTCGCCGACGAGGAGGGCATCGTCGTGGTGCCACGGTCACGCGCCGGCCAGGTGCTCGAGCGGGTACAGGCCCGCGCGGCCAAGGACGCGACGGAGACACTGGCGAGCTGGGAAGCCGCACATCGCGCGAAGATCGAGCAGGTCCTGCAGAAGCTGGGCTTGGTCAGCGCGGCCGAGCCATGATCGAGCCAATGATCGGACGAAGCGGACTGACGCCGACCGAAACCGTCCTGCCGGAGCGTTCGACATCGGCGTTGTTCGGGGCCCGATCGCCGAGCTCGAGGTCGCTCGCCCGGGATGCGCGCGACGCGAGCGATGCGCCTGCGCCCTCGTGCGCGAGCAGCTCGCGACAGCCGGACGCGCCAGCCAGCGCGCGACCGAGTAGGTCGTCCGACCCGGGGATCGAGGTTCTCGCCGCCCGGCTCAGCCGCTGCCTCCGCTGATGCGCCGGCCAGCGCGAGCTGCTCGCCGCCGTCCCCTGCCCCGCTCGCCCAAGCGGCCCGGCCACCACCGCGCCGCCTCGATCTCCGAGTGTCCGGACTGATCCGGCTCACTTCGGGAGTTGAGGCCCGTGATCCGCGATCAGCGCGCCGCCGTACCCGAGCAGGAATCCACCGGCTCCGGCCACCAGAGCGCCGGGGCCGGTCTCGGAAGCCGTCGCGGCGGCGGTCCCCCCGGAGATCGCACCTACCTCCAGGGCGTGCGGGTCCAGGGCCTTGATGACTTTTCCGGCGCCGTGCGCGACGGCGTGACCGACGCTGCTGACGGCGTGGGTGATCGAGCTCCAGCCAAATCCGCCCGTGGCGGTCTCGAGCTGGTCAAGAGCGAGGGTCTGGGGGTCGATACCGATGGTCTCGACGGTAACGGACGCTGGAGTGTTCATGATCGTGTTCCCTTCGTTGTTGGTCATTGTGATCGTCTTGTTGGTGTGATTGCGAATCGACACTATTGCAGCGAGCGCGCCAGCGGATGTGCCGTGCGATCACGACGACATCGCGCACGGATCGCGCGAACACATGTATCTCGAGAGCGACGAGTTGCCTGCGCGAGTAGTCAATCGATATTCACAAGGACTCGCAGGTGACAATCGGCCGACCCGTCGAGTCGAATCGTGAATACGAACGATGGCCGCGGCCATCACCGACGGCTCGAGCCATCGCTGATGGCTGGGGCCCACATCACCGTCGAGGATCTGGCAGCGTGGTCGTGCGTGGTCGCACATCCGAGGTGATGTCCTGGCACAGCTCTGGGTCTCGCAATGAGCACGGCGCCCTCCACTGCTTGCGCAGCTCGCGCACGTTGTCGGGCCAGTCGGAGCGGCGTGCCGGTCGCCGCGTCCCCCAGCCCCTGGATGGCGACACGCAGGAGATGACGTTTGATGACCGAGCGGCACGGGCTCATCGGTCGGGCTCGACAACGGCGCGCTCGCCACCGGAGATGCGGAACCGACCTGTACACGTCGGCGGTGTCAGTCAACCTGCCCCGCCTCCGTCCGCCCGCTGACGCATCCGGGGGCCGGGTAGATAGCGCCGCGTTCAGCCCCGACGGCAGGACGTAGTCGTGGTGCACGCTCGCGGTGGTCGGCGATCGACGTCGCCGCCGTCCTGGCCGAGGAGCTCAAGGTCTGGCCATCGTGCCGAGCTCACCGGTTCGATGGTGCGGTCGGCGTCGAGTCAAAATCGACCGTTGTCCGATCCCGACGTGCTGGGCGATCGCCACGGCAGCTGAGCTCGAGCATCAGGGCGGCGAGCGGCGAGTTGGCGCCGGTGATCGGCCGCAGGCGGTCGGGACGGCGGCCGAGCTCGCACGCGGGCGCGGCCATTCGACCGACACAAAGCACCGGCTCGACGAGGTTCAACTCTCCTCTCCGCGTCGAGGCGGTCCGCGCCCCCAACGTCCCGAGGAACGCCGGCACCGAGGTCACGAGCCGTGGCCGTGGGCGGGCGCCGAAGATCACGAGCCGGCCACTTGATCGGCAACCACTCGTTCAGCCACGGCGCTCCGCTCGACCTCGACGGCCTGGTCACCGCGGCGGCGTAGCGGCTACCACACCTGGCAGCGCTCGGCAGCCGGGCGCACCATCGCCGCGCCGGCGCGGCAGCCGAACGCGGCGGCGAACTCCGGCATGTTCGCCAGCGGGCCGTCGACCCGGAACTTGTTGGGCGCATGGGGATCGCTGTGGAGATCCTGCTCGGCAGCCTCGGGGGTCTCGGCCGCGCAGTTCTGCTGGGCATGGGCGATGAAGAACCGTTGGGCGGGGGTGAAGCCGTCGCTGTCGACCTGCGTCATGCGGTCGCCGAGCTCGCCGGCCAGCGCGGCGTACGCGAACGCGACCCCCGCCAGGTCCGCGGTGTTCTCCTCCACGGTGAGCTTGCCGTCGACGTGCGCGGTCGGCGACACCGCGAACTGATCGGCCTGGTGAATGACGCAGGCTCGGCGCGCGGTCAGCGCCTCGCCGTCGCGCGCCGGCCAGGTGTCGCCCATCACGCCGTCGGCATCGAACTGGGGATAGTCGAGCAGGTGGCCGATCTCATGACCGACGACGACGCCCAGCGCGCCGTACTGGACCTCGAGTGGCGCCGCGGCGTCGAACGCGGGCGGCTCCAGCCACGCCGCGGTCATAATCATCGAGTTGGAGAATACATCGGGAAAGGCGTTGGGGATGGTGAGCCGCGCCGCGGCCATGCCTTTGGCCTCGTTAGGGTACACGATCATCTCCCAGTCCGAGCGGTGCCACGCCGCGCCCGCGCGCCGCCAGGTCCGCGCCTGCTCGAACCGCCGCGCGGCAAGCACGTTGTCCGCGTAGGTGTCGCGACGCACCGGGAATGTCCCGGTCTCGGGCCAGTGGTCGGGGTAGCCGACCTTGAGGTCGAGCTTGTGGATGCGCTCGGTGGTGGCTGCGCGCGCCTCGGCGGACAGCCAGCTCGCCGCGGCGACCCGGGCCGCGATCGGCGGCTTCAGGCCGGCGATAACGCGGGTCGCGGCGGCCCGGGCGCTCGCCCCGAGTGCGGGCCCGGCGAACTGGCGCGACAGCTCGACGCCCAGCGCCTTCAGCGTGACGATCCGGCACTGCTCGGCGCGCGTCGAGGCGCGCACGCCGGGCACCACGTAGAACCGGCGGTGCGCGTCGGCGAGCCGCACCGGCAGCGCATCGGCGAGGTCGTCGAGCAGGCGCCAGCGCAGCGCCGCACGCAGGTCGTCGAGCGGCCGGCTGCTGAGCACCCGGTCGAGCACCTGGAAGTACGGCGGCCACTCGACGTTGAGCGCGCGCCCGGCGGGGTGGCCGACCAGCGCGAACACGCCGGTCCAGTCGACGTGCGGGGCCAGCGCGCGCAGCGCGTCCACGGTCATCGGGTGTTCGGTCTGCCGTGGATCCGACAGGTCATCGTCCGACGGTGACCCAGCGGAGAGCGCGGTCTCGACCTCGAGCACCCGGTCGGCGTCGCCCCGCGCGCGGTCCGCAGCGACACCGGCGAGCTCGAACATCTGTGCGATCAACGCGCGGTAGGCGTTGCGCCGAGCCGTGACGCTGGGGCTCGGGTCGGCGTAGCGGGAGACCCGCATCCCGAGCTCGCCTTGCTTCAGCTCGCCGCGATAGCGGTCGCGGGCTGCGGGATCGCGACCGGCGCCGTAGTCGAACCAGGCATGTACGCCGAGCGCCTGGAGCTCGCGCATAGCGACCTGCAGCTCGCCCGGGGTCGCGATCGCGTCGATGCGCGCCATCCAGCGCCGGAGCTCGGGCTCGGTGCTGCGATCCCGGGCGTCGTCCTCGACCATACACGCGGCATAGAACGTCTGCAGCCGCGCGAGCTCGGGGTTGGTGGTCGGCTCGGTGCCGACGAGCAGGCGATCGAGCGTGCGATCGGCTCGCGCGTCCAGCGCGTCCCGGCTCCGGTCGATGCGGGTGCGGCCTGCGGGGATCGGCCGGCGCGTGAACCCGCCGCAGACGTGCTGGTAGAAGTCCTCGCAGGGGTCGATCGACGGATCGAACGTCGAGCGATCCAGTGTCCAGCGTGCCGCGGGCGGGGCGGTGGACGCGGGCGCTGGGGGAGCAACCGCGGGTCGGTAGCCGCAGCCGGCGGCGACCAGGGTCACGATCCATGCAACCCCGCGCCGGGCTCCCGCAGACGATCGAGGCGACATGTCCCTGATATACCACCGCCTGCGAGCTCTCCCCCTCGCACATGCGACCGTGTGCAGTGCCTCCCTGACCGCGATGGCCAGAGACACTGAGCACGGGGCCTGGAAGGTCCAGCTCCGCTGGCCGCGCGCTGGCATCGGACGGCAATGCTAGCGCAGCATTGAAAATTGCGGTCATCGTCAGGTCCGCGGATCCCTATCATCGCGCACGGAAGAACATCGGAGAATGCGAACATGAGGACGTTGTGGACATGCATCGCGGCCGTCGCGCTGATCGGCGGCGGAGTCACGGAGGCGAGCGCGGAGCCAACGCGCAAGGAGTTGCTCGAGCGCGACGGCATCGTGTGGGGGAGCCCCGACGTGTGGAACACGCCGTTCGTGGAGAACCTCAGCGAGGACGCCAAGATCGCCGGGCTCAGCCGGCTCTGGATGGAGGTCAAGCTCAACTTCCCGCGCTTTGCGGTGGTCTCCGAGCTCGACTGGGACAAGACATACTTCGGCTACCTGCCACGGGTCCGCGCCACGAAGACGACCTACGAGTACTACAAGGTGCTCCAGGAGATGATGGCGCTGCTTCAGGATGGGCATTCCGGGGTGTTCCTGCCCGATGAGCTCGCGCGCCGCATGGAAGCATCGCCGCCGCTGCGGCTCGACTTGATCGACGGCCGCGTGTTCATCACGCGCGTGGACAGCCCGGCGCTCGAGGCCACCGGCGTGACCGCAGGGCTCGAGATCCTGAAGGTCGACGGTACGCCGGTGGTCGGGTATGCGAACCAGCATCGCCGCCGGTACGTCGGCAGCAACACGGCGGCGCACCGCGAGCTGACCGTGTTCGCGTACGGCCTGCTCGCCGGCCCGCTCGACGTGCCGGTCGAGCTCACGCTGCGCGCCAAGGACGGCAGGGTCTCGACGCGCAAGATCGCGCGCGGCGGATACTCGGACATCAAGGACGCCGCGCCGTTCCGGTTTCGCCGCCTGCCGGGTGGGATCGCCTACGTGGCGATCAACACCTTCAACACCGAAGCCGTGCAGAGTGAATTCGAGCGCCTGCTGCCCGAGCTTCGATCGATGGTCGGGCTGGTGCTCGACGTGCGCGACAACGACGGTGGCAGCGGGGCTATCGCCCTCAACATTCTCGGCATGTTGATGGACAAGGACTTCCCGACCATCCCGTGGCGCACGCGCGAATACGCCGCTACCCTGCGCGTGTGGGGACAGGCTGGCGGCTGGTACGAGCAGACCAAGGACAAGGCGGTGTGGAAGGGCGGGCCGGCAGACCACTTCGCCAAGCCGATCGTCGTGCTCACCAGCACGCGGTCGTTCTCGGCGACCGACATCTTCGCGGCCACGTTCAAGGCCCTCGGGCGCGGCCTCATCGTTGGGCAGCCGACCGCCGGGGGCACGGGAGATCCCCTGGTGTTCGCGCTCCCCGGCGGCGGCACGGGCCGAGTCTCGACGTCGGGGGTCGTCGACAATCCGCTGATCGGCCGCGGCGTCATCCCCGACGTCGCCGTGGCGCGGACAGCGCGAGACTTTCTGGCCGGCCGGGATGCGACGCTCGATGCCGGGGTCGCTGCGCTCGAGCGGTTGATCCGGGGGAAGTGAGCGCGAGGCAGCTCGCCGGGCATCGAGATCAGCGCAGGCGGGTCGCCACGTAGAACATGCCGTTGGCGGTTCCGTAGATCCGGCAGTTGTCGCTCGAGATCCAGCTGACGAAGCCGAAGCCGGCGGCGTTGAGCTCGTCGACCGGGGCCGGCGTGCGGAAGCCATCGTCGGCGCTGGCGCGGTGCGAGACCCAGATCGTGGTCGAAGCGCCGGTGCAGTCCGACGAGAAGTAGACGGTGAGGCGGTCGGCGCTCAGGGTCGGGCAGTACTCGGACGACGACGTGTTCAGCTCGCCGACCGGCGTCGGCTGGCCGAAGCTCTGTCCGGACTTCACGGCGCGCCACAGGTCGCTGGAGTTGGACCCGGTGTTGCCGGTCGACGCGAACCACAACTCGTTGCCGTCGGCGGTGACGAACGGAAGAAGTCCAGCCGGCACCTCCATGGGATCGCGTCGCCGACTGCAAGCAGGGTACGGAGCCGAAGTAGACGGCTTCTTCACACCGAGATCGCGGTCGCCCAACGTGTAGCCGTGATCGAGCCGGCGTACGACGACCGCGGCCTCGTCCCGTGCATCGTCGAGGATGCCGACCTCGGCACGGTGCAGCTGCTGGCGTGGATGAACGCCGACGCGCTTCGCCTGACCCGGGCTGACGTTCGAGCCAGCCGGACACCTGACGGCATGCGTCAAATTGGGAGGATCAGGGGTGACGCGGACTTCGCTACGCTCCTGGGGAGCAAGCGGTCTGACCGCGGTTTCGAATGCGTCGCGACCCCAACGGGATTCGAATTCGGTTCGACGTAACGCGAGAAGTCAATCAACTCGCGGACCTGCAATGACCACGCATGGTTACGTCGAGCGGTTATCCCGACTGGTCCCTCCTCATCCTCGCTGATCTCGTCGCGTGTGGCAGCCACGTGGCAGCAGGAATCTGCGCAGTTACCGGCGAAGCACTGAGCAGGAGGGGCACGTGAGGCGGGCAGAGCGTGGCTGTGCAGCATCGCGACTACGACTGGTCGTCCGCCGCCGCTACGCTAACCTC
>DATAPF010000708.1:0-17455 GCA_036265355.1 Kofleriaceae bacterium | reverse complement strand
GGTCTTGCCGTCGAACCGGTGCAGCTCGTGCGCGCCATCGAGCGCGTAGACCGCGTCGCTGAGCGCGACCAGCCGCGTCACGCTGGGCAGGTCGATGTCGTACAGGTTGGACTGCGTCGGGCTCGCGATCCGGACCGAGCCCGCGCCGTACGTCCGCCGGGCATACAGCCACTGGCCGGCCCGGTAGGCCACCGGGCCCGCCAGGTCATGATCGACGATCTCGATCTGCGCACTGCTCGGCTCGAGGCGGTGGAACCCGCCGTCGCGGGTCTGGAGCTCGACCGTCGCGCTGCCGGGCGCGCGGAACAGCGCGTCGACCACGCTGGGCACCGACACGACCTTGTCCGCCGACAGCTGCTGCATCCGCCCGATCAGCAGCGCGTACTGCGGCGAGTGCAGGGTCAGCGACGCGAGCAGCGCCTTGGCGCGGTTCGGATCGTTCTCAAGCAGTTGCGCCGCCTCGGACAGCCGGGCGCGGTCGCGCTCGCGGCGCGCATCGTGCAGCGCGGCGTCGGCGCGATCGCGCTCCGCGGCGACGTTGCGGACGTACATGACGGTGCCGGTCGCGGCGAGCACGATCGCGAGGGTCACCGACAGCGCGATCGCGCGGTGCCGGCGCGTCCAGTGCGCGAGCGTCGCGTACAGCGAGTAGCTGCGCGCGCCGACCCGCGCGCCGGACTTGAACGCCTTGAGATCGGCGGCCAGCGCGCCGGCGTCGCGGTAGCGCCCCGCCGGGTCGGGATCGAGCGCCTTGTCGATGATCGCGACCAGGTCGCGGTCGATCCCGGAGCGGCGCAGCATGCGGTGGCGCTGCGTCGGGTTGGTCGGCAGCGTCTTGCGCGGCGAGCACAGCTCCCACAGCATCGCGCCGATCGCGAACACGTCGGCGCGCTGGTCGACCGGTTCCCCGCGCTTCTGCTCGGGGGCCATGTACGCCGGCGTGCCGAGCACGCTGCCCGCCGCGGTGAGATCGTCGTCGGCGGTGCGATCCGGCGGCGAGCCGGTCGGGACGCCGCTGCTCGAGTCGTCGGGGGCCTTGATGTCCTTGGCCAGCCCCCAGTCGATCACGATGGTCTCGCCGAAGTCCCCGACGATCACGTTGCCGGGCTTGAGATCGCGATGGATGATGTTGCGGCCGTGCGCGTACGCGATCGCATCGGCCACCGCGATCACGTGGTGGAGCAGACCGATCCGCTGGTCGACCGTGGGACGCTCGGCGATCTGGTCGCGCAGCGAGCGGCCCGAGACCAGCTTCATCGCATAGAACGGCGTGCCGTCCGGCCAGCGCCCGGCCTCGTGGACCGGAACGATCCCCGGGTGCTCCAGCCGCGCGGTGATCAGCGCCTCGCGCAGGAACCGGATCTCGTCGACCTGGTTGCGCGAGATCAGCTCCTTGATCGCCACGTCGCGGCCGAGCTCGCGGTCGTGCGCCCGCGACACGCGACCGAGCCCACCGCGCCCATGCTCGCCCATGATGTGGTAGCGGTCGGGACTGTGAAACTGGGGCCCGACGATGTCACGGGCATCGATCTCGGTGGAAGAGTCGGAGCTGTCAACCGTACGCGCGCTGTCCTGCGCCAAGCCAGATGGCGGCGCGACAGACTGCGTCTCCGAACGGTCGCTGGTCCCTCCGACTTTCACCGTAAGCGTAAACATAAACCTATCCGTCACCACTCATCGGGAGCTCGAGGTGAGCCGGCCTGAGATCTCCTAACCTGGCCATTCCACGAGGTGTCAGGCGGTGACCGGACCCGCGACAGAGCCGGTCGCTGGCCCATATATGACCACACCCGATTCGCGCCCGAACGCGCCGGGCGGCTCCGCGCTACAGCGTTGATCTCCGACGGAAATTCGCCTGCGAGGCCGCCCGCCCCGCAGGTCCCCGGGTGGCGAGAAATCCGCGATGCGTCATTTCATCTTGCGATCGTGGCAAAACTAGGATCGGACACGCCGCGGATCGTGCGTTCCGGGAAAGGTACGCACGTGCGGTCGCATCCGTGTCGCAGTGATTCTCCTCTGCGCGCGGGGCGCAACGACTCGACTGCGCCTCAAATTCCTGAGGCTGGAGGACCCGCGTGGTATGGAAACCGCCATCGCGCAGAGCGCAGCGTGGGAGTCGAGGCCGCCGCTTCAGCGGATGGCACGCGGCTGCGGGAACGCGAGCACCTGGTCGGTATAGGTCTCGATCACCTCGCTGAACGGCGTGCCGTCGGGCAGCGTCAGCACGGCCCGGTGTTCGAGCACCGCATGCGGGATCGCCAGCGCCGGCGCGCTCGCGTCGACCAGCGCGCCGCTCCCGGTGTCCCAGCCATCGGGCAGCGGCGACCACAAGAGGTGCGCCGACAGCGTCCGGCGCTGGAAATGCAGCGCCTGCACCGCGCGGCCAAACGCGATGTCGGTGGTGTCGAGCTGGTGGTTCATCTCGGGCGACAGCCGCGACGGCACGTACCAGTTATCGGCCTCCGACAGCACGTGGCGCCCACACATCAGCTGGACCCGCCGGTAGCGGATCGGCTCGGCCTCGCCGACTCCGAGCGCGCGGCGCAGCTCCGCGGTCGCCGGCTTGGTCGCGCCGCGGTCGCGCACCGCGACGACCTTGGCGGGCGACGCGAGGTGATGGGCGTCGCACCAGCGATCGAGCGTCAGCGTGGCGCTGTCGTGGCTGAGCAGCTCCGCGTTCAGCGTCTGGAGCAGCGCGAGCGCCTCCAGCCGGCCGGTGAAGTCATTGCTCCACGCCGGCGACCGATCATCGCCCGGCGCCGCGTGCGCCGCCGGAGCGAGGCCGGCCAGCGCGATCACGGCCAGCCGGGCCAGGGCGATTCGCAGATCGATCCGCATGCGTTGCCTCCAGGCAGTTCGGTCGCGCGCGCCGTTCGTCGTGCACCGCGCACGGGCACCACGCCCGGCGCCGCCGGGGCACGCCCCGCCCGGGCCTTCGGGCAGGTTGCACGGGGGCGCCAGCGTGGTCACCGATCTATCATGCCCAAAACCCTTCCGATCGTGGCGATGCGCGGCGCCGTGCTGTTCCCCGGCGTCAGCCTGCCGATCACGGCCGCGCGCGCCCAGACGCTGCGCGCCATCGAGGCCGCGGTGCGCGACCCGGACCACCGCGTGCTCGCGGTGGCGCAGCGGACCGAGGGCGACGACGTCACCCCCGACAGCCTGTTCACGATCGGGACCATCGCCACGATCTCGTCGCTCGAGCGCGGTCTGGGCGGCGTGCGCGTCGCCCTCGAGGGCCGCGAGCGCGGCATCGTCATGCGGGTGACCCCGAACGACGGCTACCTGGTGGCGACCGTGTCCGAGGCCACCGAGCTGCAGCCGCTCGACCCCAAGGACGCGACGTTCCTGGCGCTGCATCGCGAGGTCCGCGACCGCGCGGCCGAGCTCGCGACCAAGCGCGGCCTGCCCGCCGAGGCGGTCGGCCAGATGCTCGACCAGATCTCCGAGCCCGGCCGGCTCGCCGACCTCGTCGCCGGATACCTCGACGCGCCGCTCGCCGATCGCCAGGGCCTGCTCGAGGCGCTCGCGATCGAGGACCGGCTGCGCCGCGTGCTGATCCTCGTCCAGCGCCAGATCGACGTGGTCAACGCCCAGGAGGCGATCCACTCCAAGGTCAAGGAGGAGCTCGGCGAGCGCCAGCGCGAGGTCTACCTGCGCGAGCAGCTGCGCGCGATCCAGAAGGAGCTCGGCGAGGGCGACGAGGCCGCCGACAGCGCGCTGCAGGAGCTCAAGGTCAAGCTCGACAAGCTGCCGCTGGCCGAGGACGCGCGCCGCGAGGTCGACCGCGAATGGGCGCGGCTGACCCGGATCGGCCGCGAATCGATGGAGTCGCAGGTGATCCGGACCTACCTCGAGACCATCGCCGAGCTGCCGTGGGGCACGCGCACCGACGATCACCTCGACATCCAGGAGGCCGCCAAGATCCTCGACGAGGACCACCACGGCCTGCGCGAGGTCAAGGACCGCGTGCTCGAGTTCCTCGCGGTCCACCAGCTCGCCGGCGCCCGGGCGCGCAAGGGCCGGATCCTGCTGTTCGCCGGCCCGCCCGGCGTCGGCAAGACCTCGATCGCCAAGTCGATCGCTCGCGCGATGGGCCGCAAGTACGTCCGGATCTCGCTCGGCGGCGCGCGCGACGAGGCCGACATCCGCGGCCACCGCCGCACGTACATCGGCGCGATGCCCGGCCGGATCCTCGCGGGCATGCGGCAGGCCGGCAGCAAGAACCCGGTGTTCCTGCTCGACGAGGTCGACAAGCTCGGCGTGTCGTTCCAGGGCGACCCGGCGAGCGCGCTGCTCGAGGTGCTCGACCCCGCGCAGAACAACGCGTTCGTCGATCACTACCTCGGCGTGCCGTTCGACCTGTCCGAGGTGATGTTCATCGCCACCGCGAACTTCCTGCAGAACATCCCGGCGCCGCTGCTCGACCGCATGGAGGTCGTCGAGTTCGCCGGCTACACCGAGGCCGAGAAGCTCGCGATCGCCAAGGACTACCTGGTGCCGCGCCAGCGCGACGAGAACGGCCTGACCGCCGAGCAGCTGCAGCTCACCGACGACGCGCTGCGCGAGGTGATCACCGGCTACACCCGCGAGGGCGGCGTCCGCCAGCTCGAGCGCGAGCTCGGCCGGCTCGCCCGCAAGGTCGCCCGCCGGATCGCCGGGCACGAGATCGAGCGCGCGGTGGTCGACCGCGCCGACGTCCGGCCCCTGCTCGGCCGGCCGCGCGTCCACCCCGAGAAGGCCGCGCGCGAGGACGAGATCGGGATCGCGACCGGCATGTACTACACCCCGGCCGGCGGCGACATCATGTTCGTCGAGGCCTCGGTGATGCCGGGCAAGGGCGAGCTGATCCTGACCGGCCAGCTCGGCGACGTGATGAAGGAGTCGGCGCGCGCCGCCTGGACGTTCGCCCGCGCCCACGCCGCGTGGCTGTCGATCAACGACCGCGTGTTCGAGCGCGATCTCCACGTCCACGTCCCGGCCGGCGCGATCCCCAAGGACGGCCCGTCCGCCGGCATCGCGATGGCCACCGCGATCGTGTCCGCGCTGTCCGGTCGCCCGGCCAGCCACGAGGTCGCGATGACCGGCGAGATCACGCTGTCGGGCCGCGTGCTGCCGATCGGCGGGCTCAAGGAGAAGGTGCTCGGCGCCGTGCGCGCCGGCATCACCCACATCGTGATCCCGCGCGACAACGAGCCCGACCTCGAGGACCTGCCGGCCGACGTCCGCGATCGGCTGACCGTGTCGCCGGTCGAGTCGCTGTCCGAGGCCCTCGCGATCACGCTGCACGACGCCACGCTGCGCGACGGCCACCTCGCAGCCCGCAAGCGCAGCGACGACGGCGCCCGGATCACCCACTGAAGAGGGGTGTTCGATCGCCTGGCCGAGCCGGCGCGTGCGGGTGATCGCGGATTCGCATTCGAAAATCACCGAGTGCTGCGCGGCGGCAAGGCGAGCTGAGTCGCGCTCGCGTGCTGCGCAGCGCTGGCCGCTTGCGGCGGGTGCCGGGCTTCCTCTAGTCTCGATCTCCGGATGGAGCCGACCTTCCGACCGGGCACGACCGTGCTCGGAAAATACCGCATCGAGGCCGCGCTGGGCCGCGACGGGATGTACATGACGCTCCGGGTCAGCCACCCGCAGCTCGGCGAGCTCGTGCTCAAGATGCTGCTTCCGGAGACCGCGATCAGCCTGTCGGTGCATGCGCGGTTCGTGCGCGAGGCCCAGGCGGCGCACCGGCTGCGCAGCGAGCACGTGGCGCGGCTGATCGACGTCGGGATCTCGTCGGACGGCGTGGCGTACCTGGTGACCGAGGCCGTGCGCGGCGTCGAGCTCGGCGCCGAGCTGGCGCGGCGCGGCGCGCTGATCCCGGCCGAGGCCGTCGACTACGTGCTCCAGGTCTGCGACGCGCTCGCCGAGGCCCACGCGCACGGCATCGTGCACCGCCGCGTGCGGCCGGCCAGCGTGCTGCTCAGCGCGCGGCCCGACGGCTCGCTGCTGGTCAAGCTGGTCGACTTCGGCATCGTCCGTCCGTCCGCGAGCACGCCGGGCAGTGTGGTCGAGCCGCTGCCCCGGCCGGTGCCCACAGCCGATGCCGCCGCCGAGACCGCGTACACGGCCCCGGAGCAGGTCCGGTGGCCCGACGACGTCGATGGACGCGCCGATATCTGGTCGGTCGGTGCGGTGCTCTACGAGTGCCTGACCGGCCAGCGCCCGTTCCCCGAGCCCGCATCCGCCAGCGGGCGGGTCGCGGCGAGCGGCGCGCCGCGGCCGATGGATCCGCAGATCCCGCCGGGCCTGCAGGCGGCCGTGCTGCGCTGCCTCGAGCCCGAGCGCGAGGCGCGGTTCCCGTCGATCGCCGCGCTCGTCGCCGCGATCGCGCCGTACGCGCACGATCACCGGATGGCGGGCTTCCTGGTCGAGCGCGCCAACCGGTTCGCACAGGGTGTGTACGACGCCGGCCCCGTCGCCGCGGCGGGGCCGGAGCCCTTGCCAGCGGGGCGGGCGATGCTGGCGCCCGAGGTCGCGCCGGGCCGAGCGCGGCGCCGCTACCGGACGATCGCCGTGGTCGCGCTCTGCGTGTCGCTCGGCGGCATCACCGCCGCGCTGCTGGTCCGGCGCGGGCGATCCCAGGCCTCGAGCCCGGCGATCGCCGCCAAGCCGGTCACCGGCAGCGCGAGCGCCGCGCCGGATCCGACCGCGCCGGACACTGCTGCTACGGCAAAGCCGACCGCGATCTGGGCCGCGGCCGCGGCGGCCGCCGCGAGCGAGGACGAGCGCGCCGCCAGGCTCGCCGCGTGCGCCGAGCTGCAGCGCGCGCAGCGCTGGCAGGACCTCGAGGCCTGCGCCGCGCAGCTCGCGACGCTCGGCGCGTCCGGAACGGCCGAGCAGCTGCGCGCCACCGCGCGGCAGGAGATCCAGAACGAGCTGCTCGACGGCCAGGCCCGGCGCGCGCTGCGCAGCGGCAACCTCGCGCAGGCGCGGGCGGCGCTCCAGCAGATCGACCCCGGGTCGGCCTACCTGACCCCGCTGCGCGACGCGTTCGCCGCCGCCGAGCAGCAGCGCACCGACGAAGCGCGCCGCCGCGCCCGACAGCTGGCCGCCGACCACGATTGCGCCGGGCTGCGCCGGCTGATCGCGCAGCTCACCGCGTCGGGCACCGAGCGCGTGGTCGCCGCCGCACAGGACGTGACCTGCAGCGACGACGCGCCGGCCGAACACACCCGGGCCGAGCCGCCGCCGGCGGAGCGCACCGCGCGGCCGGCCACGGCGCCCGCGGCCGATCATGCGTCGCGGCCGCGCAAGGGCAGCTGCGACAGCGTCGACGTCCCCGAGCTGATGACCCGCGCCGCGACCGAGTACGACGCCGGCTCGCCGTCCGCGGCGCTGTCGCTCGCGCGCGTCGCGCTGGGCTGCAAGCAGACCGATCGGATGTACTGGCTCGCGGTGATGTACGCGTGCGCGGCGCACGACGCGGCGAGCGCACGGCAGTACTTCACGCACGTCCCGGCTAATCTGCAGTCCGGGATCGAGCGCAAGTGCCAGCAGGATAACCTCGACGTCCGCACGCGCTGAGCCGCGACCGCGGATGCGGCATCATCAGCTATCACGGCGCGAGTGCAGGGCAGCCCCGGCAGGCTCGACGGGTCAACTTCGCCTTTGGTCACCGCGATCCAGCATGACGCGATCGCTGGATCAGCGCGCGCCGCTTCGTCGCCCGCTGGATCGCCGTCTCCGAGTCCTGGGTTGCGTCGTCAAGAATACCGTGTCGGCGCGCCGCCCTCGTCGCGTCCGCAACTGGATCATCGCCGCAGGGTCTCCGCCCCAAGCAGGGTCCCCGCCCCAGCGCGCCGGGATCATGGCCTGGCCTACCTCACAGGCGACAGCGACCGATTCGCCCGAGGCGAGCGCCTCGTAGAACCTGGCCAAGAACGCGATGGCGGCCTCGTCGCTGATCGAGGCAACGACGCCAACCACACAGTCGACACGATCACTCAACGCCGCGGCCTGCCTCTCGCTGTAGCAGGCGCTCAGCACGACCAGCCGGAGGTCGCTGCCTGCAGCCCGGATCAGCTGCGCGAGCGCCTCCCCCGACAGCAGCTGTGGGAGACCGTCCTCGCCCTCCAGGTACAGGCCGTCGCTGGCGCCTCGGCCGCTGAAGTGAACCACGGTGGGACTCACTTCCCGCAGGGCGAGCAGCAGATCGCGCGGCGTCTCGGTCCATCTCGCGTGTACCTCGAGCTGTTCTCGAAACTGCGACCTGCGGAGCACGTTCGTGATCTCATGCATCTCGACGTCCAGCGCCAACCTCCCTGCACCCGACGGATTCGCAGCCAGGACCAGGATCCTGTGTGGCGGCCCTGCAGGCTTGACCGACCGGTGTGTCGGAACGGCCTTGACCTGCCGATCTGGAGCCCGGTCCGATCGCGGCCCGCCCTCGAGCGTCGCGGCGAGCATCCTCAGGGTCCGGTCAACGAGCGCCGCCATCGTCGCATCGCTCAGGTCCGACAGGTCGACACCGGAGCCATCGATCACCACGCGCTCGCTGAACCGGCCGGGGAGCGCCGACACGCCGCGCAGCGCGATCGGCACGATCAGCGTCCGCTCCTCCGCGCGCTCGCGGTCCTCGAAGGCCTGCCACTCGGCCAGGCACCACGACGACGCCAGGTAGTGCGGCGTCAGGATGGCCAGCAAGACACGAGATCGATCGAGGATGGGTCGCAGCTGGTCGAACTCGTCGTCGGGCCGGTCCTCGACGTCGAGAAAGAACGACGCAAGCATCCCGACCTGCGCGCCCGCCGCCTTGCCCAGCGCTTCGACGAAACGGTAGACCCATTCGCGAAGCACGCTGCCGGCCCGCGGGTAGCTCACGAACACGTCGGGGCGGACGGCGGACGGTGTGCGGCGGCCGAGGGCGAGCTCTTCGATCGCCCGTGAGACCGACCGGCTCGCCGGAGCCGACTCGATCGCGCCCAGGGCGGCCTCGATATCGCGGAACTCGGCCGCGAGCAGCGCCGCGATCCGGTCGTAGACGGCAGTCAGCGCCTTGGCTCCTGCCGTCTTGTGCTCCGCGACGGCGAGGCGCTCGCCGAACGCGAACTCGTCGCGCTGCGGGATGGTCAGCCGCTCGAGCACGCCGCGCGGCTCGATCCCGCGCGGCAGCCAGTCCGCGAAACAGCCACCGAGCTCGGTGGCGATCCGGTCCAGCCACTCGTTCGACTGCTGGCTGTCGCCGCGCGGGAACCGGCTCGGCAGCGGGAGGATCGTCAGCGCCATGCGGTCGTACGCCAGGCGCTGGCGGGCGGCCTGCGCCGACTGGCTGACATCGCGCACGCCGAGCACGCTCTGGTAGTTCGCGGTGAACATCGTGACCAGGACATCGGGCATCTGGATCGTGCAGATGCCGCCCGCGTCGCTCACCCCGGTGCGGCTGTCGATCAGCACGATGTCGAAGTCGGCGCGCCAGCGGTCGCGCAGCTGCTCGAGGAAGTCGCCGCCGCCGCGCTCGAAGAATGCGGTCCACGCGAAGTGCTCGAGGACGTGCGCGTAGTCGGCGTGCGCCGCCCGCCCGCTGCCGAGCAGCGACAGGCGGTGCGTACCGCCGACGTCGATCGTCCACAGGTGGTGGCGGTAGTGGTCCGCGCGTGCCTCGCCGTCGCCCCCGAGCTGGGCGTGCTGCTCGACCAGGAACGGCAGCAGCCCACCGCGCTTGATCGACAGATCGAAGTAGTCGAAGTAGCGCTCGAGGCCCGGGGCCTCGAGGTCCCAGTCGACGGCGAGCACGCGAAGCCCGCGCTGCGCGAGCAGCACCGCGATGTTGGCGAGCGTCATGCTGCGGCCGACGCCACCCTTGTACGAGTAGAACGTGACGATCTGGCTCACCGCGAGTGCCTCGGGACCTGGCTCTGGCGCGGCGGCCTCCTGCGCAGGATCGCGTTGAGGAGCTGCGTGGCCGACTTGAGCGGCCAGCTGGGGCGCCACCTCGGCGCCGCCTTGACCGCGGAGGCAACGCTGGGTGCGAGCCGGTCCTTGATCTGCTGCGCGAGGATCTCGGCGGTCTGGCTGTTGCGCGCCATCCGGGTCTGGAAGCATTCCTGCATCGCCACGTAGTGCAGCGGAACGAGCTTCCGGGGCAGCTGCTCGCAATCGTGCAGCACCACCGGGAAGATCAGGCCCCCGGGGCGCTCGGCCGTCCGGAACCGCTCATCGCGTTCGCGCGCGAGCATCGTCGACAGCTCGCGGCTACACCACTCGCTGTGAAAGTACGTCCGGGTCCACAGCGCCACCAGGGTGCGCGAGTTGCCGAGCGCCCGTCCGAGGTGGGCCGGCCAGCTTGCACCCGCTTCGTCGTCCTGATCGTCGCGGAACACGGTCACCCTGTGGCCGAGCTCGAGCTCGACATGAAACTCGAGCAGCGGCTGGAAGTGCTCGACCAGCCACTGCCTCGCCTCGGGATGACGCTTGTAGCTCAGGAAGATGTCGTACTCGTAGGCCACGGACCTGCCCGCGCACCCAGCATAAGACGGCCGCGGCGCGCCGTCCTGCTACGCGGGCCGCGATTCCGCGGAATCGCCGGTCACGGCCCGATCGACTTGCCGTCGGCCCAGACTCCCACGCGCTGGCCGGCCGGTACCGCCTCTCGATCAGCAGCTTCCAGCAGCTTCCGCGCTTCACGCGGTAATGAAGGTGAACCACGCCGCCATCGAACCGGCGCTCGGCGAGCAACTCGAGCTTCACGGCGGCGCCGTCGGGGAGCCAGTGCTTGCCGCCGCCGACGATGATGGGATGGAGGAACGGATGGCACTCGTCGACGAGATCGGCCTTCACCCTCTGCGCAGCGAGCTCCGGGCCGCCGACCGTGAGGTCGGCCGCGATTGCGCGCAATCGGTCACGGGCGGATCGACTTGCCGTCGGCGCCGGACTCCCACGCGCTGGCGAGCCGGTACAGCGTCATCTCGTCGAACTGCTTGCCGACCAGCATGAGGCCCGCGGGCAGGTCGTCGCTGACACCGCACGGCATGGTCATCGCCGGGTGACCGCTGACGTCGAACGGCGCGCAGTTGGCGATCATCTCGAAGCCGCGGGCGAGCACCTCGGCGCGCGGCGCGTCGGGCGCGGGCAGCCGGGTCGCCTTGATCGGCGTGGTCGGCAGCAGCAGCGCGTCGTAGCGGGCCAGCGCAGCGTCGTAGGCGGCGGTGATCTTGCGCGCGAGGTTCTGGGCCTTGGCGTAGTAGTGGCCGCGGTACTTGTGGAGCACGTAGTGGCCGGCGAGCATCGTGATCTTGAGCGTGTCGGACAGCTCGTCGGCGCGCTGCCGCCACGCCGCGTGGGCGTCGAGCAGGCTGGTGACGTACAGGCCCTTCCAGTTGAGGCCGAAGCCGTTGCCCAGCATCATCTGGGCGGTCGCGCCCTCGTGGGCGATCGCCGACCACACCGCCATCGCCGCGAGGTGGAGCGGGACGGAGACGTCCTCGACGGTGGCGCCCAGCCGCCCGAACGCCTGCGCGCCCTTGCGCACCATGGACAGCACGTCGGGCTCGGCGTTGGCCGCCTCGAAGCCCTCCCGCAGCACGCCGATCTTGAGGCCGGCGATCTTCTGGCCGAGCGCCTCGGTGTAGCGCGCCGGCGGCGGCGCCTTGCCCTGGTGAGTGCCCTGGCGAGGATCGAGGCCGTCGGGCCCGGCCAGCACCTCGAGCAGCAGCGCGTTGTCGGCGACCGTGGCGGTCATCGGCCCGGCGTGGTCGAGCGTGGTCTCGATCGGCATGACGCCGGTGTACGGGACCAGGCCCCAGGTCGGCTTGAGGCCGTAGATGCCGCAGTACGACGCCGGCATGCGGATCGAGCCGCCCTGGTCGCCGCCGATCGCCATGTCGACCTCGCGGTTGGCGACGACGGCGGCGCTGCCCGACGACGAGCCGCCGGCCGAGTAGCCGCGCTTGAGCGGATTGTGGACCGGGCCGTAGGCGGCGGTGTGGCTGCCGCCGGAGAAGCAGAAGTACTCGCAGTGGGTCTTGCCGGCGATCGTCGCGCCGGCGTCGAGCATCCGGGTGACGATGGTCGCGTCGACGTCGGGCACGTAGCCCTCGAGCGTCGAGGCGCCGTTCATCATCGGCACGCCGGCGATGCAGACGTTGTCCTTGACCGCGACGGTCTTGCCCGCGAGCTTGCCGCTCGCCGCACCCTTGATCGTGGTCTTGACGTACCAGGCGTTGTGGGGGTTGTCCTCGCCCTCCGGGAAGTGGCCCGGCGTGCGCGGATACTTGATCGCCGGCAGCTGATTGGGCATCTCGGCCAGCGCGTTGTAACCGTCGATCGTGCCGGCCATCAGCTCGAGATACGACGCGACGTCCGCGTCGGTCAGGTGCATCCCGAGCGCCCTGGCGGTGTCGTGCAGCTCGGCGGGCGTAGGCTTCTTGACGACTCCCATGGTGGACTCTCCTTGTTCGGCCTGCGAGGGACCGACGACCGCCCGCCGGGCACGCGTCAGGGCGTGCCGCGCGACGGCGGACCGTCGGGGTACAGCTTGGAGAAATGCAGCCCGGCGACGTTGAGCGCGGCGTCGAACCGGCCGAAGATCCGGCGGGTCGCGGCGACCAGGCCGGGCGGTCCGTGGCGCGCGACGAACGCGGCGTCGATCGCGGTGCCGCTCGCCATCCAGCTGGCGAGTTCCTCGATGATCGCCTCGCGCGTCCACGCCGAGCGCTTCTTTGCTTCGCCCCGGCCGTCCGCGCGGCCGTTGCCCGGTCCGTTCGCCGCGGGCGGGGTCGCCGCCGGCTCGCGCGCGACGGGCTCGGCCGGGGGCGCGACCGGCTCGCGCGGCGGCTCGCGAGCCGGGGGCCGCGGCGCGACGGGCTCGATCTGAGCGAGCAGTGCGCGGCGGCGCGCGGGGGCCGCAAGCCGGGCGAGCCGGCGATCGAGCTCCTGTCGGAGAATCTCGTGCGCGGCGGCGAGCGCCAGCCGCCGAATCTCGGCTTGGAACCGCGCGACCTCATCGGTGAGCGCGGCGCGGGGATCGGGATGCCTCATGACCATGACCGGGCCCATCATCGTCGAAGCGGTGGAGTCGAACCACTCCGCGCGGTAAGATTCGAAAACCCAGAGTGAACCCGGAGTGAATGACACCGCCCGCGGCTCGTGCGCGGCGCAATGCTCGATACCGATTCCAGCGTCGGCCGCTGCCGCGCGCCGACGCGCTCGGGTGGCCGCGCATTGTGACGGCGGCGCACGGATGCTGCGGTGAGCCAAGCCGGGGTGTTTCGGAGATCCGAGTGGCGGGCGCCTTGCACCAGCTGTCTGCATTCGCACACCGAGCTCGCTCCCGTCCCTGTTCCACGCGTCGCTCCACGCGTCGCCCCACGCGTCGCCCCACGCCTCGGTCACGACCTCGGCCGGCGCGGTGATCGCCGCGATGCTCGCCGCGTGCGCCGTACCGCGACCGTTCCCGCTGCGCGCGCCGATGCTGGTCGACACCGATCTACTGCCGGTGTCGGTGCCGTGCCGGCTCGATCCGGCGGCCAAGGACGACCACCCGTGGAACTGCGCACCGCGCGAGTACGTCTCGCCGTTCGTGTGGGACCAGGTCGACAACCTGTGGTTCGCGCCGGTGTCGCGCACGCTGTCGGTCGAGGTCACCGGCGAGGCGGTCAACGCCAACAGCCTCGACGAGGTCCCGGACTCGGCGTGGTTCACCAACCGGCCGCGCGCGCACGAGGTCGACGCCGAGGCCGACGCCGAGGCGCCCGGCGCATGCGCCCCCGACGACATGCTGCCGGCCACCGACCGGGTGCGCGATGGCGCGTGGCGGATCGACCACGGCAAGGACAACGGCTCGACCCCGGGATTCCGCGTCCAGGTCCCCGAGAAGGGGGTCTACATGCTCAAGGCCGACGACGAGGACAAGCCGGAGCGCGCGAGCGCCGCGAGCGTGATCGGCGCGGCGATCTATCACGCGCTCGGCTATTACACGAGCTGCGAGCAGATCGTGGTGCTCCGCAAGGCCCAGCTCAGCCTGACCCCGGGGCTCAAGGTCGTCGCGAACAGCGGCGTCAGCCACCCATTTGACGACGCCGCGCTCGACAGGGTGCTCGCGATCACGACCCAGCTGCCCGACCACCGGGTCCGGATGCAGGCATCGAAGTGGCTGCCCGGCCTCGCGCTCGGGCCGTTCCGCTACACCGGCATGCGCGACGACGATCCGAGCGACGTGATCGACCACGCCGATCGCCGCGAGCTGCGCGGCATGCGGGTCCTCGCCGCCTGGCTCGATCACTGGGACGCCCGCGAGCAGAACTCGATGGACGTGTGGCTGGCGGCCGATCCGAGCGACAAGCGATCGTCGCCCGGCCACGTCGTGCACTACGTGCTCGATACCAGCGACACGATGGGCGGCGAGATGAGCGTCGACGAGATGTCGCGCCGGCTCGGCTACGCCTACGACGTCGACTTCGCCGAGATCGGCCGGGCGCTGATCACGCTGGGCGCCGAGGAGAAGCCGTGGGACCACGCCCGCGAGGTGCCGGGCCGCGAGAAGTTCGGCTACTACCGCGCCGGGGACTTCGTTCCCGGGGCGTGGAAGCCGGCGTACCCCAACCCGGCGTTCCTGCGGATGACCGAGCGCGACGCCGCCTGGATGGCGCGGCTGATCGCGCGGTTCTCACGCGACGACATCCGCCGGTTCGTCGCGCTCGGCCAGTGGCAGGATCCGAGCGACGCCGACTACCTCACCGGCATCCTGATCGAGCGCCAGCACCGGATCCTGGTCCGCTACCTCGGCAAGCTGTCGCCGCTCGGCGAGGTCCGCGCCGCCGGCCCCGACCGGATCTGCGCGACCGACTTCGCCCGGCTGCGCGAGATCGCGGCGCCGGCGAGCTTCCACTACACGATCGTCGAGCGCAGTGGCGGCCGCACGCTCGAGCTGCCCGCCGAGGCCGGCGCCGGCGGCGCGGTGTGCTTCCAGCCCCGCGGGGTGGTCACCGGCGCGCTGCCCGACGCCGATCCGGGGCGGATCGTCCGGTTCGAGATCGCCAACGGCACGCGCGCCGGGCCGCTGGTGATCCAGGCCTACGACCTCGGCCGGCGCGGGATGCAGATCGCCGGGCTGATCCGGCCGGAGCGGTGATGCCGGGCGCGCCCGGCCGCCGCCCGGCGCTGCGGCGGATCCGGCCGTGGCTGCGCGCGCTGCCGCCGCGCCGGCTCGCGCAGTTCGGCGCCGCGATCGTCGCCAGCATCGGGTTCGTGATCGTCGCCGCCGAGATGCGCGCCGGCGCGCTCGACCGGCTCGACCGCGCGGTCGAGCTCGCGATCCACCGGCTCGACGCGCGGCCGCCGGACCTCGTGATGGAGACCGCCGCCCAGCTCGGCGCAAACGCCGTGGTGCTGCCGGTGGTCGCCGCGATCATGGCGCTCGCGATCCGGCTCCACCGGCGCGCGGTCGCGCTGATCCTGGTGATCGACACGATCGTCGTGATCGCCGCGTACAGCCTGCTCAAGGTGATGTTCTCGCGCGAGCGGCCGCGGCTGTTCGACAAGGTCGCGCTGCCGACCGGCTACAGCTTCCCGAGCGGCCACGCGATGTCGGCGGTCGGGATCTACGGCGTGGTCGCCGCCGCGCTGATCGCGCTCTACCCGGGCGCGCGCCGGCCGGTGATCGCCGCCGCGATCGCGCTGATCGCGATGATCGGGCTATCGCGGATCTACCTCGGCGTGCACTGGCCGTCCGACGTGATCGGCGGCTTCCTCGGCGGCGTGCCGCCGCTGGTGGTCAGCGTCCACCTGATCCATCACCCGCGCCGATGACGACCGCGAGCCTCGCCGCTCACGGTGGACAGCAGCTCAGTGCGGGCCCCGGCCGCCGCCACCACCGCCGCCACCGCCGCCGCCACCGCCGCCACCGCCGTGACCCCCACCGCCGTCCGCGGCCGGCCTGGTGATGTCGAAGCTGATCGTGCCGATCGGATCCGAGGAGAACACGTTGGCGACCGCGACGCGGCTGGACACCGGACCGTTGAACGTGGTCGTTGCCGTCTGCTGGACGACCGACATGCTGATCGGCAGCGTCCCGAGGTTGGCGAACGCCTCGCTGCACGTCACGATGGTGCCGCTCGCGGTGCACCCGCTGGTGCCGTTCGCACCGGTCAGATGAGCGTTGGTTGCGCCTGACGCAAGCGGGCCGGTGAAGGTCACCGCGAGATCGCCGCCGACCAGGCCGACCGGCAGGTCGTAGTGTAGTGTGACGACGCCGTTGAGGAGCGTCCAGTTGACCTCGGGCACCGCGAACACCGCGGCGGAGGCCAGATCCGACGACGTCGGCACGACATACGAGCCGATGAAGCTTCCACTGGTCGTTGGGATGGTTTGCGACGTTACGCTGGATTGTTCAAGTGATTCCGAAGGAGCGGGAGTATCGATTGCACAGCCGGTGAATGACAGGACGGCGAGTCCAAACAGAGTGATCCGCATGCTGACTCCGATGTTGCGGGGCCTTGGGCGCGGCTGGGGGCCAGCGCTGGTCGCGCGCACGATATAGAAGCTGCTCGTCGCCGCGCGAGTAACACGATCTTACTTGTCCGGCGGAAATGATGCGATTCCTCGATAGCTCAGTAATTCAGGCTTAATAAATGCGTCATGAGGCGAGATCAGTCGGTTGCGCAATGACGGAACACAGGATCACCCGGCGGCTGCAGTACGCTGGTGGCGCGTATGGCCGACGACGATAGCCCGACGGCCGACGAGCTCGAGCCGACGCTCGGGCCGGCGCTCGAGCCGGAGCTCGATCCGCGCGCGGTCTCGCAGCTCGACGAGGCGGCGTGGATCCGCCGCGCGTATCGCCGCGGCGTGCCGCAGCTGACCGTGCGCGCGGTGGCGACCGGGCTGGCGCTCGGCTTCGTGATGTCGTTCGCCAACGTCTACATCGGCCTCAAGACCGGGTGGTTCTTCAGCATGGCGCTCGCAGCGTGCCTGGCGTCGTTCGGGCTGTGGCAGCTGCTCGCGTCGCTCGGCATTACGCGAAGCCCGCTCGGCGTGCTCGAGGCCAACTGCATGCAGTCGACCGCGTCGTCCGCGGCGTACGCGACCGGCAACATGGTGGTCGGCGTGTTCCCGGCGATGCTGCTGCTCTCGGTGACGCCGGCGGCGCCGGGGGGCGTCCAGCGGCACTGGGCGGCGCTCGCGGCGTGGATCGCCTGCGTCGCCGCGCTCGGCGTCACCCTCGCGATCCCGCTCAAGCGCCAGCTGATCAACCGCGAGCGGCTGCCGTTCCCGTCGGGGATGGCGGCGGCGATCCTGCTCGACAGCCTGCACCGCAGCGCCGCCGGCATGCGGTCGCGGGTGCGCCTGCTGATCGCCGCGATCGCGGCCGGCGCGATCCTGCCGGTGCTGCGCGATCTGCGCGGCATGGCCGTGATCGGCGACAAGTCGAAGCTGTTCGACTGGCTGCCGAGGATCACCGCGGGCGGCGTGC
>DATAPF010000707.1:0-6640 GCA_036265355.1 Kofleriaceae bacterium | reverse complement strand
CCCCGACACCCAGCTCGGCGCGCGGCCGGGCGGCGCCGCGACCGGCGTACCGACCTCGATCTCGGAGGTCCGGATCTGCGAGCTCGGCGACCGACCGCTGTGGGTACACGCGGCGATCACCGCGCGGCGCCCCGGCGAGATCACCGGCGACATCGCGATCTACGGCGAGTCCGGAGAGCCGCTCGGCGCGATGACCGGCGTGCGGATCGCGCGCGCGGAGCCCGCGCCGGTCGCGCGGCCGACCCCCGGGCTGTTCGACGTGTCGTGGGTCGAGCTCCCCGCGCTGCCGGACGATGGCCCGGCGGTCGCGCCCGGCGAGCCGTGGATCGTCCTGGCCGATGTGCACGGGGTCGGCGCGGCGCTCGCGGCGCAGGTCGAGGCGCGCGGCGCGCGGGCCTGGCTGGTCCGCCCCGGAGCGCGGCTCGCGCTCGATCGCGAGCAGCGCGTGGCGACGATCGATCCGGGCTCCGCGGCGGACGCCGGCGCGCTGCTCGCCGCGATCGCCCAGCGCAGCCAGGGCCGGCGGTGCCGCATCGTCCACCTGTGGAGCCTCGACGCCCCGGCGCTGGCCGAGACCAGCGCGGTGCAGCTGCGCGACGCCGCGGCGCACGCGACCTACTCGCTGGTCGTCCTCGCGCAGGCGCTGCTCGCGTCGGAGCTCGCCGGCGAGCTGTCGATCGTCACCCGCGGCACCCAGGCCGTGACCCCGGGCGCGGTGGTCGAGCCGGCCGGTGCGCCCGCGTGGGGCATCGGCCGCGTGCTCCGCGACCACGCCCTGTTCGGCTGGCGCGGCAAGCTGATCGACCTCGAGCCGGGCGAGCGATCGGACGGCGCGGCGGCCCTGGCGCGCGAGCTGGTGACCGCCGGCGAGGACGAGCTGGCGCTGCGCGGGGGCCGCCGGTTCACCCCGCGGCTCGCGCCGGCGGCCGGCCCGGCCGGCTCGCTGCCGGTCCGGCTGCGCCCCGACGGCGCGTACCTGGTGGTCGGGGCGTTCGGCGCGCTCGGCCGCAGGCTGTGCCGCCGGCTGGTCCAGCGTGGCGCGCGCAGGCTGATCGCGATGAGCCGCCGCAAGCTGCCGCCGCGGGTCGCCTGGCACGCGCTCGATGCGTCGTCCGGGGCCTCGCCCGGGGCGTCGTCCGGGCCCTCGTCCGGGGCCTCGTCCGGTCTCGATGCCACCGCCGTCGAGCGCGTCCGGTTCGTCCAGGAGCTCGAGGCGCTCGGCGCCGAGGTGATCGCGGCGCCGGTCGACGTCACCGACGAGCCGGCGCTCGCGGGATGGTTGGCCGGGTTCCGCGCGCTGCGCTATCCGCCGATCCGCGGCGTGTTTCACGCCGCCGGCCCGTCCGGCGCTGCGCCGGTGTCCGAGCTCGACCCGGCCGCGTTCCGCGCCGTCCACGATCCGAAGGCGATCGGCGGCTACCTGCTGCACAAGTACACCGCGGGCGAGCCGCTCGATCACTTCGCGATGTTCTCGTCGATCGCGTCGCTGCTGCCCGCCGGCGGCCAGGCGCACGGCGCCGCGGGCGAGGCGTTCCTCGACGCCCTGGCGCACCACCGGCGGTCGGCCGGCCTGCCGGGGCTCAGCGTGAGCTGGGCGCCGTGCGCGGACGCCGCGGTCGCCGCGACCGATCGCCTGCCCGATCGCCTGCCCGATCGCCTGCCCGAGCCCCCGTTCGATCGCCTGCTGGATCGCCTGCTGTGCGACGACCGCGCGCAGGTCGCGGTGGCCGCGGTGGACTGGCGGGCGTTCGTCGCGCGCCACGCGGCCGTGCCCCGGCTGCTCGCGGGCATCGTCGAGGACACCGCGCCGGGACCGGGCGGGCCGGCCGCGGTCGACGTCTACACCGACGAGACCTGCTTCCCGCTGAGCCAGAACCAGCAGGCGCTGTGGATCGTGAACCAGCTCGATCCGGACACCGTGCCCTACCACCTCGGCGACGCGGTCGACCTCCATGCCCGGCTCGATCCCGAGCTGGTGTTCGCGGCGGTCCGGGTCCTGGTCCGGCGCCACCCGATGCTGCGCGCCCGGATCGCCGTGCGCGACGGCCGGCCGGTCCATCGCATCGCGCGGGACGTCACCGCGGACGTCAAGCTGATCGATGTCCGGGGCTGGACGTGGGCGGACATCCACGCCGCGCTGCTCCGCGAGTACCGCAAGCCGTTCGACCTCGAGCGCGAGCCGCTGCTCCGGTTCCGGCTGCTGCAGCGCGCCGACCGCCGGTTCATCGCGCTGCAGGTCGTCCACCGCATCATCTCGGACCCGGCCTCGACCGGCGTGTTCCTCGACGAGCTGCTCGCGGTGTACGACGCGCTTCGCCGCGGCGTCGATCCCGTGCTGCCGTCGCTGCCCGCGCGATATCTCGACTTCGTGAACTGGCAGAACCGCCTGCTGGCGAGCCCGGAGGCCGAACGCATGCTGCGCTACTGGATCGAACACCTGCCGGCGCAGCTGCCGGCGCTGTCGCTGCCGACCGACCGGCCGCGCCCCGACGTCCAGACCCACCACGGCGCGGCGCAGAGCTTCGTGCTCGGCAGCGATCCGACCGCGCGGATCCAGGCGATGGCCCAGGTCACCGGCGCGACGCCGTTTGCGATCCTGCTCGCCGCCTACTGCATCCTGCTCCACCGCTACACCGGCCTGGACGACATCCTCGTCGGCAGCCCGGTCGCCGGCCGGGCGCGGGACGAGCTGGCCGCGACCTACGGCTGCTTCGCGAACGCGCTGCCGCTGCACGTCTCGCTCGCCGGCGATCCGGCGTTCCTCGCGCTGCTCGATCGCGTGCGGGCGGCCGTGCAGGGCGCGCTCGACCACCAGGACTACCCGTTCGCGCGGCTGGTCGAGGAGCTCGGCCAGCCCCATGACCCCGGCCGGTCGCCGGTGTTCCAGGTGATGTTCGAGCTGCTCGATCGCGTGACGGCCGAGCGCCGCGGCGTCCGGCTCGATCGCATCGAGCTGCCGGAGCAGGCCGGCCCGCTCGATCTGACGCTGGCGGTCCGCGAGGACGAGCCCGAGCACGCGCTGCGCTGCACGCTGACCTACAACCGCGATCTGTTCGAACCCGACACCATCCGGCGGATGGCGTCGCACTTCTCGCACCTGGTGGTCGCGGCGATCGCCGATCCGCTGCGGCCGGTCAGCGAGCTCGAGATGCTCGGCGCCGCGGAGCGCGCCCGGATCGTCCAGCGCTGGAGCGGCGCGGACGTCGCGGTGGTCCCGGACCGGCCGGTCCACGCGATGATCCGCCGGCACGCCGCGCTGCGGCCCGACGCGCTCGCGGTGATCGCCCCGGGCGGCGACGGCGCGCGGATCGTGACCTACGGCGAGCTCGACGCCGCGGCCGCGCAGCTGGCGCGCCGGCTGCAACAGCTCGGCGCGAGCGATCGCGACGTCGTGGCGGTGTGCCTGGACCGCTCGCCGGAGCTCGTGATCACGCTGCTCGGGATCCTCCACGCCGGCGCCGCGTACCTCGCGGTCGACCCCGAGGACCCCGACGATCGCATCGCGTCCCTGATCGAGCGCGCGGGCGCGCGGTTCCTGATCGGCGCGGTCGCGGGCCGGCTCACCGGGCTGGCGGGCTGCACGCGGCTGAGCTTCGAGGACGCGCTCGGCGACGCAGGCGCGGCCGCGCCCGATCCGGCGCCGGTCGCGGGGCCGGCCAGCCTCGATCACACCGCGTGCGTGTTCCACGCGCCGGGATCGACGGCGCAGCCCCGGGCGGTCGCGATCAGCCACCGCAGCCTGGCGTCGGCGTACCACGCGTGGGACGTGACCTACCGGCTGCGCACCGAGGCGCGCGTCCACCTCCAGACCGCGCGCGGTGCGCTCGATCGGTTCACCGGCGGCGTCGTGCGCGCGCTGTGCTCCGGCGGGGCGCTGTGCCTGGCCGGCGAGCCGCTCGTGGGCGATCTCGCCCGGATGTACGACGCCTTGGTCCATCACGCGGTCGACACCGCCGAGCTCACGCCGGCGATCGCGCGCGCGCTGACGGCGTACTGCCTGCGCGAGGCCAGGCGGCTGGAGTTCCTGCGGCTCGTCGTGGTCAGCCCGGGCGCCTGGACGGTCGACGACGATCGGCAGCTCCGCGCGCTGCTCGGTCGGCGGTCGCGGCTGATCCAGGTCTACGGCGCGACCGAGGCGACGATCGACAGCGCCTGCTTCGAGGGCCCGGTCGACGGCATGCCGCCCGACCGCCAGGTCCCGATCGGCGGGCCGTTTCCGGGCAGCCGGGTGTTCGTGCTCGATCGCCGCGGTGCGCCGGTCCCCGCCGGTGTCCCCGGCGAGCTGTGGCTCGGGGGCAACGGCGTCGCCGCCGGCTACCTCCGCGATCCGGACGCCAGCGCGGACCGCTTCAAGATCGTCGAGCTCGACGAGCGCGGCGTGATGCGGCTGTTTCGCACCGGCGACCTCGCGCGGTGGGACGCGCGCGGCACGCTCCACGCGGTGGGGGTGGCGCCGCCCGACGACGGCGCCGCGGGCGAGTGGCCGGCGAGGAAGGGGTGACCGCATGGCGATCTCGAGCAGGCCGCGCCAGACCATGATCATCGTCGGCGCGGGCATCGGGGGGCTGTCCACCGGGTGCTATGCGCAGATGAACGGGTATCGCAGCCGCGTGTTCGAGCTGCACGACGTCCCCGGCGGATGCTGCACCGACTGGAAGCGCGGCGAGTTCACCTTCGACGCGTGCATGAGCTGGCTCGTCGGCAGCGGCCCGGGCAACGAGCTGTATCAGATCTGGCTCGAGCTCGGCGCGCTGCACGGCAAGGAGGTTCGCCACTTCGAGATGTTCAATGCGGTCGAGACCGCCGACGGCCACACCGTGCGGTTCTACTCCGACCCCGACCGCCTCCAGGACCACCTGACCGAGCTGTCGCCCGCCGACGGCAAGCGGATCCGCGCGTTCTGCCACGGGCTGCGCCAGCTCCAGAAGTGCGTGGCCGCGGCTCCGTTCCTCCGGCCGGTCGGGCTGATGGGGCGGCTGGACCAGCTGCGCATGTACCTGCGGTTCGCGCCGTTCTATCGCCTGATCGCCCGGTCGATCGCCACCCGGATCGCCGGCTGCGCGGCCCGGTTCGAGAGCCCGGTGCTCCGCGAGGCGTTCCACCACGTGCTGTACGAGAGCACGCCGGAGCGCTCGCTGCTCGACCTGTACTTCCAGCTCGCGTGCCACGCCAACCGCGCGGCCGGCGTCCCCGAGGGCGGCTGGTCCGGCCTGGTGCGATCGATCGAGGCGCGCTACCTGGCGCTCGGCGGACAGGTCCGCTACCGCGCGGGGGTCGAGGAGATCCTGGTCGACCGCGATCGCGCGATCGGGGTCCGGCTGAGCGACGACCAGCGCCACTTCGCCGACGTGGTGGTGGTCGCCGGCGACGGCCACCCCGAGCTGATCGAGCGGGTGGGCGGCAGGTCCGCGATCGAGGCCGGCCCGCGGGCCACCGACCGGACCGATCCGCCCGGCGCCGCGCCGTCGGGGCTGTTCACGCTGTTCCTCGGTCTCGACCGGCGGTTCCCGGAAGCCGAGCACTGCACGACCCACCTCTTGACCGAGGACGAGGCCGCGGAGCTCCCCGGGATCGTGCACCCCAGCCTCCACGTCCAGTTCCGCAACCGGCACTACCCGGAGCTGTCGCCGCCCGGCAGCTCGGTGATCTTCGCGAGCTACGCCTGCGACGTCGCGCGCTGGCGGGCGCTCCACCAGGGCGAGGACCGGCCGAGCCGGCAGCGCCGCGGGATCGAGGTCCGCAGGCTCGCGCCTCCGCGCCCGCAGTCCTACCCGCAGGAGAAGCGGCGGGTCGCGGAGTTCCTGACCGGCTACCTCGATCGCAAGTATCCTGGGCTCGCCCGCGCGCTGGTGGTCCGCGACGTGGCGAGCCCGCTCACGCCGCTGCGCTGCGCCGGGAACCACAGCGACGCGGTGCTGCCGTGGCAGTCGTTCCTCGGGGCCGGCGATGGGGTGGGCGCGGGGATCGCGCAGCACGGCCCGGTGCTCCCCGGGCTGCGCGACCTCTACGTCGCGGAAGCCCGCGGCGCGACCGGCGGGCTGATCGGGGCCGCCGCGGCGGGCCGCCACGTGGTGCAATTGATTTGCAAGGACGACCGCAAGCGGTTCACCGCCTGGGTCGAGGATTCCGCCGCGCCGCCGACCCACGTGATCATCCCGCCGGGAGGGCGCCGCACGGCCGGGCCCGGTCGCGGGCGCGGTCTCGCGCGTGCCGCGATCGATCCGGCGCCGCCGGCGCCGCCGGCGCCACCGGCACCACCGGCCGTGACGCGCCGGCCCGCGTGACCGGGCCCCCCGGTCCTACGAGCGATCGTTCCGTCCGGGGACCGGCATGCCCGGTACATCGACCACTCGCGTCGGTGATGTAGGTGAACGTTTTGCGCCTACGCGCCGCGCTCGCCGGCGCTGCGGACCTGCGTGCGGAGCCGATCCGCGACCGGGGACGTGCCGTCCAGAAGATCGATCTCACCCTTGGCGCACATCGCCGCGACCTCGACGACCAGATCCGGATGCGGCCCGGCGACCCCGAGGACCGCGACCTCGCGGGTGAGAAGATCACCGGGCAGCGCGGCCGCGGCGCCTGCGAGCACGGTCAGCGTCGCCCGCGGCCCGGCGAGCGCGGCGGCCATCGCGGTCGCCGC
>DATAPF010000706.1:0-32459 GCA_036265355.1 Kofleriaceae bacterium | reverse complement strand
CGCACGATGCTGCGACATACGAAGCGATCGACGCCGGGGCGCACGCGCCGCAGCGCGCGTCCGACGACAGCGGGAAGTCTCTCGAGCATGTTCGAACCTTGCCGGGAGCTGCCGTCACAGCAAGGTGAGCGCCTCGACACTGAGCGCATCGAGCCCGCGCGCACCGCCGCCCGAGCGCGACGGCACGGCGAACGCGATCGGCGTGAGCGGCGGTCAGCGTCCGTCGGCGAAGGGCCTCTCGCTCGGTTGCGGAGCCGGTGACACCAGGCGAGCCGCAGCGCACAGCCGCACAACGAGCATCGTCCCCACTGCCAGGAGCCAGCCGACGCGCATCAACGAGTTGAGACAGCCGTCGCATGCAGCCGTCGCATGTATCCACGGAGCAGCACCTCCCTCCGGCACGGCGTGATTGGTCCTCGCGGGCAACCATCGCAGCCTCGATCCCGATCTAGGCGCGGCAGCTGGGCCCCGACCCGGACAAGCGTCGATGGAGCGATCGCGACCGTGCCCGCCAGCAGCAGGAGATGGGTGATCCCGGTCGCGAGGGAGTTCAGTCCCACCGCGGCTCACTGGTCTGCCGCCGTGAAGGGGTACTGTGTATGGGTGCAAACCGCCACTACATGATCGCCATTCGTATTTATTTCGTGACATCTTCATGCAAGTAATGACATAGCCATTCTCATTGCAATGGATCGCGCGCGGTGCGATGTCAGAGTCAGGTGGTAGAAGGTCGTCATGGATGGCGAACTGGAGCAACTGGGCGAGCGGATCGCCGAGCAGGCGGCACACCTCGATGCGGCGATCCATCGGCTGCTCACCGACCTGCGCGAGTTCGACGCGCGCGGTGGCTGGCATATCCAGGGCGCGGTGACGTGCGCGCAGTGGCTGGCCTGGAGAGTCGGCTGGGATCGGGTCACGGCGCGCGATCACGTGCGCGTCGCTCGCAAGCTGGCCGAGTTCGCGCAGATCGACGATGCATTGCGGCTGGCCCGCGAGGCGGCAGCAGCGGCCACGATGCCTGGCGCGACTGCGCACCCGGATTCCGCAGAATCTGCCCGGGCTGCTGACGCGGAATCATCCCAGGCGACGGCTGACTCCGCGGAATCGCCAGCCCCAGCCGCGCCATCCCGTGCGGCTGCAAGCCCACCCACCGGCACCTCCGATTCCGCAGAATCTGCCCGGGCTGCTGACGTGGAACCATCCCAGGCGACGTCTGATCCCGCGGAGTTGCCAGCACCAGCCGCGCCATGCTGTACCGCTGCAGGGATCTCGGCGGGGAGCTTGGTCGCGGGCGGGACCGCGTGGACTGGTGTCGCGACCGTCCGGTGCACGGCCGAGGAGCCGATCACGTGGACCGGCGCCACGCAAGCCGGCGATTCTGCTGCGTGCTGCGAGGTCGCGGGGCGCTCGCTGCTGGACCGCCTGCTGGATGACGCCGAGGCGCTGCGCAGCGGCGAGCCGATCGCTGCGGGCGCCGCCGCGGAACTGCGCGACTTGCCGGCTCCAGCGCCGAGCCAGCACGAGGCCGAGCGCCGGAAGGAACAGCCCGCGCAGCGCACCAGCGCGCTCCGCGATCGTGCGGCGGCGGCAAGGAAAGCATTCAACCGCGCCGACGCGCTCGTCGAGCTTGCCCAGGGTTACCTGCGCGGCGACCGGCCGGATCGCTCGCCGATCGAGGTCACGCTCACGGTCCCGGTGAGCTTGCTGCGCGACGAGGTCGCCGATCCCGTCGAGGTCGGAGAGCTCGGCGAATCGTTCCTGTCGCGCGACGCTGCGCGCCGGCTGAGCTGCGACGCGGGCGTCGTCGAGATCCTCGAGGATGGTCAGGGCGTGCCGCTGTCGGTCGGCCGCAAGCAGCGAACGATCGCAGGCGCGCTGCGGCGAGCGCTGCACCGGCGCGACCGCTCGTGCACGTACCCCGGCTGCAGCAACCGTCTGTTCCTGGAAGGTCATCATATCAGGCACTGGGCGGATGGTGGCGAGACGAGTCTCTCAAATGCTTTGTTGTTATGCAGTCTCCACCATCGCCGCGTCCACGAGCTCGGATTTACGGTCGAGCTCGGGCCGGATCAGCGACCTCGATTCCGCGATCCACGGGGCCGGCTGGTGGCCGCGGTGCCGCAGCCTCCTGCGCCGCCAGACCTCGGCTGGCCCAGGATCCTGGCGGCGAATGAGCCGCTTGCGATCGATGCCAGCACGATCGCCGGCCCGTGGGACGGCACGCCGGTCGACTACGCGCGAATCGTGGGGCACCTGGCCACCGCCGACGGTCTCACATGATCGTCGCATGCATGTCCGGCTTGCGACGCGCGAGTGCCCCCGATCGCGCGACACGGCTTCAATGAGCTTGCGTACATCGACGCAGCGGCATCGAAGTGCGCTATCCGCGACATCGATCCTGCTGCCCGCCGCTCCGAATGCACTGTAGTCCTGCACGTGGCGAGGTAGTCCGGCCGCAGGTGAACACGCCACGATCGAGGAACCGGCAGCGATCGCCTGGGGCCTGCGCGGCGGCGCGAGGTCCTCGAGCGTGAACACGACGACGTTGACCCCGCCGAAGTAGCGCGATCTCGAGCTCGTGGACCCGGACCAGATCGTCCTTGCGGACCTGCGCCCCCCGAGCCGGGCGGGCTCGGCACCGAACGCGATCCGGTCCGCGAGGTCCGGAACGAGCGCAGCGTGGCTTCCCCAAGGGGCGGGGCAAGATCAAGCCGAGCATCCACTCGTAAAACGCCGGAGCAGCCGGTCGTGGTCCACCCACAAGCAGATCGTGCTGACCGCGGACCGCAAGCCTCACGAGATCTCGGACATCGCCGACCGGCTACGCACCCCGGTTCGCCTGGGGGCCTGCTCGCCGACATCGAGCCGCCCGAGCTCGAGGTCCGGATCGCGACCCTGCGATCATCGAGCGGCATGGGGCTGGCTGGACCTGGTAACGCTAGGTTGTCCTCACACGGCAGGGCCGAGGAATCGGCCCATCGAGTGTCGGAAATTCTGTCGGCCGTCGCCTACGTTCCCGCTCGGCTGGATCACGTTGCCCGTCGCCACTGCCATCATGCTCGTCGTCGTCGGTGCGGCCACCTGCGCGGTGGCGGTGTGGCGGGGCCTTCGTGTCCTGCGCCGAGCGCCTCGCCCGCGGCTCCGCGACGTCGTCGCATCGCCGCCGCCGGCGCCGACGATCCGGGAAGGGCGTCGCGTCATCGCCGCGATCGGGATCGACCGCTACGCGGAGTGGCCGCGGCTCGATAACGCGGTCAACGATGCGCGCGGTGCGCTGACGTTGTTCCGGCAATTCGACTTCGAGCTGCCGCGCAGGCGCGACGGTCGCGAGGTGGCGCCGCTGCTCGACGAGGCAGCGACGGGCGATGCGATCCGGACGCTGATCACCGAGGATCTGGAGCAGCTGGACCACGCCGACAGCCTGATCGTGTTCTTCGCCGGTCACGGGCACAGCGTGCCTCGACAGTTCCCCGATATCGTCGTGACGACCGGATACATGATCCCGGCCGACGGCGGTCCCGCGAGCGAGGGCGCGCGCCGGTGGCTCCGGGTCGATACGCTGCTCAGCGAGATCGCCCAGCTGCCGCCGCGCCACATCCTCGTCATCCTCGATGCATGCAACAGCGGCATCGCGCTGCAGTCGCTGAGCTCGTTCGTGAAGCTGCGCAAGGCGGCGTCGCCCGGCCGCCCGGACCGGCGCAGCCGGCGCGTCATCACGTCAGCGCGCGACGATCAGAGCGCCCGGGACAACGGGCCGGTCCCGGGACACTCGGTGTTCACCGGCTGCCTCATCGATGGCTTCGCGACCGGCGACATCGCCCCGCGGCACGGGAACGTCACCGGGGCGGAGATCGGGCTGTACCTCCAGCGGCGCGTGGCGGCCTACACCGACAATACGCAGACCCCGGACTGCGGCGCGTTCGAGCTCGATCAGCGCGGCGACCTGGTCATCGCGCTTCCGCAGGTCGCCCCGGCACAGGCCCCCGAGGTGTCTGACGTCGCGGCCGGCGGGCTCACGCACCGCGCTGCGATCCCGCTCGCGCACCTGACGGTCGCGCTCGCCGGATTGGCTGCGCTGGCGATCGGGATCTACGGATCGGTGCTCGATCGCGCGGTGGCGACGCCGCCCGTCTCGGTCGCTGCGCCCGTCGCCGATCCCTGCCGCGAGGCACGCGAGTCAATCGTCCGCTCGAACCCATTCCTCCCGGTCAATTCCATCCATGATGGGGATGTGCTGCAGACCTACGAGGTCTCCGAGCAGGAGTGGTATGCGCTGTACAACTGTCGACCGGTCGAGCCCACCGCGCGGATCGCCAAGGCGTACATCACGGCGCACGAGGCGGCCGAGTTCTGTGGAAAGCTCGGTGGCGCGCTGCCATCGATCGCGAGCTGGAAGGCGGCGTATGCCTGCGCGACCCGGCGCGATGCGCCCTGTGGCTTCGTGAACCTTGGCGATGGCGTGGAGGAGTTCACGTTCGGCGTTGACGAGACCGATCCCAACAACCCGTTGGTCCACGTGATCGGCGGTTCCAGCCTGATGCATCCGAAGGATCCGACCGCGCCGCGTCGGATTCCTGCCAACCACAGCGGCTCGATCACCGGCGTACGCTGTGCGAGGACGGCACCATGACGCAGCGCGGGTCGTGCGCGCACAGCGCGCTGGCGATCATGGTCCTCCTGGTCGACCTGCCGGCCTCGGCGCAGCCGCCTCGCCATGCGGACCCGCCGACCTACGACTGCGAGCCGGGCACGCCCGATCCGGTGACGAGATCGTGCCGCTGCCCCGACGACTACGAGCCCCACGTCCACGAGAACAAGATCCCGTACTGTCGCAAGGCGCTGAAGCGCACGCGCGCCCCGAGGTCGCTGCCTGCGGCGGAACCATCCGGTCTGGCCTGCGGGGAGCTCGCGCCGCGCGCCGGCGTCGCGTGCACGCGCGCCTGCGGGGACGTGCAGCGCGACGCGGTGCCCTCGCCATGGAACACCGGCGCAGTGAGCTGGATCCCGCTGAACGACCGCGTCCCGCCCACGACACGCGCGTGCAGCCACGGCGCGACCGCGAACGCCATGGTCGATGCGAGCTGCACGCGGGAGGTCGGGCATCTCTCCGTCGGGATCACCGCGAGCGCCGGTCGCGCGGGCGACTGCGGCGCATGCACCGAGAGCTCGAGCGTCGCTGCGTTTGACTGGCGGACCCGCGTGCCGCGCTGGAGCAGCGCAGCGCTGTTCATCAAGGGCACGCAGCTCAAGGGGACGGCAGCCGCGCAGCGCTGCACGCTGCAGGTCGGAGCGGAGACCCGGAGCTGGGGGGACGTCGAGGCGGGTATCGTCCGGAGCCTCGACGAGCGGGACCTTGATCTCCACCTGACGTGCATGGATCCGAGCGCCGGCCTGGTGTCGGCCGGCTGCCACGGCATCGACCAGCCCGTCGCGCTCGCGATCGAGCTCGAGACCGGGCCGCGCCCGCCGCCGAGCATCGCGGCGACCGGCGAGTATCATGGTCCGCCGGGCTTCGACCGAGGCATGCAGACGACGCAGCACTGCGGCAACGACCCGGAGAGCTGGGTGCACGGCAGCGCGACGCTCGATACTGCGAGCGGCAGGCTCGGCGTCGACCTGCAGCTCGAGACCGACTCGACCGCCGCCGGGCCGAAGGGCAAGCTGTCGGTGGAGATCCGCGGCGACGGTGGGCGGGTGATCGCCACGGTGGAATCCAACGAGGTCGGCATCGGGGGCAAGCCACCGGGGCATGCGGTGTCGCGGACCTACTCCGCGAGCGTGCAGCTGCGCGAGTACGTCGCGAAGCACGCCGCGCAGCTGACGATCCACGCCGCGTGCACGGGGAGCGTGCAGCGCCTGTACGGCATCGGCGGCGATCCGACGCCAGCGCTCGCGCTCACCGTCCGCTGACGAGCGTGCAGGGCTGGTTGAGGAGGTGAGCGCCGGCGTTCTCGTTACCGCGGCGATGCGCCCGGCGAGTCAGCGGCGGCCCTTGTAACCCATCATCCCCTGGATCACGCCCTCGCTGGCCTCGGCGACCTCGCCTTCCTCGCGGAGCCGGTCGGCGCAGTCGGCGCAGACCTTGCGCGCCTTGCCTCCGACCTTGACGGAAACGAGCTTGGTCACCTCGTCATTGCACTCGCGACAGACCGGCATGGACCGATGGTACTAGCGACCGTGCGCGGCTGCACGCACATCGATCTCGGCGGCGAGCGCGGCGGCGATCAGCTCGATCTCACGCAGGCGGGCCTCGGTGATCGCGTCGAGCGCGTCGAGCAGCTCGACGATGCCGCCTTGCCCGCTGCGGTAGGACGCCTCGGCCATCGCGCGGACGCGGGGCAGGCGCTCGATCGCGTCGGCCCGGAACCGGGTGACCGCGTCGCACCGGGCGGCCGCGACCGCGGTCGCGTGGGCGAGCTCGGCGGTGAGCTCGGCGCCGGTGGCGCGGTGGTCGAGCTCGGCGGCGCGCTGCTGGGCGCGGGCGCGGGCGACGGCGCCCTGGTTGCGATCGAACAGCGGCAGCGGGATCGCGACGCCGACGGTGACGGCGATGCCCTGGGGATCGGTGGTGCCGAAGCTCTGGAGCTGGAGGCTCGGGGTCGGCACCGCGTCGGCGTGGGCGGCGGCCTCGTCGCGGCGCGCGGCGGCGAGCGCGGCGGCGCCGGCGACGAGATCGGGGTGGTCGGCGCCCGGGGCCGCGGAGCCGGCCGGCGCGGCGGGCGGCTCGAACGGGCCGGCCGCGCGCGGCTGCCAGCCGGCGATGCCGACCGCGGCGGCGAGCGCGCCGGATGCGGCGGTGAGGTCGGTGAGGGCCTCGTCGTGGCGGCTGGCGAGCGCGGCGAGCGCGAGATCGGTGCGCTCGAGCTCGTAGGGGCTCTTGGCGCCGGCCTGCTGGCGGCCGGCGACGATCGCGCGCACGGCCCGGGCGTCGTCGAGCGCGGTGGCGAGCGCGCCGGCCTTGCGCTGCGCGGCGGCGAGCGCGAGGAACCGGCGGCGGACATCGAGCTCGGCCCTGGCCTGATCGGCGTCGACGCCGGCGCGCCTGGCCGCGATCCGGGCCTCGGCGGCGCGGGTCCGGTGGCCGCGCTGGCCGCCGATCAGGACCGGGACGTCGAGGCCGATCAGCTCCTGCGAGTGGCCGAACGTGTCCTGGCCCTGGACGATGTTGGTGGTGTTGAGCGACAGCGTCGGGTTGGGATGGATCGCGGCGTCGACCAGGTCGGCGGCAGTGACGTCGATCGCGGCGCGGCTGGCCGCGAGCCGCGGGCTGCGCTCGAGGTACAGCGCGACGGCCTGGTCGGCGGTGACCTCGGCGGGCGCGCGGACCTCGGGCGCGGCGGGCTGGGCAGCCGCGCGGCCGGCGGCGGCAGCGACCGCCCCGGTGGCCCCGATGGCGACGAGGAACGCGAGCGCGGCCCTCATGGCTGATCGTCCTGGGCCGGCGTGCCGAGCCGCTTGCGGGTGAACAGCTGGTGGACCACCGGCAGCACGGTGAGCGCGACGAGCAGGGTGGTCACCATGCCACCGATGATCACGACGGCGAACGGCCGCTGGGTCTCGCTGCCGACGGCGTGCGACACCGCCATCGGGGTCAGGCCGAGGATCGCGAGCAGCGCGGCCATGGTCAGGGCGCGGAACCGCGCGACCGGCCCGTCGACCAGCGCGTCGCCGAGCGCGGCGCCCGCGGTCCGCCGGGTCTCGACCGCCGAGACCACGAGCAGGCCGGCGAGCGAGACCTGGCCGAGCAGCGCGATGAAGCCGACCGCGGCGCTGACCGACAGCGGGATGCCGGCGATCAGCAGCGCGAACACCCCGCCGGTCAGCGCGAACGGCGCGGTCGCGATCACGGCGAGCGCGCTGCGCGCCGAGCCCAGCGCGCTGTACAAAAGGACGAGCACGATCAGCAGCGCGACCGGGACGACGATGCGCAGCCGCGCCATCGCGCGCTGCTGGTTCTCGAACTCGCCGCCCCACACGAAGTAGTGGCCGTCGGGTGGCAGGACCTTGCTGCCCGGGCCGCCGACCAGCGCCTGGGCCTCGGCGACCACCGAGCCGACGTCGCGGCCCTCGACGTTGAACTTGAGCGCCATGAACCGGCTGTTGGCCTCGTGGTTGATGGTGGCGCGGCCCTGGGCGATGCCCAGCCGGGCGACCTCGCGCAGCGGCACGCGGCCGCCGTCGGCGGTCGGCACCATCAGCGCGGCGATCCGCTCGGGATCGGAGCGCTCCGGCGCGGGCAGGCCGACCCGGACCGGGACCAGGCGATCGTCCTTCCACATGCTGGTCGCGACCTTGCCGGCGAGCGCGGTCTCGACGACGTCCTGGGCGTCCTCGACCGCGATCCCGGCGCGCGCCAGCGCGGCGCGGTCGAGCACGATCTGGAGCTGCGGCACCATCGAGTCGCGGTAGAGGTCGAGATCGACGATGCCGGGCACGCCGGCGAGCGCGGCCCTGGCGGCCTCGAGCGAGCTCCGCATCTTCTCGAGGTCGTTGCCGAAGATCTTGAGCACGACCTTGCCGCGCACCCCGGACACCGCCTCCTCGACGTTGTCCTTGATCGGCTGCGAGAAGTTGTACTGGACGCCCGGGATCTGGGTCAGCGAGGCGCGCATCTGCTCGACCAGCGCGTCCCGGGTCAGGCCGTGGCGCCACTGGTCCTCGGGCTTGAGCCGCACGAAGGTCTCGCTCATGTTGACGCCCTCGTCGTCGGTGCCATCCTCGGGGTGGCCCTGCTCGGACAGCGTGGCCGCGACCTCGGGGAACGCGAGCAGCCGGCGCCGGACGTCGAGCAGGATGTCCGAGCCGCGGGCGAGCGCCACGCTCGGCGGCATCTCGACGAAGATCACCAGGTCGCCCTCGTCGAGCTCGGGCAGGAACTCGAGGCCGAGCCGCCGCGCGCCGAGCGCCCCGCCGACCACCAGGCCGGCCGCGATCGCCAGCGCGATCCAGCGCCGGGCGAGGATCGCGCGGATCGCGCGGCGGTAGCCGGCGCGCAGCCACTCGATCGACCTCGGATCGCGGGCGGCGGCGTCGCGCGGCCCGAGCGCGGCGGCGCACAGCGCCGGGACCAGGGTCAGCGCGAGGACCAGCGCGCCGACCAGCGCGAACGTGTAGGTCAGCGCGAGCGGGCGGAAGATCCGGCCCTCGACCCGCTGCAGGGTGAACACCGGGATCAGCGCGGCGATGATGATCGCCATCGAGTAGAACGTCGGGCGCGACACGTCGAACGCGGCGTGGCCGACGATGCCCAGCATGTCGCGCCGCGACGACGGCCGGCGCTCGCGGGCGATGTGGATCACGTTCTCGACCAGGATCACCGCGCCGTCGACCAGGATCCCGAAGTCGATCGCGCCCATCGAGATCAGGTTCGCCGGCAGGTGGATCGCGCGCAGGCCGATGAACGCGGCGAGCAAGGCGATCGGGATCACCGACGCGACGATCAGCGAGCCGCGGATCGTGCGCAGGAACAGCCAGACCACGCCGAGGATCAGCAGGCCGCCGAACAGCAGGTTGTGGTGCACGGTGCCGAGCGTGTGCTCGACCAGCGTGGTGCGGTCGTAGAACGGCTCGATCCGCATGCCGCGCGGCAGGATCTTGGCGTTGAGCTCGGCGACCTTGGCGTGGACGCCGTCGAGCACCAGCGACGGGTTCTCGCCGCGGCGGAGCAGCACGAAGCCCTCGATGATCTCGCGGGTGCCGTCGAGCCCGGCCGCGCCGCGCCGCGGCACGTTGGACAGCAGCACGCGCGCCACGTCGCCGACCGTGACCGGCGTGCCGGCCTTGCTGGTCAGCACGATGTTCTGGATGTCGGACGCCGAGCCGAGGTAGCCGACGCCGCGCACCACCATCTCCTGATCGCCGTGGCGCAGGAACCCGCCGCCGACGTTGACGTTGGACCGGGCGAGCGCGGTGCGGACGTCCGGCAGGGTCAGGCCGTAGGCGAGCAGCCGCGCCGGATCGACCTCGACGTGGAGCTCGGGCAGGAAGCCGCCGAACCCGACGACGTCGGCGACGCCCGGGACCTGGCGGAACTGGGTCGCGAGCACCCACTCCTGCTCGGAGCGCAGCTCGTGCAGCGAGTGGCGATCGCTGGTCAGCCGGTACTGGTAGATCTCGCCGAGCGGGGTGTACTCGGGCGCGAGCTCGGCGCTGGCGCCCGGCGGCAGGTCGCCGGCGGCGGCGGTGACCCGCTCGGTGACCAGCGCGCGGGCCTTGAACGCGTCGACGTCGTCGTCAAACGTCTGATAGATCAGCGACAGGCCGAACTGGCTCTCCGAGCGCATCGAGATCATGCCCGGCGTGCCGTTGAGCGCGCGCTCGAGCGGCAGCGTGATCTGCTTCTCGACCTCCTCGGGGGCGAGCCCGGGCGCCTTGGTGATGACGTTGATCTGGTAGTTGGTGACGTCTGGGAACGCCTCGATCGGCGTATCCTGGTACGCGGTGAAGCCGTACACCGCGATGCCGAGGGTGAACGCGACCACGGCGAGCCGCCGCGACACGCAGAGATCGATGACGTGCTTCAGCATGCCGGCGCGTCCTGCGCGATCACAGCAGCTGCTCGGCCGCGCCGTCGATCAGCAGCGCGCCGCGGGTCACGACCTCGTCGCCGACCGCCACGCCGCTCAGCACCTCGACCCGGCCGTCGATCGACCGGCCGACGTCGACCTTGCGCGGCGCGAACAGATCGTCGCCGACCCGGACGTACACCACGTAGGTCTTGCCGTCCTCGATCAGCACCGCCTCGGCCGGCAGCACGATGGTCTTGCCGGCCGGGGCCTTGATCGCGGCGCGCGCGAACATCCCGGCGCGCGCGGGGGCGCCGGCGGTCCCGGCAGCGCCGTCACCGGCCGCGTCGTCGAACGCGATGTACACCGGCGCGGTGCGCAGCGCCCCGGTCAGCGCCGAGCCGACCGACACGACGTGGCCCGCCGCCGCGACGCGGGTCGGCAGCTCGATGTCGACCGCGGCGCCGTCGTGGACCTGGGCGAGATCGCGCTCGAACACCTCGGCGATCACCCACAGCGAGCTCGGGTTGCCGATCTCGATCAGCGGATCGCCGCCGGGCTGAGCGACCGCCCCGACGGTGGCGTGGCGCGCGATCACGGTGCCGTCGATCGGCGCGCGCAGCACGACGGTCGGCCCGGCGCCGCCGCCGAGGATCGTCACCGTGGTCTGGGCGCGGGCGAGCTCGGCCTCGCTCTGGCGGAGATGCGCCTGCTGGGTGACCCGCTCGCTGTCGACCCCGACGCCCGACTTCGCCATCGCGTCCTGGCGCGCGAACTCCTGGACCGCGGCGTCGTGCTCGGCGGCCGCGGCGGCGAGCTGGGCGCGGGCGGCCGCGGCGTCCGGCGACGAGATCGTCACCAGCGGATCGCCCGCCTTGACCCGATCGCCGGTCTTGACGTGGATCGCGGTGATCCGCCCCGTGATCGGCAGGTTGACCTGCGACACCGCGCCGTCGCGAAACGCGATCCGCGCCGGCGCCATCACGACCGGCGACGCCGCGCCGAGCGCGACCTTCTCGGTGACCACGTACGGCCGGGACTCCTTGGCCAGCCGCACGGTCCCGTCGGGCCGGGGGGTCGACGTCGGCGGAGAGAACGAGACGGTCTCGCCGGCCGCCGGCGAGCAGGCCGCCACCCACACCAGGAGCGAGCATCGGATCGCGTGCACGCAGCGCCGTGCTCCACGCCCCATGCCAGCAGGGCGCCGGGACACAGCGACGGGGCCGGTGGCTTCATCTTTGTTTAATGCGCGTCAGGATAGGCATTTTCGCCTCACCTGAGGCAGTCGTGTGGGGGAGGGACATGTCGATTCGACTGCGGTTCACGATCGCGCTGACGCTGCTGGCCTTGCTCCTGGTCGGCGGCTACGCGGTGTTCGCGTACGGCTGGGAGGTCGACGACCTGGACAGCGCGACCGAGCGCGAGGTCCTGACCCTGGGCCGCGCGCTGGCGACCTCGCTCGGCAACGCGCTGCGCGACCGCCAGCGCGCCGACATCGACGAGATGCTGCGCGCGCTCGAGCCGCTCGAGCCCAAGATCTTCGTGCACGTCCACGAGGTCGACGGCCGCGAGATCGCCCGCTCCAAGGGCGATCCGGTGGATCCGGAGATCGAGGCGCTGGCCCGGCGCGCCGCGCTGACCAGGCACGAGAGCGTCGTGCTCGAGGCCCGCCGGTTCGTGTATGCCGCGCCGCTGACCGCCGACAGCGGCGAGGTGATCGGCGCGATCGTCGTGGCCCGGGTCACCGACGACGTCCGCGCCGACCTCGCGCGCACGCGCTGGCGCCTGATCGCCGTGGTGGTCGCGCTGGTCGCGGTCACGCTGGCCGCCGGCGTGCTGCTCGGCACCGCGTACATCACCCGGCCGCTCGCCACCGTGCTCGACGGGATCAGCCACGTCCGCGCCGGCGACTTCCGGTCGCTGGTCCCGCTGACCCACCACGACGAGATCGGCGCGCTGGTCGACCAGTTCAACGCGATGGTCGACACGCTGGCCGAGGCTCGCCAGCGCATCGACCACGAGACCGAGGCGCGGCTCCGGCTGGAGCGCGGCCTGCAGGGCATCGACAAGATGGTCACGATCGGCCAGCTGTCGGCCGGGCTGGCCCACGAGATCGGCTCGCCGCTCCAGGTGCTGTCGGCCCGCGGCTCGGCCCTGGCGACCCGCAGCGCGGACCCCGAGACCCGCCGCCAGGCCGAGATCCTCGTCGAGCAGACCGCGCGGATCACGCGGATCGTCGACCAGCTGCTGTCGTTCGGCCGCCGCCGGCCCCCGGTGATCGCGCCGCGCGACCTCGCCCGGCCGGTGCGGACCGTGCTCGAGCTGCTCGACGGCGAGGCCCGCCGCCGCGGCGTCGCGCTCGAGCTCGCGGTCGACGACGGCGACCACACGATCGAGGCCGACGAGGACCAGCTGCAGCAGATCGTGCTCAACCTGGTGCGCAACGCGCTGGCCGCGACCCCGAGCGGCGGCCGGATCACGGTGCGGATCGAGGCCGCGCCCGGGCTCGCGCAGGTCCGGCTGATCGTCCGGGACACCGGGCCGGGGATCCCACCCGAGCTCCAGGGCCGGCTGTTCGAGCCGTTCTTCACCACCCGCGCGTCCGAGGGCGGCACCGGCCTGGGCCTCGCGGTGGTCCGGGCGATCGTCACCGACCACGGCGGGACGATCACGGCGAGCTCGGAGCACGGCGCCGAGTTCATCGTCAGCTTTCCGGCGCGCCCGGCCGGGGTACGCTAGGCACCGGCATGGCCGACCCAGCCAAGATCCTCATCGTCGATGACGACCCCGCGGTGGTCGAGCTGCTCGTCGAGGAGCTCGCGCCGCACTACCATGCCGCCGGCGAGACCTCGGCGCGCGCCGGGATCGAGCGCGCGGTCGCCGAGGACTTCGACATCGTGATCAGCGACGTCGAGATGCCCGAGCTGCGCGGCACCGCGCTGCTGGCCGAGCTGCTCGAGCGCAAGCCCGGCCAGCTGGTCCTGATCATCACGGCGTTCGGCAGCATCGAGCTCGCGGTCCAGGCGGTGCGCGCCGGCGCGTGCGACTTCGTGACCAAGCCGTTCAAGATCCCGGCGCTGCTGCTCGCCGTCGAGCGCGCGCTGCGCGAGCGCACGATGCGGCGCGAGATCGTCCGGCTGCGCCGCGAGCTCGGCGACGACCGCGGCAACCTGGTCGCGTCGAGCCCGGCGATGGCCCGGGTGCTCGACATCGCGCGCCGCGCCTCGCGATCGCTGGCCAGCGTGCTGGTCACCGGCGAGAGCGGCAGCGGCAAGGGCGCGCTGGCCCGCTGGATCCACGATCGCGGCGCGCGCGGCGCCGGGCCGTTCGTCCACGTCAACTGCGCGGCGCTGCCGAGCGGCCTGGTCGAGGCCGAGCTGTTCGGGGTCCGGCGCGGCGCGTTCACCGACGCCCGCGAGTCGCGCGACGGCCTGTTCGTCGAGGCCTCGCAGGGCACGATCTTCCTCGACGAGATCGCCGAGATGCCGCTCGACGTCCAGAGCAAGCTGCTCCAGGTGCTCGAGTCGTCGCGGGTCCGGCCGGTCGGCGGCGGCGAGGTCGCGACCGACGTCCGGGTGATCGCCGCGACCAACCGCGCGATCGACGACGCGGTGCACGCCGGCCAGTTCCGGCTCGACCTGTTCTTCCGGCTCAACGTGATCCGGATCGAGATGCCGCCGCTGCGCGACCGGGCCGGCGACATCCCCGAGCTGGTCACCGCGCTGCTCGCCCGCGCGGCGCGCGGCGGCGCCGGGCCGGTCGGCATCACCGACGAGGCGATGCGCTGGCTGGTCCGCCACGACTGGCCCGGCAACGTGCGCGAGCTGGCCAACGTGGTCGAGCGCGCGGTCGCGCTGACCGATCACGACACCATCGTGCTGGAGGACGTCCGCGACCTGCCGTCGCGCTCGCCGCCCGACCCGACCGGCGACCTGCTGGCCAGCGCCGCGGAGCGCCAGCTGCCGCTCGCCGAGGTCGAGCGCGGCTACATCCGCCGGGTGCTCGATGCCTGCGACGGCAACGTGTCGCGCGCCGCCCGGATCCTCGGCATCGATCGCCGCACGCTGTACCGAAAGCTCGAGTAGGACCGGGTGGGGTCTCGCGGCACCACCCCGGTGGCGGAACAAACCGCCCCACCCTCGCGTTGCACCGACATGATGGCCACGTGGTCCCCGGCTTCGACCCCGCCGGCCGCCGAGCGGCGGAGCCCGCCGAGGCTCGCCACCAGCATCGAGACCGCGTTCCGCGACGCGCTGATCGACAGCCTCGACGGCCTCCCGCTGTGCGACCGCAACCTGATCGCCTTCCACCACTTCCACGGGCTCGGTGCAGACCGGCTCGCCGAGCTGTTCTCCATCCACCGCACGGCGGTGGTTCGCCAGCTCGCCCGGATCCGCGAGCGCCTGCTGCGCGACACCCTGCGCGGCCTGGCGGCATGGCTGGAGCTCGAGCGCCGCGAGCGCGGGGGTGACGTCCCCGACCGGCCTGCGCTCGACCGGGTGCTCGACGTCGCGCGCAGCCGGTTCGACGTTGCGCTCGCGACCGTGCTGCGCGCCTGACCTGCGATCCGATCGCCGATCACCGCGCCCGCGACGCGGATCACTTCTGGCGATACACGAAGCGGACCGCCGTGCACACCGGCGTCGGCTTGCCGCTCACGATGATCGGCCGGTAGTGCCAGGTCTTGCGGATCGTGCTCTGGATCTTGAAGTCGTAGGGCGGAAAGCCGGTGCTCTTGAGCAGGCTCACCGTGTTGATCGATCCGTCGTCGGTGACGCAGACCCTGAAGGCGCCGTTGATCTGGTCCGTGCCCGAGCGAGCGATCTCGCTCTGGGTGGACTCGTCGGGGACGATCTCCTTGTCGCCGGCGGTCCGGTTGGCATCGAGCACGGTCGCCAGCACGGTCCGCTCTGCGGGCGGCGTCGTGGGCGGGGACGGCGTCGCGGCCACGGCCGCGGGCGACGACGCCGAGGGCGGTGCCGAGGGCGGTGCCGAGGGCGATGGCGCGGGAGGCAGCGCAGCCGGCGCGGCCGTCACCGCCGGGCTCTGCAGCGGCGCCGACGCGCTGGGCGGCGGCGCGGGCGACGGCGACTCGGTCTTGGTCACGGTCGCTGGCGAGGACGTCGTCTCGCTGACCTTCGCCGTCGACGTCCGCCTCGACGGCGACGACGAGGACGACGACGACGACGACGACGGCGCGGTGTGACGGGCGCTCGGCGATGGCTCGGGCTTGGCCGCCGCGGCCGGCTCCGGCGCGGCCGGCTCCGCAGCGGGGGGCGGAGGCGGCTCCGGAAGCGGGGTCACCACCGGCGCGGTCGCGGCGGGCTGGGACGGTGGCGCGGTCGTGGCCGCCACCGGCGAGGTCGAGCTGCCCGTCCCGGCGAGCCGCCAGATCGCGATCAGCAGCAGCACGATCACCGGGGCGCAGATCACCGCGATCTTGGCCGGGGTGAATCCGCGCGGCGCAGCGGCCCGCTGCTGGCTCTCCCAGCCCATCTTGGAATCGGTCGGCGGCGGCGTGCCGGTCAGCCGCGACATCGATGACCGCGCGGTCTCGGACGTGGCGCTCCCGGCGATCACCGCGATCGGGCCGCTCTGCCGCGGGATCGAGCTCGTGCTGCGGCGGAAGTCCTCGCCCGGCGGCAGGTCGGTCCAGCTCTTGCCCGGCGCGGACTCGGTGGCGGGCGGCTCTCCGATCTCGTCGAACGAGTCGAAGTCCTGGCCCTCGAGCTCCAGCCACGGCTCGGGCTTCTCGCCGAAGACCTTCCGCATGTACGTCGCGATCGCCGAGGTCGACGTGGTCAGGCTGGCCTTGGCGGCGAACTGGTCGAGCGCCACGCGGAGCTCGTCGGCGGTGAAGTACCGGCGCTCGGGATCGGGCGCGATCGCGCGCATGATGATCGCCGACAGCTCGTTGGGCAGCTCGGGCCGGCGGACCTGCGGCAGCGTCACCCGGCCATTGACGATCTGGTCCATCACCAGATAGTCGCTCTCGCCCTTGAACAGCCGGGTCGTGGTCGCCAGCTCGTAGAGCACGACCCCGAGCGAGTACACGTCGCTGCGCCGATCGACCTCGGCGCCCTTGCACTGCTCCGGGGACATGTACGAGATCTTGCCCTTGAGGCTGCTCGACCGGGTCTCCTGGCGCGCCGACGCCTTGGCGATCCCGAAGTCGACGACCTTGATCGAGCCGTCGTAGCCGACCAGGATGTTCGACGGCGAGATGTCGCGATGCACGATGCCGAGCGGCCGCTTGTCCGGCCCGCGCCGCTCGTGCGCATAGTGCAGCCCGGCGGCCGCCGCCGACACCATCGCCATCGCGCAGCCCAGCGGCACGTGCTGGCGCATCTTCGACGCCGTCGACAGGATCGTCCGCACGTCCTCGCCGTGCAGGTACTCCATCGCGATGAAGTACTCGCCCGCGGTCTCACCGATGTCGTGGACCTGCACGATGTGCTGGTGGTGCAGGTTGGCGGCGACCCGCGCCTCGTCGAGGAACATCCGGATGAAGCGCGAATCCTTGGCGTGCTCGGGCTTGATCCGCTTGAGCACGACATGGCGTTCGAAGCCTTCAATGCCCTCGGTTCGTCCCAGCAGGACGTCTGCCATTCCTCCCGACGCCAGGTGCTTGAGCACCACGTATCGACCGAGCCGCGACTGCATTGCGCGCAGAGAGTATGAAATTGTCAGGGCTTCGCCAATCACCATTCGCACCGCAGCGTCGGCCTACATGTCGCCCCCCGGCCCGATCCCCCCGGACCGCTTGCCGGCTATTTCCCGCCGAGCAGGCTCCTGGCAATGACCACTCGCTGGATCTGCGAGGTCCCTTCATAGATCTGCAACAGCTTTGCGTCGCGCATCAGTTTCTCGACGGGGTACTCCTTCGTATATCCATACCCCCCGAAAATTTGAACCGCATCGGTCGTGCTCCGCATCGCAGCATCGGCACCGAACGCCTTGGCATAGCTCGAGGTGATGGCCGAGAGATCGCCCCGATCCACCTGCCAGGCGGCCTTGTGCGTCAAGAGCCGGGTCGCTTCGTAGGACATGGCCATCTCGGCGAGCATGAACTGCACCGCCTGGTGCTGCGCGATTGGCACGCCGAAAGTCTTGCGCTCCAGGGCATACGCCCGGCTCTCGTCCAGGGCGCGCCGGATCACCCCGGCCGCCATCGCCGCGATCCACGGCCGCGACCGGTCGAACGTCTTCATTGCAATCTTGAACCCCGCGTCCTCGGGGCCGACCAGCTGGCGCTTCGAGATCTTGCAGTCCTCGAAGATCACGTCGGTGGTGTTCGACGCCCGCTGCCCCATCTTGTTCTCCTTGCGCCCGGCCTTGACCCCCGGGGTGTCGGCATCGATGACGAAGCACGCGATTCCCTTGTGGCGCAGCGCCGGGTCGAAGGTGGCAAATACGGTGTAAAATCCTGCGACCCCTCCGTTGGTGATCCAGCGCTTTTGACCGTTGAGCACGTAGTCGTCGCCGTGGCGCGTGACCCGGGTTCGCATCCCAGCGACATCCGAGCCGGCGTCGGGCTCGCTGCAGCAGTAGGCGCAGAACGAGTACTCGGCGGTGAGCCGTGACAGGTACTTCCGCTGCTGGTCCGCGCTGCCGGCGACCAGCAGCGGGGTGGCCCCGAGCGAGTTGGCGGCCATCGAGGTGTTGATGCCCGAGCAGCCGAACGAGACCTCCTCCTGCACCAGGCAGTGATCGAAGCAGCTGCCGCCGAGGCCCCCGTAGTCGGCCGGGATCTCGATGTTCATCAGCCCGGTGTCCCAGGCTTTTTTCAAGATCTCGCGCGGGAACTCGCCGGTCTCGTCGTGGTGGGCGGCCCGGGGGATGATCTCCTTGCGCGTGAACTCGCGGGCGGTCTGGACGAGCGCTTCTTGCTCTTCGGTGAGGCTTAGGTCCATCCCGATGTCATAGCTTACGGAGCGGCCGGCGTGGTCCCCGGGGAACCGCGGAGGCCGGGGCGACCGGCGCAGCAGCGGCCTTCTGGCTCGGAGGCGCGGGTCGGGTCGGGGCCTGCCGCGAAGCACCGGAGCCGGGGTCCGGAAGCTCCTCGGCCGCGGGGGCCGCAAGCTCGGGGTGGGCCCGGCCCGGTGCGGTCTCGGGGCTGTGCGCTTGCGACGCAGCCGCCTCGGCCGGCGGCTCGGGCTCCGCGGCGGGGCCAGCCAGCTTCGTCACCTCCTCGATGGCCGGGATCTCCTCGACCCGCTTCACGTGGATGGCGCGCGCCGGTAGCGCCTCCGTCCTGGCGAACCACCAGATCGCGAACCCGATCGACACGAACACGGGCACCGCGATCGCGGCCGCGATGACGGATTGCACCGAGGTCCCGGCCGGCGCCGTCCACGGGCTCTCCCAGGCGATCTGCTCCTCGGTCGGCGCCGTGCTCGGCCGGCGCGCGGGCCGCGGCGGCGAAGCCGGCCGATTCACCCCTCCGCGCGCCGGCTCGCGCGGGTTGATCCACAGGGGAGCTTCCCCTCCCCCCTCGTCCAGCGAAGCCAGCGGATTCTCCCCTTCGACCGCCGGCTCGTGCGGCTCGTGCCACCGGGGACTGGTCTTTCCGTCGGCGGTCGTCTCGTCCAGCAAAGCCGGCGGATCCCCCCCTTCACCCGCCGGCTCGTGCGGCTCGGGGATCCACAGGGGAGGTTCGCTTCCCGCGTCGTCCGGCGAAGCCGGCCGGTTCACCGCGCCGCCCACCGCCGCGCGCAGCTCGTCACCGGGCGTGGACGCGGAGGCTCCCACACCGGTTCCGATCGGTCCGCTCGCCCGCGGCACCAGCCCGCTGCCCAGCGGCGGACCGCCGGTGTGGGCCGATCCGCTGGCGCTGAACAGTGCATCGTTGCGCCATAGCTCGGTCCACCCGCCGGGCTGCGACCCGGCGCTGGCCAGCCCCCCGCGCGGGCCCAGCAGCGGTGCGGCGAGCTCGAGCCACGGCTCGGGCTTCTCGCCGAACTGCTGGCGCATGTACGCCGCAATCGCCGAGCTCGACGCGGTGAGCCCGAGCCGGTCGGCGACGTGGTCGACCGCCCGGCGCAGCTCGTCGGCAGTCGGGAACCGGCGCTCGGGGTCCGGGGCGATCGCGCGCATGATGACCGCCGACAGCTCGGCGGGGAGATCCGGCCGGCGGGTCTGCGGCAGCGGCACCCGGCCGTTGACGATCTGGTCCATCACCAGATAGTCGTTCGTGCCCTTGAACAGCCGGGTCGTGGTCGCCAGCTCGTAGAGCACGATCCCGAGCGAGTACACGTCGCTGCGCCGGTCGATCTCGGCGCTCTTGCACTGCTCGGGGGACATGTACGAGATCTTGCCCTTGAGGTTGCTCGACCGGGTCTCCTGGCGGGCCGACGCCTTGGCGATCCCGAAGTCGACGATCTTGATCGAGCCGTCGTAGCAGACCAGGATGTTCGACGGCGAGACGTCGCGGTGCACGATGCCGAGCGGCCGCTTGTCCGGCCCGCGCCGCTCGTGCGCGTAGTGCAGCCCGGCGGCCGCCGCCGACACGATCGCCATCGCGTAGCCCAGCGGCACGTGCTGGCGCGACCGCGATGCGGTCAGCAGGATCGTCCGCACGTCCTCGCCGTGCAGGTACTCCATCGCGATGAAGTACTCGCCCGCGGTCTCGCCGATGTCGTGGACCTGCACGATGTGCTGGTGGTGCAGGTTGGCGGCGACCCGCGCCTCCTCGAGGAGCATCCGGATGAACCGCAGGTCCTGCGCGTGCTCGGGCTTGATCCGCTTGAGCACGACGTGGCGCTCGAAGCCCTCGATCCCGTCGGTCCGGCCCAGCAGTACGTCCGCCATGCCGCCCGACGCCAGGTGCTTGAGCACCTCGTACCGCCCCAGTCGAGCTGCCATGGGACAGCAGCGTAATCAAATCGCCCCAGGCCGCCAACCATCCAGCATGCGGCGGCTCCCACCCTACATGTATGGGCGGTTCGCCGGAACCGCGGCGCCTTCCACATCCGGAATACCGGGTGCGCCGCGCCTGGAACCCTCCACCGCGCCGGTGCAATTTGCCGGTGGCCCTGCAACCACGATGGGCGCCCCCCGGCGCCTACATCCCCCGCAAGCTGGGCCTCCCGCGATCAGGCCGGAGGCGCCGGCTTGTCGGATCCGGCCGTGCGCCGGGCGGCACGCGCGGCGCGCGCGGCCTCGCGCTCGGCCTCGCGCTTCTGCTGGAGGTCGAACTGGTTGCGCGCGGCGCGGGCACCCAGGATGAAGCCGAGGAACATCCCGACCATCAGCACCGCCGGGATGAAGATGATGTGCGACGCGGTCACGACCGGCCCTCCGCCGGCTTGTCCGCCGCGGCGGCCTCGAGATCGCGGCGCAGCTGCGCGATCTCGGTCTGCAGCCCCGCCTGGCGGCGCCACAGGAAGATCACGAACGCCGCGGCGATGATCCACATCGCCGCGTAGCCGTAGATCACGTGGCGCTCGTCCTTCTGGACGTGGGCGTACGCGTCGGTGTGGGCGGCCACCGTGTCGGCGTCGCGCTTGAGCGCCGCCTTCTCGTCGGCGATCCGGACGATCTCCGCCTCGAACTTCGGATCGGCGTTCATCGCCGCCGTGCACTGGGCGCGCGCGCTGGCGGCGTCGCCGGGCGGTGCGGCCGGCGCCGCCGGCGCCGCCGGGGGAGAAGGCTCGGTCGCGGCGGCGGGCGCGGCAGGCGATGCCGCCCCGGCGCCCGTGGCGGGCTGTCCGGTGGCCGCGCCGGCGAGCCCGGCCACCACGAGCCACGGGGCGATCAGCTGGGTCCAGGGATGGGTCATTGCAGCACTCCTAGGTCGAGACCGCGCTCGCGGAGCTCGCGCAGCTCGCGCTCGGCGCGCGTGCTCTGCACCCGGCTCATCACCAGCGCGATGTACCAGCACGCGAAGCTCGCGATGGTCAGCCAGAACGTACCTTTCATGCCGGGCCCGAGCGTCGCGACCACGCCGCCGGTGCCGGACGCCGGGTGCGAGTCCTTGCCGACCATCGTGTAGACGAACCAGCAGGTGACGCCGCCGAAGATCGCCATGCCGGCCGTGATGCGATCCGCGCTCGGCCCGGCGAACCGCCGCACCACCACGTAGCCGACCAGGACCAGCCACAACAGCAGCGTGATGGTCAGCCGCGGCTCGCCGTTCCACCACACGTCCCACGCGGCCTTGGCCCAGATCGAGCCGCTGAGCAGCGCGATCGCGCCGAACGCGACCGCGACGTCGACCGACGCGCTGGCGATGTCATCCCACATCGAGCTGTGCGATCGGAGGAACGCCATCACGCCCGTCATGCTCGTCATGCCCGTCATGCCCGTCATGCCCGTCCGGCCCGTCATGCCCCCGGGCCCGGTGCCGGCGGCGTGCGGGTCGGGAGTCATCCGGGACAGCAGGAACAGGATCGACATCACCCCCGCAGACACGACCGCGATGATCATCAGCATCGCGTGCGCGGTGTGGAAGTAGAAGATCTTCTGGTTGAAGAACAGGCTGGAGCCGTTGAGCTTGCCGTCGTCGGTGAGCCCGTACTGCAGCGGGGCCCGGAAGAAGATCGAGTAGATCGAGGCCGCGATGCCCGCCGCTGCGAGCACCGCGAACACCGGGATGGTGGGCTTCTTCATGTCATGGCTCTCGGGGCTGGCATGGCGCACCTGGGGTCATTCGATCACGAGGGACTCGAAGATCCAAACCGAAACTACCAGGAATGCGGCGTCATACATTCCAAGGAACTGGATCCAGTACCACGCCCCGTCGAGGTTCGGCGGGTCGGCGATCAGCCCGGCGGTGCACTTGGTCCCGGCGCCGAACAGCGGGATCAGCAGGGGGTACAGGATCACCGGGAGCAGCACATCGCGCGAGCGGACCTTGAGCAGGGTCGCGGCGAACACCGAGCCCGTGGTCGCGATCCCGATCGCGCCGAGCACCACGATCAGCACCAGCGGGAGCGGGTGCGCGAACAGCGGCACGTTGAGGAACACCGCGAGCAGCGGCGCGCACACCACCGCGACCGCCAGCACCATCAGCGTGGTCGCGACCGCCTTGCCGAGGAACACCGCGAGCCGCGGCACCGGGGCCAGCAGCAGCGCGCGCATGGTGTCGTTCTCGCGCTCGCGGTCGAACGCGCGGCCCAGGCCGATCGTGCCGGTGAACGCGATCGCGGTCCACAGCATGCCGGGCAGCGAGCCGCGCACGGCGCGCATGTCGAGCGGGAACGCGATCGCGAAGATCACGACGAGCAGCCCCCCGAAGAACGCCATGGTGTAGAGGATCTCGCGGCTGCGCAGCTCGATCCGCAGGTCCTTCCACGCGATCCGCGCGGCGTGGCGCACCAGCGCGCTCATGCCGCCTCCGCTGCGAGCGGGCGCGCAAAGGCGGGGATCAGGAGCATGAGGGGCACGGGGGGCACGGGGAGCAGCATGGGGAGCCGGGGCCGGAGGATGCAGGAGCGCGCGGGCACGTCAGTTGGCGTGCTGATGATAGACGTCCTTGAGCTGGTCGTAGGTGTACGCGCCGCGCTCCTCGAACACCAGCTGGCCGCGCCGCAGGATCGCGACGTGGTCGGTCCGGCCGGCGATCGCCTCGAGGTCGTGGGTCACGACCACCACGATCGCCCCGGCGTCGCGCAGCCGACCGAGCTGCTCGCCGAGCGACAGCGCGCCGTCGCGGTCCAGCCCGGTGAACGGCTCGTCGAGCAGCAGCAGCGACGGCCGGGTGAGCAGCGCACGCGCCAGGGCGAGGCGCTGCAGCATGCCGCGCGAGTAGGTCCGGGCCGCGCGATCGCGCGCCTTGCGGTCGAGCCCGACCCGGTCGAGCACGCTGTCGAGCACCGCCGCGCTGCCGTCGATCTCGTACAGCCCGGCGATCAGCGCGAGGTTCTCGCGCGCGGTCAGCTCGCCGTAGCACAGCGAGGCGTGCGCCAGCATGCCGATCTCGCGCCGGACCGCGGCGCCGATCAGCGGGCCGCCGTGCGAGCGATACGCAACCGATCCGGCGCTCGGCCGGACCAGGGTCGAGACGATCCCGAGCAGCGTGGTCTTGCCAGCGCCGTTGTGGCCGAGCAGCGCGCACATCGAGCCGGCGGCCAGATCGAGCGATACACCGGCGAGCGCCCGCTCGCTGCCGTAGCGCTTGGCGACCTTCCGGATCTCGACCCGGTCGATCCCGCCGCCCCGATCGCGCTCGTCGGCCCGCACGCCCCCGCTCAGCCCCAGAGCTGCTCGAGCTCGGCGAGCACCTGGTCGCGGCGCCGGGGGTTGGCGGCGCCGGCCCCGGCGCGCTCGAGCTCGACCAGCTCGTCGAGCAGGCGCTGGCGGCGCGCGTCGGCCTCCGCGTTGACCGCCTGCGCGGGACGGCGGCGCGCGGCCAGCGCGAACGCGAGCCCGGCCAGCAGCACGCCGACCACGAGCACACCGATGATGCCCTGGACCCAGACGCGCCACCGCGGCTGCGATGGCAGGCCATCGATCGTCATCGTCATCGACTGCGCCGGGTGGATCGTGATCGGCCCGAGGACATAGACCTCGCCCCGCGAGACCTGTCGGGTCTCGGCCTGGACGCCCTTCGGGAGCTCCAGCGTCATCCCCGGCATCTTCAGGAGCACGATCTGGCTCTGGAACGCACCGAGCGGCAGGTCGAGCGTCCACTCGGCCCGACCGGCGTCGACCGGCAGGTAGAATCCGGCCTGGAACGAGCGGCCGTAGGGCGGGAGCGGACGGATGATCTTGTAGCCCTCGCCCGGCACGGTCGCGACCTCGGTCTGGTCGCTGTCGGCGAGCGCCGCTCCGGTGAAGCCGTGCGGCATCGGGACGAGCAGGCCGTCGGGCCCGCCGCGGTACGGCGCCCACGAGTAATTGGTGACCTCGAACTTGCCGCGCACCAGGAACTTCTCGTCCTCGGGGAGACCCTCGAGCTCGAACTCGAACAACACGCGCGGGTACACGAGGATCAGGACCTTGGCCCCGGCCGCGTCGACCAGCTGGAACGGCATCGAGCGGTAGTGCTTGCCCCGGTCCTCGCACTCGGCGTAGACCACCTGGCCCTGGGGGCCGGCGTCGAGCAGCGCCTGCAGCTGGCCGCTGTCGGGCCAGTGCGCGCGGATCACCAGCTTGCCGCCCGACTTCGTCAGGTCGATCGGCGGCGACACCAGCTGGCGGCCGTTGATCGCGAGCACGACCTTCTGCGGCTCGCCGGCCTGGACCGCCATGCGCACGCTGCCGTCGGCGCCGGTCGCCGAGGTCAGCCCGTGGCTCGCGTCGTTGCTGCTCGCCGGCATCACCAGGACCGGGAGATCGCGGAGCGGCTCCTCGGTCTGCCCCGGACCGCCGAGGATCTGGACGTCGAGCGTGCCGGCCGGCAGGTTGGGATCCGGCGAGAACTGCGGCTCGGCCTGGACGCGCGTCGGATCGGGCGCCGAGTCCGGCCTGGCCTCGCTCACCACCTTGCGGGTCGCCGCATCGACCAGCGCGACCCTGTCGTTGCGGGTGGCGATGCCGTCGAGCACGACCCGGACCTTGCCGGCCGGTGTCGCGATCGGCCGATCGAGCCGGGTGATGTCGTCGATCGGTGGCGCCGTCGCATCGCGCTTCTCGCTCGACAGCACCATGCGCTCGCCGACCTGCGAGCCGAGCAGGACCGGGTTCGACATCAGCCGGTCGATCGCGCCGTTGCGCGGCAACAGCGCCATCGCGAAGTACGAGGTCCCGCCGCTGCGGTCGAGGTCGGTGAACTTCGCCCGGCCGTCGCTGTCGGTGTTCTGCACCTGATAGCTGATCGTGTCGTCGGCGGCGTAGCCGACCAGCGTGACCGGCACGCCGGCGGGCGAGTCCTTGAAGTCGTTGTAGGTGACGTGCACGGTGATCATGCCCGGCGGATCGGCCTGGTCGCCGCGCGCCTCGCCGCTCACCGAGCGCGGGTTCGGCATGCCGCCGGCGCCGCCCGCGAACGGTGCGCCGGCCCCCCCGCCCTGCAGCGGCTTGGTCGAGATCAGCACGCGCATGCCGCCGCTCTCGGGGATCGCGAACTCCTCCGACGGGTGCTCGGCCTTGTCGTCGCCGACCGCCTTGGCGACCACGGTCGCGCCGACCGGCAGGCCGGGGAACGTGGCGCGGCCGGCCGAATCGGTGCGCGCCTGGCGCGGCGTCCCGTTGACCACCAGCGTGACGTCGGTCCCGACGATCGGCGACGACGGGCTGCCCGCGATCACCTTGACCGAGACCGTTCCGACCTCGAGGTCCGGCGACGGCAGCGGCTTGCCGAGCGCGGCGGCGATCTGCGCCGCGGCCGGCGCCACGGCCAGCGCGACCGCGGCGAGGCCAAGGGCGATGCCGAGGCCGAGGACGAGCACCGGCGATGGCCGGCGCGGCCGGCGCGGCGCCGGGTGGGTTCGGCGGATCATGGCGTGGCCTCCTTGGCCGGCTCGTCGTGCTCTGGCTCGTGCACGGTCGTGCTGTCGGCGTCGAGCTCCTCGTCGCGCGGTCTCACCGGCGCGCCGGCCGCCGGCTCCGGGGGTACGGAGGCCGCGGCGAGCGGCGGCTCGACGGCCCGCTCGCCCGCGGGCCCGGCGCTCGCCGCGTCCGGCCTGGCTTCCGGCTTCGCGTCGGGCCTGGCGCCCGGCTTGAGCTTCGGCTCCGGCTTGCCCGGCCGCGCCCTGGCCTTGTCGTCGAGCTGCATCCGGGCGCGCACCTCGCGCAGGATCTGCTCGCGCACCGTCCCGGCCCCGCCCTGGTCGAGCAGGTCGATCTCCTTGATCACCTCGATCGCGCGCGCCCGGTAGCCGCGGATCATGTCGTCGGCGTCGCGCCTGGACAGCTTGCCCATGTCGCGATCGAACTCGGCTTCCTTGATCGCCTTGAGCAGCGTGCGCTTCTCGCGCTCAAGCTCGCCGCGCGCCCCGGCCGGCTTGGCCCAGGTCGAGTCATCGTCCTCCTCGGAGCTGTCGACCGCGGCCGCGCCGGTCCGCCACAGGTTGTAGACCGTCGCGACCAGGGCGAGGTGGCCGAGGCAGACGAACACCGTCGGCGCGGTGAAGCGGAAGTGGTTCTGCCAGATTATGAACAGCCAGCCGATCGCCAGGGCGGCGATGGCTGCGCCGCGCCGGACCCATCGCATCGTGTCGGGGGAATCCGTCATGTCATTCACGCTTGGGTTCCGGTCGCCGATCTCGATGCAGTCAGTCGGTGTCCGCGAGCTCGTCATCGAGCTTGTCGGCGTAGGACTCGTCCTCCGCCACCGCGGCGGCCACCCCCGGGGGAGTCGCCGCGACCGCCGTGCCCCGGCCGATCCAGCGCCGGCCGACCGCCACCAGCAGACCCAGGCCGCCGAGCACGGCGAACGACGGCAACAGCCACGAGAACTTGGTGCGCGGGGTCGCCAGCACCTGCTCGCCGCCGTAGGTCTTGACGAAGTCGTCGAGCACCGCCTCGTAGGCGACGTCGCGCCCGGCCTGGGTGGTGAGGTCGAACACCGGCTTGCCGTGGTCGTCGACCCGGGCGAGGAAGTCCATCACCTGGCGGCGCAGCTGCGCGGCCGTGCCGCACTTGCATCCGAAGATGTCCTCGCGCGCGCAGCCGCAGACGCACAGCAGCTCCTTCATCGCGCGCTCCTGGGTGGCGTTGGCCGGCCGGTTCATCGCCGCGTAGCCGATGCCGTCCGCGCCCATCCCCATGCCGGCCTGGGCGTGCTCGGCGGGCGGCGCCGCCGCGTGGGCCTGGTTCGCGAGCCCCAGCACCGCCGCGCACGCCAGCGCGATCACCACCGACAGGTCGGCGGCGCGGCCGAGCCGGGTCGCGCGCGGGCGCGACAGCCGGTCGACCACGGTCTGCGGGATCAGACAGACCAGCGTGCCCAGCAAGAGGATCATGATCCCGGCCCACACCCACAGGATGTGCGGGTTGATGTACACGCGCAGGTTGGCGAGCCCGGCGTCGAGGTCGTAGCCGGTCAGCACGAGGTAGACGTCGTTGCCGAACACCTCGCCCAGCTCGCGCGCGACCACGGTGTCGCCGCGCACGACGTCGACCACGCCGGCACGCACGACGATCGCCACCTCGGTCGTCGCCTGACCCTCGCCCTTGTGGTAGTCCCACTTCGCCGGGTAGGCCATGTCGATCTTCTTGCCGGCGTGGAAGATCGAGACCTCGGCGGTCACCGCGTCCTTGTGATCGTCCGAGGTGTGGATCAGCCGCTCGTACTCGAACTCGTACTCGCCGAACGCGAACCGCGCCTTCGACCGGTCCTTCTCGGCGAGCGCCGCGGCGGGCTTCTCGATCGTCCGGTCGAGCATCCGCTCGTAGGCCTTGCCGGCGAACCCCCAGAACATCACGGCGATCCCGAGGTGGACGATGTAGCCGCCGTACTTGCGGCGCTTGGACAGCACCAGGCCGACCAGCGAGGTCATCGCGTCCGAGCCGGACTGCCGGCGGCGGACCCCGACGCCGCGCCAGTACTCCTGCGCGATCGACGCCACGGTGAACGCGACCAGCCCGAAGTTGATCAGCGTGACCGGCAGCTTGACGAAGTCGAGGAAGATCGGCGACAGGTGCGTGGTCTCGGGGAACACCAGGACCATGCCCAGGACCGTCGCCCCGGCCGCGATGGCCGGCCACAGGAACTGCGTGTGCAACCGGTCGCGGGTGGTCTTGCGCCAGGCCAGCAGCGGCGCCGCCCCGGCCAGGAACAGCAGGAGCAGGCCGAGCGGCGTCATCGTCTTGTTGAAGTACTCGACGCCGACCGCCATCCGCGAGCCGTCGAGCGCCTCGGAGATCGTCGGCAGCATGGTCAGGAACAGCACGACGAACGCGCACGCCAGCAGGATCCAGTTGTTGACCAGGAACGCGAACTCGCGCGAGAAGAACGAGTCGAACTGCACCCGCGACGCGAGCTTGTTCGAGCGATAGACCAGCAGGCCGATCGACACCACGAGGATCAGCACGAGGAATGCGACGAACTGCAGCGCGAGCACGTTGTCCTCGCCGAACGCGTGGACCGACTGCACGATCCCCGCGCGGGTCATGAACGTGCCGAAGATCGTGAAGAAGAACGTGACGATCACGAGCAGCATGTTCCAGCGCTTCATCATGCCGCGCTGCTCCTGGATGATCGCCGAGTGCAGGAACGCGGTCGCGGTGAACCACGGGATGAAGCCGGCGTTCTCGACCGGGTCCCACGCCCAGTAGCCGCCCCAGCCGAGCTCCTCGTACGCCCACCGGCCGCCGAGGATCAGGCCGAGCGACAGGAAGCCGAAGCAGATCAGCATCCAGACCCGGACCGAGCCCAGCCACAGGTCGTCGAGCCGGCCCGACGCCAGCGCGCCGATGCCGAACGCGAACGGGATCGTCGCCGCGACGAAGCCGGTGTACAGCGACGGCGGATGGATCACCATCCAGTAGTTCTGGAGCAGCGGGTTCAGGCCCTTGCCCTCGATCGGCGGCGTGGTCAGGAACGGGGTGAACGGGTTCTTGGTGAAGATCAGCAGCGACAGGAAGAACACCTGGACGACCATGATCGTCCCGACCACGTAGCCGATCATGTCGCGGTGGCGCCGGTGGTTGACCGCGATCGCGACCGTGGAGAACAGCGCCAGCACGAGCACCCACAGCAGCAGCGATCCGTCGAGCCCGCCCCAGAACGCGGTGACCTTGTACCAGGTCTCCATCGTCGTATCGCTGACCTCGTAGACGTACTTGATCGTGTAGTCGTGGGTGACCATGCCGTAGATCAGCATCACCGACGCGAGCACGACCAGCGCGGCGAAGCCGTACAGGCCGTATACCGACGAGTTGACCAGCCGGCCGCTCTTGCGGGCGTTGCCGGCGATGCCGGCGGCGACGGACCAGGCGGCGACCACGTAGGCGGCCAGCAGGGCGATCGTGCCGACCAGCGAGATCGGCGAGAACGGTGTGACGTTGTTCACCGTTGGCTCACTTGTACTGCGGAGTTGATGGTTGCAAGTCGACGCGCTTGTCGCCGTACTTCGATGGACACTTCGCCGACAGCTCCGACGACTGCAGCACGTACGGCATGTCGGACTCGAGCGCGACCTGGAGCGCCCCGGCGGTCGGCTTCAGATCGCCGGCCGGAACGAGGTGCCCGGTGGCGACCACCTCGGACTCGTCCTTGAACGTATCGGGCTTGGGCCCGGCGTTGAATACCCGGATCCGCTTGCCCTTGCTCTGGAGCAGGAAGGTCCGCTGGGTCTCCTGGTTGGCGATCTTCTCCTGGATCGATCCGGTCACGACGGTGCCCTGGATCTTGAGCTCCTTGCCGGTCCACTCCGGCAGCTCCTTGGCCATCAGCTCCTCGACGTGGAAGTAGCGTTCCGCATTCGCGGATGACCTCAGGACGAACGCGATCCCACCCACCGCCACCGCAGCAGTCAGGACGAACTTTCCCAGCGTGCTTCTGTTCATAGGGTTGGCCTCCATGGCCGCGGCGTGCCCGGCGACTGGGAAACCGTAGCATGATCAGAACCATTCCCGCGCGCGCACACCGGCGGCCCAAAACCCGACCTGCGACGATTTTTTGAGGCCGGCCCGGAGCGCGCCTCAACAATTCGCGCAGCATGTGCGCAGTCGGCGACTCGCGTCACGCCATGGTTCGCATGAGCGTATCTCGCGGTACCGCTTCGCACCGCCGTGATCGCCGACGCAGCCGCGCGATCGACGCGATCGATAAGACACGCGCGAGGCCACTAGCCGCCGATGCCGATCATGTGCTTGTGCGGTGCCCCGGCGCCGGTGCGCTCGAACGCGTGCCCGGCGCGCTTGCCGGTCACCGACGCCGCGATCGCGCGCACCACGTCGTCGTCGCTGCCGCCGCCGCGGATCACGTCGCGCAGGCTGATCGCGTCGTCGTGGCCGAGGCAGGCGTGCAACGCGCCGGTCGCGGTCAGCCGCAGCCGGTTGCAGTCGTCACAGAAGTGCTCGGTCATCGCCGAGATGATGCCGACCTCCGCGCCGGTGGCCGCGATCCGCCAGTAGCGCGCCGGGCCGGCGTCGCGCGCATGCAGCGCGCGGATCGGCTTGCCCGTTGCCCGATCGGCCGGGACCAGCGGGCCGAGCGCGCCCTCGAGCGCGCGCCGGATCTCCGCCGCCGGCAGCTCCGCCTCGGGCGCGTACAGCGCGCCGTCGGACATCGGCATGTGCTCGATGAACCGCGGCACCGCGCCGCGCGACCACGCGTGCTCGCACAGCGCGACCATCTCGTCGTCGTTGACCCCGCGCAGCGCCACCGCGTTGGTCTTGACCCGCATCCCCGCCGCGACCGCGGCGTCGAGCCCGGCCAGCACGCGCGCGAGGTCGCCGCGGCCGGTCAGCGTGTGGAACTTCGCCGCGTCGAGCGTGTCGAGCGAGATGTTGATCGCCGACACCCCGGCCGCCGCGAGCGGCGCCGCGAGCTCGCGCAGCAGGTGGCCGTTCGACGTCATCACCACCTGCTCGATGCCGGGCAGCCGCGCGATCCGGCCGGCCAGCTCCACGATCCCCTTGCGCACGGTCGGCTCGCCGCCGGTCAACCGGACCTTGCGGACCCCGAGCCGCGCGAACAGCCCGATCAGCCGCTCCAGCTCCTCGAACGTCAGCACCGCTGCCCGCGGCTCGAACGTCAGCTGATCGCCGAGCTCCTCCGGCATGCAGTAGGAGCAGCGATAGTTGCAGCGGTCCGTGACCGAGACTCTCAGGTACCTGATTCTACGAGAGAAGTTGTCCAGCAGCGGATCGGACGGCAGGGCGCCAGGGGCCGCTGGGTCGCCCCGAAACGCTCCGGGAGCGCCCCCGTCGATCACCGGCAGACGGACGATGGCCATGGCAAGAAACCGCAACCCGCAGTGGACCGTGTGAGCGACGCTACGTCAAGCGCGCGATCTCGTTACCGCAACGCAAACGCAAAGCGCTTGACAGATCGCGACAAAAACCGCATGTATCCCCCGCTCTCAGAACATGGAGCAGGAGAACGCACTGCCTTGATGACATCGAACCGGACGGACACCACGCCCCTGAACAACCTGTGGGTCCTACTCGTGCAGAACGAGGGTGAGCTGACCACGCAAGACGCCGACGGCCGGGTCCCGATGCTGGCCCGGACCGGCAACGACCAGAAGTACCTCCTGGTGTTCAAGAACGTCGCCAAGGCCCGGCAGTTCCTGTCGAGCCAGGACGTCCGCGACGCCGAGCCGCGCATGGTCGTGCGCGGCAACCACGCCGACATCGTGCGGATCGCCCGGTCCGCCGGCGTGGTCGGCACGCTGCTCGACTACGACCCGGCGACGCAGCGCTACGCGTCCGCCGGCGCCCTGGCCTGAGCGGCGCACCGATGGCCGCGCGAATGCGGGCATCGGACATGTGATGATGATGCTGTGGCGAGCGCCGAAGACCACGTCCAGGCGTTGCTGAAACTCCCGCCGGAGGACCGCGCGCGTGCGGCCAGGCAGTTGCTCGACAGCCTGGACGACGAACTCGAGGATGTCGTGGTCGAGCAAGCCTGGGCGCTGGAGATCGAGCGACGGCTCGCGAGAATCGAAGCCGGTCAAGCGAAGCTGGTATCGATGGATGAGGCGGTCATGCGGTTGCAGCGCGCCGCGCGCGGCCGATGAGCCGCACGCTCCTCATCGACGAGGAAGCCATCGACGCATGATCCGTCACGAGTCTTCGCCATGGCGCTCGCGATCGTTGACGTTGACCTGATCCTTGACCCAGAGCGTCGAGGTTGACGGCGACGTACGACGTCGAGTCCACCGTCGACGTTGGACGTCGACCGATCCTGTGCTGCGGCCTCGACCGTGCGCGAGGTCGAGGTCGGCGGTCGAGGTCGGCGGTCGAGGTCGACGTCAAGGTCGACGTCATCGCCGGCGGCGCGCCGGGGCGCGGTCAGTCCCGGTAGCCGGCGGTCATGATCACCTCGTCGACCTCGCCGCGGCGGGCGGCGTTGGAGTTGATCGCGCGGGCGCACCGGACGCGGTCGATCCGGAAGCC
>DATAPF010000705.1:0-5782 GCA_036265355.1 Kofleriaceae bacterium | reverse complement strand
GAGCTCGACGGGCGGGGCGCTGCCGTCGGCGCGCACCACGGCGCCACCGACGATCCCTCGCTCGGTCGGCTCCGTCGAGCGCGTGTAGATCAGCCACGCCCCGTCCGACGAGAACTCCGGCGCAAGAATGCCCGCGGCGGTCGCCACCGTGATCGCCGGGCCGACCGTCGCGGTTGCCGCGTCCCACGGGCGCACGCGTAACGCCGAGCCGGCGGGATTGTTGGCCTCCGGCGCGGCCATCGCGGCGTAGGCCAGGGAGTGACCATCCGGCGAGATCGCCGGGCCGGCAGCCGGCTCGCCGAGCGCGAGCGTCGCGATCACGGCGGCCGTCGCGCCGTCGCGCAGCGCGAGCTCGCCGGTCGCCGTGTACGAGGTGACCAGGCGCCCGCCCGGATCGTAGACCCCCGTGTTCCACGGCGGGGTATCGGCGACGGCGGTCACCGAGCGTGTGCCGGTGTCGATGATCATGCCGACGATGCCGCCCGCGGCGGTGGCCTTGCCGGCGCCGGCGATCCGCTTGCCGTCGGGCGACACCGCGATGTGGCAGCCGATGCACCCGGTGCCATCCGCGGGCTCGACCACGAACCGGTCGATCGCCGCGCGCGGCAGGTCGTAGCGATACAGCTGTGGCGTGCTGATCAACGCGCCGGTCGGATCGGCAGCGGCGCCGCCGAACACGAGCGAGCTCGGATCGACGTCGGCGAGCTCGAGGTGCGCGGACGTCACGTGGACCGGGGCGCCGCCGCCGCGGGTCGCGCTGCGCACCTCGAGCGCGGCGGCACCGCCCCGGTTCGTGCTCGCGACGACCTGCCATTCGTCCGCGGTGAGCTCGACGTGGCGCGGCCCGGGCGCGCCCGGTGCGTACACGTGGATGTCGGCGTACGCCGAGGTCAGCGAGACCTCGTGGACGTCATCGGCATCGTCGGCGCCAAAATCGACCTCGAGCTTGCCCAGCCCCGGCGGCAGCACCGCGCCATCGCCCGGCTCGACCACGTGGGCGGTCGCGACGTCGTTGCCCGGAGCGAGCCACGTCGATGCGCTCGCGGGGACCCCGCCGGTGAAGCGCACGCCGTGGATCCGCACCGCGACCGCCACCTTGACCGACGTGCCGTCGGCCTCGACCAGGATCGTCGCCGCGCCGCCGCGGTGGCCGTCGGGCGTGAACGTCGCACCGGCGAGTGTGCCGAGCGCCGGATCGTCGAGCGACAGCTTTGCGCTCGCGGTGACGTCGGCGTCGATGGCAAGAACACGCAGCGAGGCCGCCGGGAGCGGCTCGCCGAGCGAGACATCGACGTCGAGGGCGGCCGGCTCGACGCGGAGCGCGAGGGTGTCGCCGATCGTGGTGCATCCGGCAAGGGCCACGCAAACACCGGCCGCGGCCACGCGGACGACCCCTTGCGGCTTCATGGCTCAGCCAAAAGCAACTGGCGTGCCGCGACAACCCCGTGATGTTGCGCAAGATGCCGGGTTCGGGACCTGCGAAGCACTGGCGACAGTCCCACCCCCGTGCTGGCGACCGATGTCGCAGCTTCAGCAGTTCTCCCGGAAACCAGCGTTTCGGAGCCGTGGCCGGCGCCGACGACCGCGAACGTGAAATCAGGACTCGGGCGCGCCGAGCACGCGCTCGCACAGCGCCCCGGCCAGCGCGCGCGAGCTGCCGTACGTCCACAGCAGGGTGGGAGAGAGCTGGAGGCCGAACGTGGACTCGAGCCGGTTGCGGAGCTCAAGGCCCATCAGCGAGTCGAGGCCGAGCGCCTTGAGTGGGGTCTCGCCGTCGATCCCTCGGGGATCCAGGCGGAGGACGCGGCTCGCGAGCTCGCGTACCTTGGCCTCGACGAAATCGCGCCGCGTGGTCGCGGGGATGGCCGCGAGCTCGGAGCGGAACGTGGACTCCGGCACGCCGCGCGCATACGTGGCGTGCCGGAGCATCTGCCAGGTGCTCTGCGCGGCGGTCTCGGGGTAGGCGTCGAACCAGCGGCGCAGATCGAGGGGCACGTAGCCGACGACCGGCTCGCCGCGATCGAGCCAGCGGACGAGCGCGCTCCATGCCTCGGCCGGCGTGAACCCGCCCATGCCGCGCTCGGCGAGGCGCGCACCGCCGCCGTGCGCGGCGAGGCCGAGGTGGGAGGCGCCGGCGTCGTCGGCGAACGGTCCCCACTGCACGCTGAGCGCGGGACGGCCCTTGCGGCGACGCGCCACGGCGAGCGCGTCCAGGAACGCATTGCCGGCGGCGTACGCAGCCTGTCCGGCGTTGCCGACCAGCGCTGCCGCCGACGAGAACATGACGAACAGATCGAGCGGATCGCGGGCGGTCGCGGCGTCGAGGTGACGCGCGCCGTCGACCTTGGGCGCGAGCACGCGCTCGAGCTGGGCGGCGGTGAGGTTCGCGATCGTCGCATCGTCGAGTAGCCCAGCGGCGTGGAACACCCCGCGGAGCGCGGGCATCGCTCCGCGGAGCTCGCCGAGCGCGCGCTCGACCGCCGGCGCGTCGGTGACGTCGAGCGCGAGGACCTCGACCTGCACGCCGCGCGCGCGGAGCGCTTCGATCCGGCGGCTCGCGTCGGCGCCCGGCGCGGTCCGGCCGGCGAGGGCCAGCGCACCGGCGCCGTGCTCGGCCAGGAACTCGGCGAGCGACAGGCCGAGCGCGCCGAGGCCGCCGGTGATGAGGTAGGTCGCGTCGCCGCGGAACCGACCGTCCGGCATCGCCTCGGGGACGATGCGCTGGACGCTGTCCGGGGCGGTCAGGACAAGCTTGCCGATGTGCTGGCAGCGCGCCATCGTGCGCAGCGCCTCGGCGGCATCGGCGAACCGGTAGGTCGTGCACGGCAGCGAACGGATCGAGCCCGAGCTGACATGGCTCCACGCCGCGCTGAACGCGCGCGCGAACCGCGCCGGGCGGCGCTCCATGAGCCCCGCGAGATCGACCGCGGCGAAGCTGATGCCCTTCTTGAATGCGGCGAGCTGCAGCTTGCGGCCGCCGTGGATGTCCTGCTTGCCGAGCTCGATGAAGCGGCCGTCCTCGGCGAGTACGTCGAGCCCGAGCTCGATCGCGGCGCCGGTCAGCGAATTGAGGACGACGTCGACGCCTTCGCCGCGCGTCGCCGCGCGCACGCCATCGACCCACGACCGGTCGCGCGAGTCGAAGACCTCGGTGATGCCGAGCGCGTTCAGGTAGCGGCGCTTGTGCTCGCTACCGGCGGTGGCGAGGATGCGCGCGCCGAGCCGGCGTGCCACCTGGATTGCCGCGAGCCCCACGCCGCCGGCCGCCGCGTGGATGAGGACCGACTCGCCGGGCCCGAGCCGCGCGAGGTCGTGCAGCGCGTACCATGCGGTCGTCAGCACGAGCGGCAGCCCGGCGGCGTCGTGATCCTCGACGTCGTCCGGGATCGCCTGGGCGTGGTCGGCGCGCACAGTCACGTGCGACGCGATGCTGCCGAACTTGCACGCGACGACGCGATCGCCGATCGCCGCCGTGGTCACCCCGGGGCCCACCCCCACGACGCGCCCGGAGCACTCGCCGCCCAGCCGCGCGCTGACTGCGTCGAGACCGGGGTAGGTACCCATCGCCTTCATCACGTCGATGAAGTTGAGCCCCGCGGCGGTGACCTCGATCTCGATCTCGCCGGTGCCCGGCGCGCGGCGGCACAGCGGACGGTACGCGAGCGCGTCCCACGCGCCCGGCCTGGCCGCGTGCAGCCGGAACGGTTGCGGCGGCGATGTCCAGGCGCACGTGCGCGCGTCCGGGTCGCGGCCCTCCGCGTCGTGCTCGCCGCGCACGAGGCGCCCAACGAACCGCCGCCCGGCGCGCAGCACGACCTGGTCTTCGCCGTCGCCAGCGGCCAGCTCGGCGGCGCAGGCGGCTGCCCAGCCCACGTCGGTCGAGGCGATGTCGACGATCAGCGGCTGCAGCTCGGGGTGTTCGCGGCACAGCACGCGAACGAAGCCCCAGTACAGGGCGGCGCCGGGATCCGGCAGATCGTCGTCGGTCGCGGCCTGGCCGTCTGCCGTGACGACGACCAGCCGGGGCAGCGTCGCAAGCGCCGTGCACGCCTTGACCAGCGCGGTGAGCGCGACCAGTCCCTGCCGCTGCGCCGCGATCCCCGCTGCACCGCGCGGCGCGACGAACACGACCCCGGCCGCGGCGCGATCGGCGCGCAGCGCCTCGAGCGACGCGGCCACGTCGACGTGGCCCGCAACCCGGGCGAGCTGCGCACCATCGCCGAGCGCGTCGACCAGGGACTGCGCGCCATCCGCCGGTTCGCCGCACACCAGCCACGCGGAGTCGGAGGTGCCCGGCGCGGCCGGCACCTCGTGGAAACGCAGGCAGTGCACGCGGCCGGCGTCCGGCGCCGCTGGCGCGACCGGCAGCGGCGCGAGGGTCAGGCCGTCGAGCACCATCACCGGCCGCTCGTCGGCATCGAACAGGGTGACGTCGAACCGGGTCGCGTCGCGCCGCACGGCGTGCGACCACAGCGCCGTGACCGGCGCGGCGAGCTCGGCCAGGACACAGACCCGGGCGACATGCGTCGGCACCACGGTGCCGGCGTCGTCACACAGCGCCAGGCAGACCTGGAGCGCCGCGTCCCATAGCGCCGGGTGAAGCCAGTGCGACCGCACGCTGCCCCGGCAGCTCTCGGGCAAGCGGACGCTGCCGAGCGCGGCGTCGTCGCCGACGAACAGCTGCACGACGCCCTGGAACGCGGCGCCGTAGTGCAGGCCGCGCGCGGCGCAGCGGCGGTAGTGCGCATCGCCGCCGACCGCGGGGTTCGCCTGGAGCTCGGTGGGGAATGCGACCTGGGCGATCGCCGGCGTGGCGGTGGGGACGCGCGCCGTGGCGTGCTCGGTCCACGAGCTCGCGCCGCCGGCCAGCGACAACAGCGCGATGCTCCCGCCACCGATCCCATCGTCGCGCCACGACGTGCACACGCGGACCGGCCGCTCGCCGAGGGTGAGATCGCGATGAAACCAGACATCGACCAGGGTGCGAGGCGCCGCGGTCCGCGCCCGCGCAGCGCCGAGCGCGATCGCCAGCATCGCGGCGCCGGGCACGACGATCGCCTCGTGCACCCGGTGGTCGGCGAGCCATGGCTGGTCGTCGAGGGCGAGCTCGAGCGTGTCGTGCCACGCGTCCGGATCGCCCGGCGCGGGGGCCAGCGCCGGCTCGAACGCGCTGCGGCCCGAGGTCGAACGGCCCCGACCTGGGGCGACCCAGTACGCCTCGCGCTGCCAGGGGTACCCCGGCAGCGCGATCGACACGCGCTTCGACAGGTTCGCGAACGGCGCGAGCCCCGCGACGAACGCGCGAGCCATGGCGTGCGCGAGGTCATGGGGGGACGCGGCGTCGCGGCGCAGCGTCGACAGCACGCGCGCCGGCTCCGGGCGCTGTGCAGCGAGCTGCTCGAGCGCCGGGACCAGCACGGGGTGCGGGCTGATCTCGATCACGTGGCTGACATCGTCGTCGAGCAGTTGCGCCATGACGTCGGCGAACTGCACCGGCGCGCGCAGGTTGTGCGCCCAGTAGCGCGCGTCCATCTCCGGGCCCGCCAGCGGGCGCGCCACCACCGTGGACACCAGGGTGGTCCGCGCGGCCACCGGGGAGATCCCGTCGAGCGCCGCCGCGACCTCGGCGGTCAGCTCATCCATGTGATGGCTGTGCGACGCGTAGTCGACCTTGACCAGCCGGCAGAACGTGCCGTCGGCCTCGAGGATCTCGTGCAGCATCGACACGGCCTCGGCATCGCCGGACAGGACGCACGAGGTCGGGCCGTTGTGGGCCGCGAGC
>DATAPF010000704.1:0-1836 GCA_036265355.1 Kofleriaceae bacterium | reverse complement strand
CAGCCGCCAGCCCCGGACCGTCTCCTCGAGCAGGACCAGGATGTCGGCCTCGGTCGGCGGGCTCGGCCGGTGGCCGTAGGCCAGCAGGAAGTACGCCGGCCGGCGAATCGCGATCTCGGCCTTGCCGCAGATCTGGTCACCCGGCACGTTCGAGTACAGGTGCATCGGCGCCCCGGCGTCGAGCACCTCGACGCCGTGCTGGGTCGCGAGCAGCCGGCCGGCGGCGCGGCCGTAGTCGGGGCGCGGCGCGAAGTCGATCGTCACCCGCGGCGTCCCGGCGAGCGGCCGGATCACGCGGACCAGATCGAGCGGCGTCTCGAACCGGCCCCCGCCCTCGGGGATCCGCGGCGCGAAGTCGATCACCTCGAACCGCGCGTCGCCGGTGCCGATCTCGGTGCGCAGCACGTTGGTGTTGGGCAGGTAGCTGGCGCGGCCGCGCACCGGCTCGCCGCCGACCAGGAACCGGAACTGGCCGCCGCGCTCGGGGTCGAGCAGGGCGGCGAACACCGACGGCGAATCGAACCTCGGCAGGCACAGCCACTCGATCGAGGTGGTCGGGGCGACGAGCGCGAGCAACCGGCCATTGCCGATCGCGCCATGATCGAGGCGGGCGTCCACCGCGCGCACTGTAGCCGACGTCCACCGGCGGATGCCCCCCGCGCGCGCGGGATCGGCACCGCGAGGCCCGGCGATCGCAACGGGGCGTGTCGCCTCGCGCGAGCCGCCGCGACGCCGGGGGAGCGCTGAGCGATGCAGGCCCAGTGGCAGCAGCTCGCGTCGGCCGGCCACCTGGTGATCGCGCTCGATCTCGATGGCACGCTGCTGCCGTTCGCGCCCACGCCCGAGGACGCCCGGCTCGACGGCGACTCGGCCGCGCTGATCGCCGCGCTGGCGGGCGCCCCCGGGGTGACCCTGGGCATCATCAGCGGGCGGCCGCTGGCGCTGGTCCAGGACCTGCCGCCGCGGTTCCCGGCGGTCGGGTTCGCCGCCGAGCACGGCGTGTGGCGGTGCGCCGGCGGGGTCTGGGACTGCGCGCTGCCCGCGATGCCCCAGCTCGACGAGATCGATCGCTCGCTGCGCCAGCTCGCCGCGCGCAGCCCGGGCGCGCTGGTCGAGCGCAAGTCGTGCTCGGTGTGCCTGCACTGGCGCCGGGTCGACCCCGCCCGCCACGACGCGATCGCCGCCGCCGCCGAGACCGTGGTCGACGAGTGGCTGGAGACCCACCAGCAGTTCGAGCGCCTGCCGGCCGCGCTCGCGCTCGAGGTCCGCCACCGCGCCGCGCACAAGGGCGGCGCGCTGGGCTGGCTGCGCGGGCTCGGGCCCGCGGGCGCCCCGGTGCTCGCGCTCGGCGACGATCTCACCGACGAGGACATGTTCGTCGGCCTGCGCGACGGCGACCTCGGCGTCCTGGTATCGCCGCAGTCGCGCCGCACCCAGGCCAGCCTCCGGCTGCCCGATCCCGACGCGGTGCACCGCTTCCTGCGCTGGGTGATCGACGCGCGCAGCGAGGCCTGGCGCAGCGAGGCGCTGGCCGCGCCCGACGTGCTGGTGATCACCCAGCCGCCCCACCGCCGGGTCGAGCCGCGCCTGATCGTCGCGTCGAACCGGCTGCCCTCGAGCTCGAACGGCCGCCAGCGCGAGGTCGGCGGCCTGGTCTCCGCGCTGCTGCCGGTGCTGGCCGAGACCGACGGGATCTGGCTGGGCTGGAGCGGCGCCGAGCGCGAGCCCGGGCTGCGGCTGCGCACCGAGTCCGCCGACTCGATCACCCGCGCGCAGTTCGACTACCCGCCGACCTGGCGCCAGCGGTTCTACGCCGGGTTCTGCAACCAGAGCCTG
>DATAPF010000703.1:0-8693 GCA_036265355.1 Kofleriaceae bacterium | reverse complement strand
GGCGCGGTCGACGTGCGCAGCGACGGGGCGTGGCACTCGATCGCGGTGACCGCGCGACCGGCGACCGCGAAGCTGCGCCACGTCGCGGTGCCGCGCGAGCAGACCGACGTGTTCCGGTTGGCGTCGATCGGCAACCCGCTGCTGGGTCCGCTGCTGCCCGGCCCGGTCGACGTCTACGATCGCGGCAAGTTCCTGATCACCAGCGCGGTGGAGCACACTCCGCCCGACGCCGCGGTCGAGATCGGGCTCGGCGTCGATCCGGCGGTCAAGCTGGCGCGCAACACCGAGTTCCGCGAGGAGGCGGCCGGCATGCTGCGCGGCGGCCTGCGCCTGCTCCATGCGATCGCGATCGACGTCGACAACCGATCGGACCGCGCGATCGAGCTCGAGGTCCGCGAGCGCCTGCCGGTGACCCGCGAGGGCGACGACGAGGTCGCGGTGATCGCGGGGCGCGTCGAGCCGGCGTGGGAGCGCTGGACGCCCGAGCCCGATGCGCCGGGCGCGCCGCGGCTGCGCGGCGGCCACCGCTGGCGGATCGCGATCCCGGCGCGGACCAGGCGCACGCTGCGCACCGCCTACGAGGTGAAGATCGCCGGCAAGCACGAGCTGGTCGGCGGCAACCGGAGGGAGCGGTGAGCGGCGCCACCGCGATGACCGCGCCGATCGCGTCGGTGACCGTGCTGGAGGACCGCGCGTCGGTGACCCGGCGCGGCCGGGTCCGGATCGCGGCGGGTCAGCACCGCGTGGTGATCGAGCGGGTGTCGCCGGTGCTGGTCGACAAGACGCTGACCGCGTCGGCGACCGGCGCGCGCGTGCTCGACGTGCGCTGCGAGCGCTACCTCGCGCCGTGGCGCGATCCGGCGGCGGGCGCGACCGAGCCGGCGGCGGCGCTGCGCACCGAGCGGGTCCGCCTCGAGGCCGAGCGCGACCGCGCGCTCGCCCGGCGCGACGCCGCGGCCGCCGAGGTCGCCGCCGTCGCCGAGCTCCAGGCCGCCGCGCTGCGCGATCTGGCGATCGCCGCGGCCCGCGGGGCGACCGCGCCCGGCGCCGGAGACGCGCTGGCGGCGCTCGACGGCCACACCGCGGCGGCGCGCGAGCGCCGGGTGCTCGCCGAGCTCGCGGCCGACGAGGTCCGCGGTGCGCTCGCCCGGCTCGACGAGCGGATCGAGCAGGCCGAGCACGAGGCCGGCGAGCAGGCCGCCCGGCTGGTGATCGATCTCGTCGCCGGCGCCGGGCGGCCGGGTGAGCCCGACCGCCAGGCCGAGGGTCACATCGACGTCGAGCTCGCGATCGGCTACCTCGTTCCCGGCGCCGCGTGGCGGCCGTACCACCGCGCGGTGCTGGTCCGCAGCGGCGAGGCGGCGACCCTCGAGTGGCAGACCACCGCGTGCGTGTGGCAGGCCACCGCCGAGGACTGGCGCGACGTCGAGCTGGTGTTCTCGCTGGAGCGCCCGTCGCTGGGCGTCGCGCCGCCCGATCTGACCGACGACGAGGTCACCGCGCGGCGGCGCCCCGACACGATCGCGGTCGAGGCCCGCGATCACGAGCTGCAGACCACCGGGCTCGGCGGCGACGCCCCGGCCGGCGCCGAGGCGCAGGTCCCCGGCATCGACGACGGCGGCCTCGGGGTGGCGCTGACCGCCGCGCGCGCCACGGTGGTCGCCGACGGCGCGCCCCACCGCGTGCCGGTCAGCGGCTTCACGTCGTCGGCGTGGGTCGATCTGATCGCGATCCCGCTGCGCTCGCCGTGGGTCCACGTCCGCGCCCGGCTGACCAACACCGGCGCCGCGCCGCTGCTCGCCGGCCCGGTCGACCTGGTGATGTCGTCGGGCTACGTCGGGCGGACCGAGATCGGCTTCATCGCCCCCGGCGAGAAGCTCCAGCTCGGGTTCGGGCCACAGGCCGACGTCCGCGTCCATCGCACCGAGACCAGCGAGCGCGACGACGCCGGCCTGCTCGGCGGCTGGAACGTCCAGACCGTCCGGATCGCGGTCCGGCTGTCCAACCTCGGCAGCGCGGCGCGCGAGATCGTCGTGACCGAGCGGATCCCGATCTCCGAGGTCGAGCAGGTCGAGGTCAAGGCCTCGGCGCCCGACGCCTACCTGCTCGGTGCCGGCGACCGGCCGGGTGGCGAGCAGGTCGCGCAGGTCACCGCGCGAGCGATCGACGACCGCGGCCTGGTGACCTGGTCGGTCGAGCTGCCGCCGCTCGGCCGGCGCGCGGTCGCGCTGGAGTACCGGATCCGGAGCCAGCGCGGCGTCGCCGGGGTATAGCCCGCGGCGATGACCGACATGGCCATGCTCGCCAACCGGGTGCGCAAGAACGCGCGCCACCTCGGCAAGTGGGCGCGACGCGAGCGCGTGACCTGCTGGCGGGTCTACGACCGCGACATCCCCGAGATCCCGATCACCGTCGACACCTACGACGGCGCGCTGGTGGTCAACGACTACCGCGCGTTCGACCGCGCCCCGGGCAACGACGCCTGGCTCGACGCGGCGGTGGCGGCGGTGACCTCCGCGCTGCCGCCCGGCGAGGTGTTCGTCAAGCGGCGCGAGCGGTTCGCGCACCGCGGCGCCGACCCGCAGTACGAGCGCCAGGCCGATGACGGCGCCTGGCGCACCGTGCACGAGGGCGGCCACGCGTTCCGCGTCAACCTGAGCGACTACGTCGACACCGGCCTGTTCCTCGATCATCGCATCACGCGCGCCAAGGTCGCCGCCGAGCCGGCCCGCACGATGCTCAACCTGTTCGGCTACACCGGCGCGTTCTCGGTCTACGCCGCTGCCGCCGGGATGCAGACCACGACCGTCGATCTGTCCAACACCTACCTCGCCTGGGCGGCCGACAACCTCGCGCTCAACCAGCGGACCGGCGAGCTGGTGCACGCCGACGTGCGCGAGTTCCTCGCCGATGCCCGGCGCGCCGGGCGGCGCTGGGACCTCGTCGTCGTCGATCCGCCGACGTTCTCCAACTCGAAGCGGATGGACTACACGTGGGACGTCCAGCGCGATCACCCGGCGCTGCTGCGCGACGCGCTCGCGGTGTGCACCGGCGCGCTGTGGTTCTCGACCAACCGCCGCCGGTTCCAGCTCGAACTCGAGGATCTGTCGCTCGCGATCGCCGACCAGACCCAGGCCACCCTCCCGCCGGATTTCCGCGATCGCAAGGTCCACCGCGCCTACCGCATCACGCGGCGGTGATCCGGCGCGGATACTTTGCGGTCGGCCGAACCGGTGGTGTGCGTGGGAGGCTACGTGTCCGACACCGGTTCGCCGAGCCAGCTGCCTGCAAGTGCGAGCGTCCTGGCGTTTTCGGGAACGCCGTGCAGGAAGCTCTGCCGGTACTCGGGATCGGGGATCCGGTCGGCGATCCGCAGGAGGCGCGTGCGTGCCTCGGCGATGGCGTGCCGTGCGGCATCGTGCGCGCCGGTGGCATGGAGTGCCTCGGCGTGAGCGAGGCGGACGAACGCGCCGCGGAACATGCCGCACCCGCCCATCTCCACACAGCGCGCGATCGCGTCCTCGGCGGCAGCGAGCGCCTCGCCGGCGCGGCCCTGGGCGAGGCGGAGCATCGACAGCGTGGCCAGGACGCCGGGGCGCTCCAGCGGCGCCGCCATCCCGAGCGCGATCGCGAGCTCGCGCTCGGCGCTCTCGAGGTCCCCGATGCGCCGCAGCACCTCGCCGAGCGCCCACCGGCCTCGATATTCCTCCAGCGGGATCCGGATCGCGTGCCCGTGCTCGCTGAGCTGAGTCGCCACCGCGCGCGCCTGGTCGAGCGCGCCGGTGTCGGCGAGCAGCCAGGACAGGCAGAACCGCCGCAGCGAGCTCGCGGGGCCGATCGAGGTGTCGGCGGCGGCGATGTCCTCGAAGATGCGCCGCCCCGGTTCGAATGCGCCGAGCAACCAGCGGTTGATTCCGCGAAACACCTGCATGTTCAGGAACACGTTTTCGCCGCCGATCACCTCGAAGATCGGCCAGATCGCGTCGGAGTTGCGAAGGCCGTCCCACGGGTCGTCGTGCGCGTAGGTCGCGCGCATGCCGACCAGGATGTGCCACCAGAACCGGGCGAGCGGCTCGCGATTGCCCGTCGCCTGGAGGACCGCCGAGAACCGGTCGGCCAGCGCGGTCGCCTCCGGGAGCTGGCCGAGCATGTCGAGGCAGAGCACCGTCCCGAGGTACGCCAGCGTCATCCTCCCGGCCGCCTCGGGGGCGGGGTCCACCTCGTGGAGCAGCGGGACGGTCGCCAGGAGATCGGGGATCCGGCCGGTCGCCATCGTGCCGAGGACGTACGACAGCACCCCCTGCGCCCACGAGATCGAGCCGCGCGGCGCCGAGCCCAGGAGCTCCTCGGCGTCGGGCATCACGACGGGGTGGAGCGGCGCGAAGTAGACCGAGGCCTCGCAGCGCATCCCGAGCAGCTCGATCCGGAGCTCGGCGGTCGACGCGCAGCGCAAGCCGAGGTCCGCGCGGGTCATGGCGGCGTCCTGATCGAGCAGTCGGATCGCCTGCTCCACGGCGCGCTTGTAGTGGTGCGCGGCGCGGTCGCCGTCGCCGCCGAGCTCGAAGTGGCCGGCCAGCACCATCGGATCGGCCTCGCCGTGGCGCTCGAGCCAGTCGCCGGCGAGCTGGTGGCTGAGCCGCTTGTCATCCTCGGTCAGCGTCGCGTGGGCGCCCTCGCGCAGCAGCGCATGGCGGAACCGGAACTCCTGCTCGCCGGGGAACCGGCTGTCCGGCCGCACCGTCAGCACCTCCTGCTCGACCAGCCGGGTCAACCACTCGCCGACCAGGGCCGCGCTCATCACGCCGCCGAGCAGGAAATCCACGCCGCGTTCCCAGCACGCCTCGCCGAACACACTGGCGGCGCGCAGCACCCGCCGGGCCTCGAACGCGAGCCGGCCCAGCCGGGTCTCGACCATGGCCAGCACGGTGTCGGGCAGCGCGTCGTGCTTGCCCTCGGCCGCGGCCCGGATCAGCTCCTCGAGGTAGAATGCGTTGCCGTCGGCCTGCATGACCAGGCGCTCGATGGTGTCGAGGCCCACGCTGTCGCCGAGCACCTGGCGGACCAGCCGCTCGCCGGCCTTGCGGCCCAGCTCCTGGAGCCGGATCTCCTGGACGTTCTGGCGCTCGGCCCACAGCCTGGGGAACAGCTCGAACACCTCGGGGCGGGCCAGCGCGAGCACCATCCACGGCCGCTCGCTGCGGTCGCGCAGGGCGGTGTCGAGGAACCGCACGGTGCCGAAGTCGCCCCAGTGCAGGTCCTCGAGCACGAGCAGGACAGGCCGGACGGTGGACTCGGCGCCAAGGAAGTCCAGCCACACCCGGCGCATCTGCTCGCTCATCAGCTGGGCGTCCTGGCGGGCGGCGCGCAGCGCGACCCCGGCCTCGCCGTCGGCGGGGAATGGCGCGCCGACCAGCTCACCGAGGAACTCGGCGACCCGCTTGCGTTCGGGCTCGGCCATGCGCTCGGCGACCCGCGCGCGGATCCGGGCGTGGCGCTCGGCGAGCGGCTCGCCGCCGTGGAGGCCGAGCGCGCTGCGCAGCGCCTGGGCGAGCAGGTCGAGGGTCGAACCGGCGCGCAGCGAGTCGCCGCGACCGACCCACACCGCGACCGGCGCGTCGCGGCGCTGGATGCGAGCGATGAACTCGGCGGTGAGCCGGGACTTGCCCATCCCGGCCGCGGCGGTCACGATCACGGCGCGCGCCTCGCGCTCGTCGATGCACTCGTCGAGGATCGCGGTCAGTGCGCTGAGCTCCCAGTCGCGGCCGACGCACGAGGTCGGTCGACCGAGCAGGGTCCGGGCACCCTGCATCAGGGCGCGCTCGCCGCACAGCATCAGACCGGACGCGGCCTCGGCGACGTCGAACCGGGCATCGAGCAGCCCGGCGGTGATCTCGTCGAGCGCGATCGGCAGCGGGCCGTCCGCCGGGGCCGCCGGGCGGGGACGCGGCGCGAGCAGTCGCGCCGCGTGGCCGATCACCTCGCCGTCGGGCAGCCGGCTGATCGACTCGGCCCGGCCCATCGCGATCGCCATCGCGCGGTCCGGCACCAGCGCGCGGATCGCGAGGGCGCAGCGCGCGGCCTGCGCTGCCTGGTCGCGGGCCTCCGTGAGCCCGCCCTCGACGGCGATGATCGTGGGTCCGTCGGCGAGCTGTTCCAGGTGGCCGCCGTAGGGGCGGATCGCCAGCTGCAGCGCGCCCTCGGCGGGCGGGGCCTCGCCGGCCGCCGCGATCAGCACGACGGACAGCAGCCGCCGCTCGCTGCCGGTATGCGTCAGGCGCTGTGCCACGCGATCGCGCGGCGGCACCACCGCGCTGTGGGCCTCCGGTCCGAGCGCGGCGAGCGCCGCGGCCAGGTGAGCCCCGTCGCTCGGCCGCAGCGCGGGATCCTTGGCCAGCATCCAGGCGACCAGCGCGTCGAGGTCTCCGGGCACCTCGGGCCACAGCGCGCGGATCCGCGGCGCCTCGTCGAACAGGATCTTGCCCAGGACGGCGATCGCGCTGTCGCCCTCGAACGGCGGGATCCCGGTCACGCACTGGAACAGCACGCAGCCGAGCGCGAACACGTCAACGCGCGCGTCGATGATCTCGTGGTTGCGGGCCTGCTCGGGCGCCATGTAACCGGGCGTGCCGACCATCATCCCGGTCTCGGTCAGCCGGGTGCGCCCGGTCTGGTGCGCGATGCCGAAGTCGAGGATCTTGACTCGATCGATCCGGCCGTCGGGCAGGAACAGGTTGGACGGCTTGAGGTCGCGGTGGACGATACCACGGGCGTGGGCGGTCCCAAGCGCCTCGGCGACCCGGGTCGCGAGGGCGACGGACTCGCCCACGGTGAGCGGCTCGCGCTCCAGGCGGCGCCGGAGGTCCTCGCCGTCGAGCCACTCCATGACCAAGAACGGCGCGCCGGACGGGGTCGTGCCATGCGCGATGTAGCGGACGATGCCGGGATGCGAGAGCCCGGCGAGCAGCTGGACCTCGCGGGTGAACCGCACGTCCTCGTCCCGGCTGTCGGACATGACCTTGATCGCGACCGGCTGACCGGACACTCGATCGCGGCCGCGGAACACCTCGCCCATACCGCCCGCCCGGGCCTGATACTCCACCTCGAACCGCTGCTCCAGCAGACACGCGAGCTCCATCGCCGGCGCCAACCTTCGCCCGCTTCGACAGTGACAACAAGCCCCGCCACCGCAGCACGACGCGGCATGCGGCCATGTACGCGTTGTTCGACCTCACGGCGCGCCGGGACCGCCAGGAGCCGAGGTCCGCTGATCGAATTTTACTGGGACGGCGGATGTGACGTGGGTGTGAGATTTCATTGGCACGGGAGATGACGTGACGTGGCTGAGAACGGATCTCCCTCCTTGCGTCTCGCGGTCAGGGCGTGCTGGTCGGATCAGCCGGATCGGTGTGGGCGTCGCGCTCGTCACCGTCCCACGCGCCGTCGCCGTCGCGGTCGACGCCGATCCGCTCGCCGGAGCCGGGCGGGACGCAGGTGAAGGTCACGGGGCGCAACCGAGCGAGCAGGCGCAGCGCGGCGTCGCCGATCGGGGGCACGGCGCGGCGGTCGGTGCGGAACCGGCCGTGGCCGACGTAGAGGAAGCCGACCTCGGCGTCCGCCACGGTGGTCTTGGCGATCAGCTCGCAGTCGCCGGCGTCGGCGCGCTGGCGGAGCAGGTCGACGCGGGCGGCCACAGCGGCGGAGCTGCCGGCGGCGAGCGTGATCTGCTGGCCGACGATCGGCGCGAAGTTGGTCGGGAACGCGAGCACGAACGCCTCGATCTGGCTGCGCTGGACCTCGCCGGCCGGTCCGTCGAGCAGGCCGCCGGCGCCGTGGGCGGGGCCGTCGAAGTCCACCGAGAAGCTGATCCCGTGGTGGAAGCGGAACACGGTGTCCATGTCGCCGTCGTGAAGGAAGCCGAAGCCGCGCACCTGGTCGCCCTCGAAGGGGTTGCCGATGTGGATGAACGCCGGGTTGGGCGGGTTCCCGAACATCCCGAGCTTCTGGTAGGCGTTGCGGAGGTGGGGTGTCTTGAACAGCTGGGTCTGGAAGTCGAAGCTGGAGAACCCGGATGTGCCGAAGAACCCGGGCGCGGCGGTGGTCGGGTTGGCGTTGGGGTCGACCACGTGGCAACTGTTGCAGTTCAGGATGTCGCTGGACCCGGCCGCGGAGTCGATGCCGCAGTTGGTGACGCCGAACAGCTGGGCGCCGGTCGCCTGATCGGGGGTGGGGACGTTGTCGAGCGGCCGGTTGGGGTTGGGCGGATAGCGGACCTGGAGGATGAAGTCGGTGAACGCGTCCATGTCGGCGTCCGGGATGGCCGAATCGCGGCCGAGCAGGTCGGTGAACCCGAGCTGGAACTTCTCGAACGCGGCGCGCTCGTCGAACGCGCCGCTGTCGGGCTGGACGCTGGGCGCATCCCTGCCGCCGGTGCGATCGCCGCGCCAGTGCATCGGGCCGCTGTTGAGCATGCCGCGCAGGCTCTGGGTCGTCATCGGGCCCTTCATCGGGTGGAACACCGGGTTGATCGGCTGCTGGATGATCGAGTTGAACAGCGTGCTCTTGAACGGACCGGGATCGTCGGTCACGTTGGCGTCGGGGTTGCCGAGGTCCCAGGCCAGGCTGTCGAAGTCGCCGAACACGTGGCAGCTGGCGCACGCCGAGTCGCCGTGCGCCGACGAGAACGACGCGTCGTA
>DATAPF010000702.1:0-4060 GCA_036265355.1 Kofleriaceae bacterium | reverse complement strand
CGGCGCTGGAGGTGCAAGCGCAGGCGATGGTGCGCGCTGACAAGAACGCCGCACTGACCCGGGCCCAGCCGGCTCCGGCGATCGCGATCCGGACGAACTTCAACCCGCTGGCGGCGTTCGCACCCGCGGTCCACACCGACGCGGCCGGGCGAGCGACGGTCGAGCTCACGCTGCCCGACAATCTGACCCGCTACCGCGTGGTCGCGATCGCGGCCGCCGGCGATCGCCAGTTCGGCAAGGGCGAGAGCGCGCTGACCGCGCGGCTGCCGCTGATGGTCCGGCCGAGCCCGCCGCGGTTTCTCCACTTCGGCGACGCGTTCCAGCTCCCGGTCGTGGTGCAGAACCAGACCGACCGCCCGATGACGGTGCGGCTCGCGGTCCGGGCGAGCAACGCGGCGCTGACCGCGGGTGCCGGCCGCGAGGTCGCGGTGCCGGCCAACGATCGCGTCGAGGTCCGGTTCCCGGCCGCCGCCGAGCTACCGGGCACGGCGCGGTTCCAGGTCGTCGGCGCGGCCACCGGCGGCGCGGGCGCGCCGACCGATGCCGCCGAGCTCGCGCTGCCGGTGTGGACGCCGGCGACCACCGAGGCGTTCGCGACCTACGGCGTGATCGACGACCGGACGCCGGGCGGTGCGATCGCCCAGCCGGTCGCGCTGCCCGGCCAGGTCGTGCCCCGGTTCGGCGGGCTGGAGGTCACCACCGCGTCGACCAACCTCGGCGCGCTGACCGACGCGATGCTGTACCTCGTGCACTACCCGTTCGAGTGCGCCGAGCAGCGGTCGTCGCGGATCCTGGCGATCGCGGCGCTGCGCGACGTGCTCGCCGCGTTCCATACCCGGGACATGCCGTCGGCCGCGGCGATGGAGGACAGCGTCCGGGCCGACCTCGAGCACCTGGCCCAGCTGCAGAACGCCGACGGCGGGTTCGCGTTCTGGGACCGCGGCTACCCGTCGCTGCCTTACCTCTCGGTCTACGTCGCCAGCGCGCTCGGCGCGGCGCGCGCCAAGGGGTTCGCCGTGCCCGCGGAGATCCTCGACCGCGCCCGGCCGTACCTGCGCGACATCGAGCGCCACTACCCGGACTTCTATCCCAAGGACGTGCGGCGGGCGATCAGCGCGTTCGCGCTGTACACCCGCAAGCAGCTCGGCGACCCCGACCTCGCCAAGGGCAAGCAGCTGATCGCCGAGGCCGGCGGCGTCGACCAACTGCCGCTCGAGGCCGGCGGCTGGCTGCTCGGGCTGTTCGCGCAGAGCCCGGCCGCCGCCGACGAGCGCAAGGCGATCGTGCGGCACGCGCTGAACCGGGTCTCGGAGACCGCGGGCGCCGCCAGCTTCACGGCCGGCTACGGCGACGGCAACTACCTGCTGCTGGCCAGCGATCGCCGGGTCGATGCGGTGATGCTCGACGCGCTGATCCAGGACCACCAGGACCCCGATCTGATCGACAAGATCGTGACCGGGCTGCTCGGCCACCGCACGGCGGGCCGCTGGCTCAACACGCAGGAGAACACGTTCGCGCTGGTCGCGCTCGACCGCTACTTCCAGACCTACGAGAAGGCGACGCCGGACTTCGTCGCGCGGGTCTGGCTGGGCAACGACTACGCCGGCGAGCACGCGTTCCGCGGCCGGTCGACCGAGCACCACGAGATCGCGATCGCGATGCCCGACGTCGTGAGCCACGACCGGGCCGCGCTGACGATCCAGCGGGCCGGCACCGGCCGGCTGTACTACCGGATCGGCATGACCTACGCGCCGGCGTCGCTCCAGCTCGCGCCCGCCGACCATGGCTTCGTGGTCGAGCGGCGCTACGAGCCGGTCGACGATCCCAAGGACGTGACGCGCGCGGCCGACGGGACGTGGCACATCAAGGCCGGGGCGCGGGTCCGGATCCGGCTGTCGATGGTCAACGACAGCCGGCGCTACCACGTGGCGCTGGTCGATCCGCTGCCGGCGGGGCTGGAGATCCTGAATCCGGCGCTTGCGACCACCGGACCGATCCCCGACGACCCCAAGCAGGCGAGCCAGCGCGGGCCGTACTGGTGGTGGTACGGCCCGTGGTACGATCACCAGAACCTGCGCGACGAGCGCGCCGAGGCGTTCGCGCCGCTGCTCTGGGAGGGCGTGCACCGCTACGACTACGTCGCGCGCGCCACCACGCCGGGCCGCTTCGTCGTGCCCCCACCCAGGGCCGAGGAGATGTACATGCCCGAGACGTTCGGCCGCGGCGCCAGCGATCGGGTGATCGTCGAGTGAGTCATCGAGCAGTGTCGATCAAGTGGCTGGCCCTTGCCTCAGGTGCGCCGGCGTCCGCTGGATGTCGACCTGCCCTTGACGTACGTGATCGCGAGGACGTTCCCGGCTTTTCATCGACACCTCTTCGTTGATGGACCCGTCGAGTGACCCGCGCCCGCCCGCGTAGTAGGGTGCAGCGGTGCCGGCCCTGGTGTTCATCGATGGCAACGAGCTGCGGGCCCAGGAGATCCGGCAGATCCTGCCGGGCGTCGAGCTCGCGGTGGAGGCGCTGCAGACCGGGTTCTCGACCAGCGCGCCCGAACCCGCTCAGCGCGCCCGCGACAAGGTGCTGGCCCACCCGGTCGCCGCCGGGTGCTTCGCCGAGGCGGTGGACCTGACGACGCTCGACGGCAAGAGCCTGCGGCTCGAGCTCGACTCCGAGAACGAGAACCGGTTCTGCAAGTGGTGGCGCGAGACCCCGGCGCGGCTCCACCTGGTCGTCGCGCTGCGCCGGGCGCCGGGAGCCGAGCTCGAGCTGGTCACCGGCGTGTGCGAGGGCCGGATCGCGGATCAGCCGGCCGGGCCCCACGTCCTGGGCTGGGACCGGCTGTTCGTGCCGGCCCCCGACGCCGCGGGCCCCGGCGACGGCGACGGCGGCGACGAGGGCATCACACTCGCCCAGCTCACTGCGGACGGCGAGATCCCGCGGTTTCGCCGCGAGGTCTACGCGGCGGTCGGCCGCGCGCTCGGAGCGGTCGGCGCCGGGGGCGCCGGGGGTGCCGGGAGCCCATGACGGCGCGGTTCGCCGATCGCGCGACGCAACCGTCCCGCGGCCCGCGCGACATGCTGCGCTGGAAGCTCGGCAAGCAGGAGCCGCGGGGCGCCGAGTTCGCCGCGCTCGACGCGGTCCGGCTCCAGGTCGCCAGCGGCGGCGCCGAGGCCCTGGCGAGCGGCGCGCCGGTCGCGGTGTGGATCGGGCATGCGACGTGGGCGCTACGGCTCGCCGGCAAGCTGATCGTCACCGATCCGATCTGGTCGCGGTCGATCGGCGGCGCGGTTCGCCGGCTGGTCGCGCCGGGCGTGCCGCTCGCGGCGATGCCGCCGGTCGACGTCGTGCTGGTCAGCCACGATCATCGCGATCACATGGATCTGCCGACCCTGCGCCGGCTGCCCGACACCGCGCTCTACATCGTGCCGATCGGCAACGCGGCGCGGCTCGACAAGCCCCGTGTCGTCGAGCTCGACTGGTGGGACAGCCACGCGATCGGCGATCTGACGGTCACGCTGGTGCCGGCGCGCCACTGGTCGATGCGGATGCCGTGGAACCGCAACGCGACCCTGTGGGGCGGCTACGTGATCCGCGGTCCCGAGGGGACGGCCTACCACTCGGGCGACACCGCGTGGGGCGAGCACTTCGCCGAGATCCGGGCCCGGGTCGGCGCGATCGACTGGGCGATACTGCCGATCGGGGGCTACGCCCCGCGCTGGTTCATGGCGCCGCAGCACATCGATCCGGTCGAGGCTGCCCGGGCCTGGGAGGCGCTCGGCGCCCGCCACCTGCTGGCGATGCACTGGGGCACCTTCAAGCTGACCGACGAGGCGATCGGCGAGCCGCCGGCGCGGCTCCGCGCCTGCTGGGCCGAGCGCGGGCTCGATCCGGCGCGGCTGTGGATCGTCGATCCGGGCGCGCCGCGGTGACCGCGGTCCGGGTGCCGGTGCCACCCGCCGCCGTCCCCGCGCTCGCCGGCGCGCTCGCGCACGACGCGGACGCGGCGACCGCGCTCGACGCCGCGCAGTCGCTGTGCCTGTCGCTCGAGGCGAGCCCGGGC
>DATAPF010000701.1:0-33582 GCA_036265355.1 Kofleriaceae bacterium | reverse complement strand
GCAGTAGCTGCCCTCGAACCGGCACGCGATGTCGCACGCGGCCTGGGCGGCTGGATCCAAAGGGTCGCACGCGTACTTCCTGACATCGCAGACGGCCTGCCCGGCCTGCTCGGCTTCTGTGGTGACCGGCTCGGCGGAGGTTGCGCATGCAGCGAGCGCGACGACGATCAGTGCTGGACGGATCAACATGCCACCGAGCTACGGCACGCTGCGCGGCGAGGCAACGGAGAGGGCGCGCTCACCGGCGCTTTGACGTGGACGCACAGCGAACGGAAGCCCGGACTGCTGGTCCAGCTGTCGATCCACCGATCGAACGGGTTCTGATCGACCCACAGGGGAGCAAGGAAAGCCAGCGCCGTTTCACCGGGATCATCTCAGGCTCGACCCGGGCCGGGGCACGTGCCGGACATCGACAACGTCGCTGGCCTTCGCGTCCGGATCGAGCGATGCTTCCGCGACCCCAAACCGGAGAGCTGGATGTACACAGGGATCGTTCAGGCGCTTGTGCCGGTGGTTCGCGTGGAGAGCAAGCCGGGCCTCAAGACGTACGCGGTCGAGCTGCCCGATGCGCTGATCAGCGGTCTCAAGCTCGGCGCCAGCGTCTCGATCGACGGCGTGTGCCAGACCGTGGTGCGGATCGACGGCGCGCACGTGACGTTCGACGCGATGGAGGAGACGCTGCGCAAGACCACCATCGGGGCGGTCGCAGAAGGCCGCCGGGTGAACGTCGAGCGCTCGGCGACCACCGGCGATGAGATCGGCGGGCATGCGCTGGCCGGACACGTCCGCGGCACCGCCGAGATCGTGGACGTCAGTAGCCACGAGAACAACCGGACGGTGACGTTCCAGGTGCCGGAGCCGTGGATGAACTACATCCTCCCCCAGGGCTTCATCGCGCTGGATGGCGCAAGCCTGACGATCGTCGACGTCGACCGCGAGCAAGCGACGTTCCGGGTGTCGTTCATCCCCGAGACCCTGAAACGGACCACGTTCGGCTTCAAGGGCAAGGGCGAGCGGGTCAATGTCGAGATCGACGCACGCACCCAGATCATCGTCGAGACGGTCGAGCGCGTCCTCGCCCGGATGGCGATCAAGGTTCCGGTGAGCCCGGCGTGAAGAACCGCGCGCCGGCCAGGGGGCGTTCACTGCGGCCTTGACTGCCAGCGCAAGCCACGTGTAGCGCAGATTCCGATCCTGCCGGGAGCGGTCGGTCGTGGCCACTGTCCACCGTCGATTCCTCTTGACCGCGTGCCTGTGGCAGGCGATCTCCGGAGCCAGGATCGAGCCGCGGAGCGGCTGCGCGATTCACTCCACCCCGTGAGTCACCGGCTCGTGCAGACCTCGGGAGTGGCACGCCACAAGGAGACGGTATGACGACATCGACATCGGATGGCGCCGGGTTCCAGGAGACACGTCTCGACGTCAACGGGATCGACACGATGGTGCTCACCGCCGGAGCCGGCGATCCGGTCGTGTTCGTTCACGGCGCCGGGACCGCCAGCGGGTTCGACTGGCTGCTGCCGATCGCCAAGCACTTCCGGCTCATCGTCGCTTACCACCCCGGCTTCGGGCGATCGGGAGGTCCGGCGCTCCCGGGCGTCGACCACCTCGCCCGGCACCAGCTCGACGTGCTCGACCGGCTCGGCGTCTCGCGCTTCCACCTCGCCGGTCAGTCGATGGGTGGATGGACGGCGGCGACGCTCGCGTCGTACTCGACGCACCGCATCGTCAAGCTCGCCCTGGTGTGCCCGGTCGGCCTCGACGTCCCCGCGCATCCGACGGTGAACCTGCTCGCCATCCCCCCGGCCCAGGTGCCGGGCTACCTGACGGCCGACCCGGCGATCCTCGCGCGGATGAGCGCGCCGCCGCCGTCCGCGGAGTTCCTCGCCGACCGCATCCGGGAGTTCGAGTCGTTCACGACCGTCCAGAAACATGGACTCACGCACGAGTCGGGCCTGGGGCGCTGGCTGCACCGGATCGACGTGCCGACGCTGCTGCTGTGGGGCGAGGCCGACCGGCTCGTCCCGTTTGCACAGGCTGCCGTGTGGGCCGCCGCCATGCCCCGGGCGACGATCAAGAGCTTCCCGGGCGCCGGCCACATCCTGTTCGAGGAGTGTCCCGCTGCGGCCGATGCGCTCGTCGAGTTCTTCGGCGCGTGACGCCGCGTCCCGCGCCCCGCTCCTCCACTGCTCGGTGATCGACCCAGCGCGTCTGCGCTGCCACGAAAGGGCCTGCCATGACCGACATCGCCGCGCTCGGCGCTCATCTCCCGACCAGCTCCGCGCTCGCGCAGCGGGCCAAGCAGCTGCTCCCGCTGCTCGACCAGCACGCGGCCTACGGCGACCAGGAGCGCCGCCTGGCACCGGAGGTCGTCGACGCCCTCCGGCGGGATCGCCTGTTCCTGATGTGGACGCCGAAGGAGCTCGGCGGCGTCGAGCTCGACCCGGTCCAGTCGCTCGACGTCCTGGCGATCGCGTCGTACGGCGACGCCTCGGCCGGCTGGGTGCTGATGGCCGCGAACCTGGCGATCGGCACCGGCGGCGCGTACCTCGGCGAGTCGGCCGCATCCGAGCTGTTCGCGGGCGGCAAGCACCCCGTGATCGCCGGGCAGGGCACGCGGCCGGGCACCGCCACGCGGGTCGACGGCGGCTACAAGCTGACCGGCTCGTGGAGCTTCGGCTCGGGCCTGCTCCACAGCACGCACACCCACAGCCTCGGGATCATCGCCGAGACCGGCGAGGCGCGGATCTTCGTGGCCCCGGTCGAGCAAGCCAACCTCAAGCTCGAGAGCTGGGACGTCATGGGGCTGCGCGGGACCGGCAGCGTCGACTACACGATGGACGGGGTGTTCGTCCCCGAGGCGTATACCCACAACGCGTTCACCAGCGAGCCGATGCGCGGCGGCGCGATCTTCCGATCCGGCATCATGGGGTTCGCCGAGATCTGCCACTCCGGGTGGGCGGTCGGAGTCGGGCGACGGCTGCTCGACGAGCTCGGCGCGCTGATCGTCGGCAAGGCCGGACGCCCGGGCGCCCTGTCCGCGAGCGACTCGTTCCAGGAGAAGTACGCCCGGCTCGAGGCCAGCTACCGCGCCGCCCGCGCGCTGGTCTACGAGACCTGGACCGACGTCACCAGGACGATGGCCGCCGGCTCGCCGCTGTCGGTCCGCCAGCACACGATGATCCGCCTCACCCTGGGGCACATCACGCAGGCGCTGGCCGACGTCGCCAACGGCGTCTACCTGCTGTCGGGCACGGCGGGCCTTCGCCGCGGACCGATCGAGCGCCTCGTCCGCGACGTGCACGCCGGCACGCAGCACATCACATCTGCGCCCGTCATGTGGCAGTCCGCGGGCCGCGAGCTCGCCGGCCTCGCCCGCGGCAAGCACTGGGTGCTGCTCGATCTCGTCGACGACTGAAGGTCGCGGAGCCAAGAGACGCTCATGATTCATTACGAAGTCGAGGACGCGATCGCGCGGATCACGCTCGAGTCGCCCCCTGTGAACGCGCTGACGATCCCGATGCTCGACGCCGTGCTCGACGCCCTCCGCCGCGCGAAGGACGATAGCGACGTCCGCGCCGTGATCTTGCAAAGCGCGATCCCACGCTATTTCTGCGCTGGGCTCGACCTCGCGGTGCTACAAGGCGCGTCCGCCGATCACGTGCGCGCGTTGCTGGACAAACTCTACGTCGCGCTCGCCGACCTCCAGCACGATCTCGGCAAGCCCTCGATCGCCGCGATCTCCGGGGCTGCGCGCGGCGGCGGGATGACGCTCGCGATCTCGTGCAACGTGATCATCGCGGATGACACCGCGAGCTTTGGTTGCGCAACAGCCGACAAGGAGATCGTCGCCAGACCCATCGACGATGGTGACGTACTTGCTACACTCGATGTCGAGTACGAAACCACGTGCTCGTGACGGTCTCGGGGGTGAGCAAGACGTCCCGGGGCCGTCGTCTTTTTGGCGCATCCCACTGCAACGTGCACCCGCGCCATTTCTCGTCGACAACCCCATCATCAGCACCGGCGACGTGCCGAACGGGACGCGAGTCTCAACAAGCGCGGGTCACGACAATCTCGCGATCGTCTCGCGCGACGGTACAACGACCAAAGAGCATCAATGTGCTGAGTGCTGAGTTCAAAGGAGCATGATCGACATTATGGAATTTGGTGCTGATCAATGCGCAATCAGGCCACGCCGCTCATTCGAACAGCAAACCATGGAGCCTTCGTTACTCGAGTCGCAGTCGCAAGAGCTCGACGCTGCCGAGCTTGCGCCCACCCGGCTCAGCATGTAACAGCCCAGGCAGTGATTCCGCCAATAGCTCAGCGTCTGCATCGGAGATGAAGTTCGCGCCTTCGAGCGTCGCGCGATTCAGCAGCACACCCTCGATGCGATCAATTCGAGTTTCAGCGATCTCGACTGCCGCCCATTGCTCAGTCTCGCACTCCGGACAGGTCCAGACATCGAGCAATCGAATTGGCCCTTCGGCAGGAGGTTGCGTGATCAGCGCGTAGCCAGCACCATGAAGGTGCTTCGCAGTAAGATAGGTTGGCTTGAGCAGCGTCCCTACCGGGATCTCCGATCCGTCGGCACCGCCACCGCGAATGTGGGTCTGCATGTTGGTGATCGACGTCTCCGGGCTTACGGCTCCGCACCGAGGACAGGTGAGCGCTGCTACGAAGTAGTCGAGCATGTGCTTTCCTCAGGGCACGGGGATGATGGTCGAGTGGTTTTAGAGATTTTGGCGCAAGATCTCGACACTACTGAGCTTTCGTTCTGCAATCTCGGATTGAGAGATGCCTGCTATCGCTTCGGCAAGGAAATCAGCATTGCCTTCAGAGATGAAGTTCGCTTTCTCGAAGGTAGCACGGTTCATGTCCACTGCCTCGATATTATCGATTCGCCCGGCTACAATCTCGATCATTGCCCATTGTTCAGTCTGGTCTGCGGGGCAGATCCACAGGTCGAGCAACCGCATGGACCCCGGGTGCAGCGGTGGGGAGATGAGCGCGTAACCGGCGCTGAACAGGTGCTCGGTCGTGAGATCTTCCGGATCGAACGAGTACCCCACCCCCAATGCAGAACCATCCGCATCGGCACGAATATGAGTCTGCATGTTGATGTTCTCCGAGATGGAGATGGTGGCGCCACAACGTGGACAGCGAAGCTCGGCAACGAAATAGTCGTACATGTGACTTCCTATGGGACCGGGATCACCGTGATCCACTGGCGAACCATCTTTCCAGTGCTCTCCGGTCCCACGTGGTCGATCATGCTGACGATCCGATCGGCGTGACTCAGGGCGTCGACGATGCCCTCGAGTTCAGCTGCCGGGAACACCCGCAGGAGGCGTTCGAGCTTCGCGGCGTCAGTCACCTTCGACAGCAGTTTCTCGAGCAGCGCAGGGTCATTCACCAGCTTGGCGAGCCGCTCGGCGTCCTCCCATGCCTGCTTCGCCTTCGCCAGCTCCGCGGGCGTCAACTCGCCGAGCTTCGCGGCCAGCCGCGCCTGCTTGAGCTCGGCAATGAAGCCGGCGAGCGAATGTGCACCCTCCTTGATCTTGGCCGCTGCCATCTTCACGAGCGCGCGATAGACCTCGGGATCGGTGAGCGGCGCGGGAAGCGAATAGGCCTTGCCCAGCGCCGCCGACAGCTCGCCCTTGGCCGCGGCGTAGCTCTTGCGGGCTGCCGCGGCCTTGTCTGCGGCCGCGGCGATATTCTCGTCGAGCTGCTTCGACTTCTGCAGCGCCTCGACCGCTTTGGTGAAGTCGATGACCTCGCCGCCCGCCTCGAGCGCCTTGGCCGCCGGGGCGAGCGCACGCACTGCCTTCGTCGCCGCGCCCATGTCCACCCCCGCGCCCACGATGGCGAGCACCAGCCAGAGCACCGACGGATCGTCCGCGAAGCCTGCGTCCGCGACCGCATGGTCTGCGGTGTACTGCTGGTACTCGTCGTACGCCATGTACGTGCTGAGGCCCGCTGCGCCGATCGATGCGCCGGCGGCGATGACCGCCGGAGTAGCCGCACCGAGCGATACCACCGTGAGCGCGATCGCCACGATCGCGAGCAGGATGCCGCCGACGAGCTTGGCGATCGCGTCGTCGTGCATCTTGTCTTTGATGATCTGGTCGTGGATGGAGCCCGGCTGGATATCCATCTCCGCGTAGAACGCGGGCATCAGCTTGTCCATCCGGTAGATCAGCTCGTGCTTGCGCTCGAGCTGGCCACGAGCCTCGACGACGACGGCGTTGCGATCTGCGATGTGCGCCTGCAGCACGCCTGCGAGCTGGGTTTCGCTCGCCTGTGCGAGGGCGACCTTGTCGAGCCGCTTGTCGGCCGGCAGATCGTCCTCGGCGAAGATCGGGTGGTCCTTCGAGAGGTTCTTGATCTCCGCCTCAGCGTTCGCCTTGGCTGCCTTGACGTTCTGCTCGGCCTGCCGCTGGCGCTGCGACGGTGGCTTGGCGGGCATGCCGCCGTTGCCGGGGAGCCGCCGCTGTTCGGCGTCGCGGTCGTGCCCTGCGGCCCGAACCTCCTCGGAGTAGATCTTCGTGTTCTTGCCGAACTCGTCGTGCTGCGTGCGGAAGCCGGCGAGCTTGCCGTGCAGGTCCTTGACGACTGCCGGGTCCTGGTAGCGCTGTGATTCGCGGTAGAGCTTGCCCGCATACTTCGCGAGAATATCGAGCGTGATCCGGACGGCGCCGTCCTCGAACGCTCGCTCGAACTTCGCGATGTACGTCGTGAACTCGGCGATCGAGGCGAAGCCGTAACGCGGGAACTGCTGCTCGAGCTGCTCGCGCAGGTCGCTCGCCGTCTGCACCTTGGCGCCGAGTTGCTTGGCGACAGCAGTCCCGACCCCTGCCATCGGGGATGCCTGCTCCACGGCCGACGTGGCCATGTACTGGCGGTAGAGCTTGTACACCTCCTCGAGCCCGAGGAGCTTGTTCTGAACGGCGGTGCGGTTGGTGTCCGCCTGCTCGCGCCCTGCCAGCTCGCTGCGGTAGCCGTCGATCGCGGCCTCGAGCGCCGGCAAATCCGTCGTGGAGCCGGTGATCTTGTTTGCGTAGTCGGCCGCTGCGCCTGGTGGCAGAGCTTCGATCTTCTTCGCGATGCGGAACAGTTGATCGTAGTCAGCGGGCGAGCGATCCCGGACGGCGATGCTGGTGTGGATCAGCGCCTTGACCTTGTCGGGCAGGTTCGCGAGGTACTGGTGCTGGAACAGCACCTCGTCGCGGATCGAGCGCCACAGGTCTGCTTTGCCGGGCTCGTTGATGGCGATCTTGCTGTCGGGCGCGGTGCCGCTCGCGAGGTGGTAGCGGCGTTCGATCTCGGTCAGGAGCGCAGCCCGCTCGCTGGACGCCGGCTGGTTCTCGAAGGCCTTCTCGCGCGCCTCCGCCCCGGCGACCTTGCCGCTCGCATCGGTATCGATGCCCTTGGCCGCGTTCGCTGCGCCGCGCATGCGCTGAACGAGCGACGCCTCGAACAGGACCTCCACCGGGCTCTGGTCCGGCGTGTACGAGTCCTTGACGTTCTGCCACTGCCCCGCGACCGTGGCAGAGCCGAACACTTGGAGGTTCGCCGCAGCCTCGAATTGCTCTCGCGTCATCGGCTTTGCGACGGTGATCTTGAACGGGATGAACTGCTTCTTCTTCGGCCTGCCTGGCGCCATCTGGATGGGCGCCGCACCCGCGGTGTCGGGCGCGTCAGCCGCAGTGGGGCCCTCGAGTTCCTCCATGCGCGGCTGGGCCCCTGGCGGTGCGGGATCCGACGTCTCCGCGGCCGCCTTCGCCTGTACCGGTCCATGGCTCGTCGGTACGGCCGCTGTACCGGCTGCCCTGGCTCCCGCTGGCGCGTGCGCCGGTTCGCCACGCGCGACCTTCGCGCCCAGCTCGTCCGCCTCGTGCTCGAGCGCTGGATCGTCGTTGGCGGGTGCGCCGCCGACCTGCGCGTTCACCGGCACCCGCCCCTGCGCCTGCTGCTTCACGTGGGTCAGCTCGTGGCCGAGTAGCTCGATGCCCTGCGGGCTGGCCGGATCGAATCGCCCCGGCGAGAAGAAGATGTCGACACCGCGCGTGAACGCAGCGGCACCGATCGCCTGCGCGTAGGGGTGCTGGTGGACCCGCACGGCGGCGAAGTCTGCGAGGAGCGCGGCCTCCATGCGTCCACGCACTTCAGGAGGCAGCGGGGTGCCGCCACCGCCGGAAGGCGGCGGTCCGGGCTCGGTCGCGCCGTCCGGCCGTGCCTTTCGCTGGACCGGCTCGGCTGGCCCGGCACCGCCAGCGGAGGTGTCACCTGCAGGCGGAATGACCGTCTGCCGCCCGCGGACCGGCGCCGCTTGCATCCGGGCGTCCCCGAACTCCGCCTCCACGAGCGTCTGCTTTCCCGGAGCACGCGCAGCCGCACCCGGCGTTCCAGGTAGCGGCGCACCGGGAGGCTCACGTCGATCGAACCCCATCCCCTGCACCCAACGTACGAACCATGACACAGCAGGTCAAGGCGATCGAACCATTTCCGCGCGCGGCTGACGACCACGCTGTCGGTCCAGTCCTCGATCGCGGCATCGACGTCGTCGTAGAGTGCGAGCAGGCGTCGCGCTCGTCGGGCGTGCGGCAGGTCACCGCGACCTGCCAGGTGCCATAGCCAGAGCGCTCGAGCAGCTCGAGCTCGTCGAACACGGTGATCGACGCCTCGCCGACGCGCCGCTTACCGCGCGGTCGCCATCGTGGAGCACGATGTCGCCGACCGTGCCCGGATCCGGGGAGCGGCACGGAGACGATCCGCGCGCGACATGGATCGATCCGCTTGCAGAGCACGACCTCGGGCTCATCGTCCGGACGGATCCGGACCCCCGCGGACCCGATCGCCATCTCGAGCGGCCCGTCGCCGGGGGGAACCGCGACGCCGAAGCCGGCCCACGCGGCTCGCGCGCGGCCCCAGTCGGCCAGCGCCGTCGCCGCGATCCCGGCGTTCCAGCGCGGTCCCTCGCTGTGCTCTGGATCGAGCGAGATCGCTCGGTCGCACGCCTCGAGGCAGTCGGCCCATCGCTGCGCGTGCTTGAGCGTCACGCCGTAGTCCCACCACGCCTCGGCCCAGTCCGGCCGGAGCCGGCAGGCCGCACCGGCCGGCTCGACGGCCTCGCGAAACCGGCGCTCCTGGATGAGCGCGCTCGCCCGCGCGTGGGCATCCTCCGCCGTCTCGATTTCTGCCATGCGCGCAACGTACCGTATCGCGCTGGTGGGCAACTTCCATCCGGACAACCCGAGCCGCGCCGTCCTGGATCACACCGGTTCGCGCTCGGCCGCGTGACCGCGCCTGCGGGGCGGGGGAGCGAGCACGGCTACGGGGTCAGGAAGTTGAGCGCCTCGGGCAGCGGCAGGGCGATCGGGGTCTCGAACAGCGGGCCGGGACCGTCGGGGTCGATCGTCACCGCGCCGTCGGTCGCGAAGAAGGTCGCGATCTGCGCCTGGGCGGCGAGCGACACGGCGGCGGCGCCCGCCGGGCTGAACGTGTTGAGGAAGGTGTGCGGGTAGAGCGGCGGGGCGATCGCGGCCGGCAGCGGCCGGGGCTGCGTGGCGTAGAACAGGTCGGTGCGGAAGAACGTCGTGCGGTCGGCGAGGTCGCCGGCCCGGACCAGCGCGGTCTGGGTCGGGTTGGGCACGATCTGATCGCCCTTGCCGAACTGGATGATCACCGACTTGGGCGGCACGCCGGCGAGCGGGGCCTTGCGGACGTGGGGCGCGTAGGTCACCGGATCGCCGACCTGTGCCGCCCAGTGGCTGCGATCGATGAGCTGCTGCAGCGCCATCGCGCCGGCGACGGTGTTGACGACCGCGGGCTGATCGCGCAGCGGGATGTTCTCGACGATCTGTGCGCCGGGCGTGGCGCCGCTCGGGTTGTTGACGAGGCCGTGCGCCACCACCGCCGGGGCGAACAGGCTGTCGCGGAAGAACGGGCTCAGCCGGATGATCTCGATCCCCGGGCCGCCGGGGACGTTGGGCACGCCGACCCGGACGTCGGGCTCGATCGCCAGGAACATCGTGCCGTAGATGCCGCCGAACGACTGGCCGGTGTAGTAGATGCGGGCCGGATCGAGGTCGGGGCGGCCGTCGCCGTCGACGTCGATGCCGGCCTGGACCTCGCGCACGAGCTGCATGAGATCGGTGATGGTCTGGCGCAGGCCGTCGGTGCTGCCGTTGAGCGTGGTCGGGCGCACGGCGCTCGCGCCCTCGGTGCCGTCGATCAGGCCGTCGCCGTTCTGATCGACGCCGCGGCCGCCGGACGGGAACGTGACGGTCTGGGCCGGCGTGGTGACGGTGATCGTGCCGAGCGGCCCGCCGCCGTGGCCGACGACGTTGATCGCCAGGGTCGCGATGCCCTGGCGCGCCAGGCTGCCGGCGATGGTGAGCGGCAGGCCCTCGCGGCTATCGCCGAAGCCGTGGCCGACGATCGCGACCGGCCAGCCCGTGGCAGGCTTCGGGGTCGCCGGCGTGAACAGGCTGAAGTAGATCGCGCTGGCGCCGTGCGCGATGGGCCGGCCGGTGCGCGTGCCGATCGGCGTGATCGATGCGCCGGACGTGAGGTAGTTCGGCGACGGGAACCGGCCGTAGGCGAGCTGGCCGATCGCGCCGGTCCCCGGCAGGACGCCGGTGAGCAGCACGGTGGGCACCGGGATGGTCGCGAACGCGCTGGTGCCGACCTGCCGGCTCTGCACGGCGGTGACTGCCGGACTGAACGCGAACACCGCGCGCTCGCCGTGGCTGCCGATCCGGAAGTCGACCGGCGCGACCCGGGCGGCCTTGACCTGGTCGCGGATCTTCTCCATCACGGTGGTCGTGCTGAGCGTGGTGAACACGGTGGCGGCGACCGCGCGATCGCCGTGCTGCGCGCGGGTCCGGTCGAGCGCGTCGATCACGTCCTCGGGCGCATCGTGGTCGAGCCCGGCGCCGGCGATCGCGTGGCCGCGGGCGTCGCGCACGCCGCTGGTCACGATGAAGGCGTAGCGGGTGTGGGGCTCGAGCAGCTCGTCCGACTCGGCGTGCAGGGTCAGCGACGCCGGATCCCACACGATCTGGTTGATCCCGACCTTGTGGCCGAACGAGCCACCGCCCAGCGTGCTGCCGAGGCTGACCAGGAACACCGTGTCGCTGGTGACGCTGGCGACGTCGATCGCGCCGGAGAACGGGATGGTCAGCCGCGGCTGCGGGTTGAAGCCGTCGAGCGTGTTGAGCACATCGATGTCCTCGCACGCGATCGGCTGTGCCGCGCAGTCCGGTTTCGGCAGGTGGACGCGCAGGAACGTGTTCTGTGTGAAGTCGAGCACGGTGAACTGGTCGCTGGGAAACAGCGTGCGTTCGGGGTTGCGTGCGTCGGAGAGCACGCGGACGCCGGCCGCGGAGGCTGCCAGCGGGAGCGCCGTCAGGACGGTCGCGAGTGCGGCGAGACGAGCAGTACTGCGCATGTAGTCCTCCAGGAACGCGTCGACAAGATTCGCTATGAGGAATTGCCTCTCGGAGAGGCGAGCGGATGGTGCAGCGGCGGGCACCGGCCGTACGTCACGACTCGACCATGACGCGCTCCCGTCCGGCCGGCGGTCGGTGAGGTGCGACCGCGCGGGCCTCACGTTGAGGGGGGCAGCCCGGCGGACCCTGCGTGCCGGCCATGATTCGGTCACAAATCGCCGCGACCGGCGCGGCGGAATGCCTCGGTTACCGCGGTGCGGCAAGCCTGTGCGCCGGTGCGCGCTTCCTCCGCTTCATCGGGTCGTCATGGTGTCCCGCGACCGAGCTGCGATAATCGCCGGCGATGGCGTCGCGAGATCCGGAGGGGACGCAGCGGATGTTGCGAGCGAGCCTGCTGGCGCTCGCGCTGCACGGGGCGCTGCTGGGGCTCGCGTCCGCAGTCCTCGGCGACCGTCCCGCCGCGCCTGCGGCCGCGACCGCGCGCAGCGCCGAGATCAGCGCCGAGATCAGCGTCGAGATCGTCGAGCCGATCCGGGCTGCACCGGCCGTCGTGCAGAGCTCTGCCCCGCAGGTACCGTCTGCACCCGCGGCGGCCGGTGTCCGTGCGCGCGGCCAGCGCAGCCACGAGGGCGCAGGCCGGTCGCGGGTGCGTGCGCCGTCGGCCGGCGATCCATGGGCCGAGCTCCAGATCCGCTACGATGCTCCGGCGGAGCCGGCGCCGGGCGATCCGGCCGGTGACCGCGGAGCCGGGCTCGGCGCCGCGCGCGACGGCAGCGCGCTCGGCGCTGCGCTGGCCGGGACCGGCCTGGGAGCCGGCGGCGACGCGCTGCTGGCCGGCGGCCTGGAGCCCCCGCCCCCGCCGCCGTCGCATGCCGCGCCGCCACGGCCGCGCCACGACTACTCGCGGGCGTGGTTCCAGGGCACGAGGGGATTGTGGGGAATGACCGCGCGGGCCGAGCTGTCGGTCGACAGCCGCGGGCGGGTGAGCGGCGTCCGTATCACCGAGCACGTCAATGGGTGGATCGATCAGCAGGCGACGGATCTGGCGCGAAGGTTCGTGTTCTTCCCCGCGCTGAACGACGCAGGACAGCCGATCCCGGGCACCTACGTGTGGACCTTCGTGATCATCCACTGACCAGGAGCAATACGACTGCTACCTGTGACGCGGGCGAGGCCGGGCGCCGCGACCAGCGCTACACGCCGCGCGGACCGGTCCAGACCGTCACCTGGTCGCGCGGCACGAGGTGGATTGCCAATCAATCAAACCGAACACTGCGCCAGTTCTGGTTCTGGTTCTGTGCGGTGGAATCATCGGCAATGCGATACTCGGGCGCTCCGGATGAGCGCACGCTGGGAACGCGCCTGCTCGTGCGTGTGGCTGGACGACCCGGGCGACCTCGCCCGCCACCGGTTCACGCCCGGCTCAGCCCCCAGGGATTGAACCCGTAGCCGTAGCCGGAGCCGGAGTTCCCGGGCCACATCGGATAGTAGGGCAGCGCCGGCGGGGCCGGGGCATGGCAGGTCGGAACCGGCGGCCTGGGCGGGCTCGGCGCATGCGGAGCCGGCGGGTGGGCTGGCGCATGCGGAGCCGGCTGGCTCGGCAGATACCATCCGTAGGAGCCGCCCGGAACCGGCTGGCGATAGCTGGGGGACGCGGACGTGGCGCCGCCCGCGACGGTCGCGAGCTGCGAGGCTGGGATCGCGCCGAGTTGCTCGGCGCCTGGCTGGTGGTGCATGGGGTCTCCTTGGGTTCGGGGGAAGCGGGATGTTGCGGTCGCGGACCCCGGCCTTTGCAGCGAGCGCGCCAGCTCAGGCATCGTGGAATGTTGCGGAAATGGAATCGAGGTTCGAATACGATCGCGTATCTCGAGGTCGACAAACTGCCGTGTCGAGGATGCGCGTGCGATGGCCCGGACGCGATCGCGCGCAGGTCGGCGCACAGGCACCGAGCGCTGCGCGGCACGCCGGTGCCATGCGCCAGCGCCGATCATTGCCAATGACAGATCACCACGGCTCGCGCCGGCCCGCGCGTCACTGGACGCGTGTGCGGGTCGAGCCGGTGGCATGTTCGAAATGATGAAAGCCATCACCGTGAGCGGTGCGCAGCGGACGACCGGTGGAGCAGGCCGTGTCGTCGCTTCGCCACCGCATCACGGTGATGGCTGCAGCGAACCAGAGCAAGCGCCATACCGCGCAGCGCGGCCACGCGGTTCGCGGGCTTGCGGCAGTCATGGCGCGCGGGGTTGTTGGCTGCAGCCGCCGGGTGATGGCTGCGGCCCGCATCAGGGGCGCAGGGCGGCGGAGCCGCGATCACGTCACCGGGTCGCGCAGCCCCAGCTCGCGCAGGTGGCAGGACCGCGGATCAACATGGACCCTGATCGGCCACCACCTGGCGCCCGTGGCGCCGGCGCGCTCGCAGAGCGAGCACGAGCCGTCGAGCCGGTGCACAAGCCATCACCGGCGGCGGTGGGTCAGCGAACGACAGGAGGAGCGGGCTTCGTCCTGCTTCGCCACCGCAAGCACGGTGATGGCTGCAGCGGACAACAGCAAGCGGCGTACCGCGCAGCGCGATCACGCAGCCTCGCGGGCTTGCGGCGCACGGGCGCGACGGCGGGGACCGGGGTTGCTGGCTTGGGCCGCCGGCCGATGGCGGCCGCCCACATCAGCGGTCGCAGGGTCGCCGGGGCGCGATCACTTCACCTGGTAGCGCAGCACCAGCTCGCGCAGGTGGGTGCGGTCCATGCGGGCGGCGCGGGCGGCGCGCGACAGGTTGCCGCCGCTGCGGCGCACCAGCTCGGCGACGTACCAGCGCTCCCAGTGCGACATCACGCGCTCCTTGGCGATCCGGAATGACAGCGCCTCGTCGAACTGGTAGTCGCCGGATCCGGCGATCGGTCCGCCGCCGGCGTCGTCGATGCCGGACGTGATCTCCTGCCACAGCTCGGGGTCCTGCATCAGCACGGCGCGCTCCACCGCGTTGCGCAGCTCGCGCACGTTGCCGGGCCAGTCGAGCCGCATCAGGCGGTCGAGCAGCCCGGGGGGCGGGCCGGCGCCGGGCTGGGCCGCGAACAGCTCGTAGAAGCTGGTCGCCAGCAGCGCGATGTCGTCGCGGCGCTCGCGCAGCGGTGGGACCTCGATCCGCACGATGTTGAGCCGGAAGTACAGGTCGGGGCGGAACGTGCCGCGGTTCACCGCCTGGCGCAGGTTGCGGTTGGTCGCGGCGATCACGCGGACGTCGAGCTGGATCGGGTCGACGCTGCCGACCCGCTTGATGATCCGCTCCTCGAGCGCGCGCAGCAGCTTGGGCTGCATGTCGAGCGGGAGCTCGCCGATCTCGTCGAGGAACACCGTGCCGCCGGCGGCGGACTCGAACGCTCCGGCGCGCGCCGTGCCCGCGCCGGTGAACGCGCCGCGGGTGTGGCCGAACAGCTCGGCCTCGATCAGCGACGGCGGGATCGACGCGCAGTCGACCACGACGAACGGGCCGGTTGCCCGGGCGCCGGCGCCGTGGATCGCCTCGGCGACGACGCCCTTGCCGGTGCCGGTCTCCCCCTCGATCAGCACCGTCGAGTCGGCGGCGGAGATCCGCTGCAGCGCGGCGAACAGCCGGCGCATCGCGACGCTGCGCCCGATCGCGCGTCCGAACTGCTCGAACTCGCTGAGTGATTCGCGGACCTCCTCGGCGAGCTCGTCGAGCCGCAGCGTGGTGAGCCCGAGGCCGATGATCGCGCCCGGCCGGAGGTGCGCCGAGCCGACGCGGTAGCCGGCGAGCGTGGTGCCGTTGGTGCTGTCGAGGTCGCGCAGCACCACGCCGGCGGGGCCGACCTGGAGCACGAAGTGGTGGCGCGACACGGTCGGATCGCTGAGCACCAGGTCGTTGCTCGCCGCCGAGCCGACCGACAGCTCGGGGCCCGAGGACACGCGGTCCAGGCCCCGGTCGGGGCCGTCGATGACGCGCAGGATGAACCGGCGGAACCGGAGCTCTCGCACGTCGCCGGGTAGGACGTTGGTGTTGACGCCGCTCGGCGAGTCCGCCATTCGACGTAAACTATCACGATGTCGCGCCGGACGGCCCGATGATGTCCCACGACGGTGGCGCGCCGGCGGACGGCGATCCTGCGCCCGAGCGGCTGAACAAGTACCGGCTGCTGGCGCCGCTCGGGCGGGGCGGAATGGCCGAGGTGTTCCTCGCCCGCGCCGAGGGCATCCGCGGGTTCCAGCGGCTGCTGGCGGTCAAGCGCATCCTGCCCACGTTTGCCGCCGACCCGGACTTCGTCCGGATGTTCCTCGATGAGGCGCGGATCGCCGCGACGCTGCACCACCCGAACATCGTGCGGGTGTTCGAGGTCGACATCGCCGGCGGCCAGGTGTTCTACGTGATGGAGTACCTGCACGGCCACAGCGTCGCCGCGCTGCTGCGCCGGCTGGCCGACGGCGGGGGCCGGCTGCCGCTCGACGCTGCGATCGCGATCGCCGCGGCGGTCGCGGCGGGGCTGCACCACGCGCACGAACGGCGGTCGGCCGACGACCAGCCCCTGCACATCGTCCACCGCGACGTCGGCCCCGGCAACGTCATCGTCACCTACGACGGACACGTCAAGCTGATCGACTTCGGCATCGCCCGGGCGGCCGGCAACCTGCACAGCACGCAGTTCGGGCTGTTCAAGGGCAAGCTGCCGTACGCGTCGCCCGAGCAGTGCCGCTGCGAGCCGCTGGACCGCCGGTCCGACGTGTTCTCGCTCGGCGTGGTGCTCTACGAGCTGACCACCGGGCAGCCGCCGTTTGCCGCCGACGGCGACCGCGAGCTGCTCCGCGCGGTGTCGGAGGCCCGGGTCACCCCGCCGCGGCAGATCGATCGGTCGTATCCGCGCGGGCTGGAGGCGATCGTGATGAAGGCGCTCGCGGCCAGCCCCGACGAGCGCTATCCGTCGGCGCGCGGGCTGCAGCGCGATCTGAAGGCGCTGGCGAGCCAGCTCTCGCTGGACCTGTCCGCGACCGGGATGTCGCATCTCGTGTCCGGCGCGTTCGGGGTCGAGCTGCGGCAGTGGCGCGACGCCGAGCGCGCCGGGCGGACGCTGGAGCAGTACCTCACGGACAGTGCGCAGCTGCCCGGGGACGCCCGCCCGGCCGCGACGGCCCCCGCCCCCGCTGGCCCGGCTGCCGCGACCGCCCGCCGCCCGGAGCGGGTCGCGCCGGCGTCGGTTCGCCCGGCGCGCGGGCGGCGGCGGCGGCGATCGCGGCTCGTGTGGATCGCGCTGATCGCCCTGGCCGCAGTCGGCCTGGTCGCGGCGGGTGCGGCGGGCGCGCTGTGGTGGATGTCGCGGTCGGCGGTGCATGGCAGCCCGCCGGCGCTCGAGCCGCGCCGGTGACCGCTCGCGGAGCCGCCGGATCGCCCGTCGTGCGCGCTCGATCACGGTGCGATGCGCGCCGCGCCGCGGCGTTGTTGGCCACAGCCATCAGCTGACGGCGGCAGCCCTCTGCGACCGCGAGGCCCCGGCCTCCGCCCCACGCGCCAGGTGCGCGCGAACCATGGCCGCGCCCCGAGGCGCGCGGCGGTCGGCGTGGTCCCGGAGTTGCTGAGCTGCCTCGCATGCAGCTCCGCGCGCTTCGCCCCTCGATCGGATGCTGGCTCGGATGCTGGCTCGGACGCTCGCTCGGACGCTCGCTCGGACCCCGCCGCGGCGCGGCGCGATGGGCGGCCGCGGCGATCGGCTGGGTGCTGGCCGGATGCTACGCCGCCGTCGCGCCGCCGGGCGCGCCGTGCGCGACGACGCAGGGATGCCCCGACGAGCAGCAGTGCGTCGCCGGGGTCTGCACGGAGGCCGGGCGACTGCCGATCGATGCCGGCGCGCCGGTTCCCGTACCGCTCCCGATCGACAGCGCGCCGGCCGACCCGCCGGGAGACGCCGGCGACCCGGTCACGTGCCAGAGCAGCGACGCATGCACCACCGCGAAGATGCTCGGCACGATCAGCGGCGACGCCGGCAACCAGACGCTCACCGCGTCGGGCACCCGCTCCGCGTGGTTCCGGGTCCGGGCCACCGAGGACGCCATGCCGTCCGACGGATCGATGCGGGTGCTCGCCAAGCTGACCCCGCCGGCCGGCGAGGACTTCGACGTCCTGGTCTACGTCGACCCCGACACGGACACGGTGGCGTGCCCCAACGCCGCCGGGACCGTGACCACCGGCGGCCCGGGGAAGCAGGTCCCGGTGTCGTGGCGGGATTTCCTCGACGACGCCAGCCGCACCGTGTCGATCGAGGTCCGGCCGCGGTCGGCGTCGTGCTCGGCCACGGCGAAGTGGCAGCTGGTGATCGAGGGCAACGCGACCGCGAACTGACGCGGCGGCGCGCCGTCACTCCGGGTGGCGGATCGTCAGCACCGGGACCTTGCTCGACCGCACGACCCGCTCGGCGACGCTGCCGGCGACCAGGTGGCGAAACCCGGTGCGGCCGTGCGTCCCCATCACGACCAGATCGGCGCGCTCGCGATCGATCGCGCGGTTGATCTCGTCGACCGGCGCGCCGATCACGACGACGCCGCGCGCGGTGACGCCGTCCTTGGCCAGCCGATCGGCGATGTCCTGCAGGTGGGCCTCGGCGCTGTCGATCGCGTACTGCTTGACGCTGATCGGCGCGCCGGTCTCCGGAGGCACGATCACCGCGTCGGGGCCGAGCTGGTAGGGCAGCTCGATGACATGGAGCAGCACCAGCGTGCCGCCGTGCAGCTTGGCCTCGTCACACGCGATCGCGGCGGCGTGATGGGCCGAGGTCGAGAAGTCGTGCGGCACCAGGATCGTCTTCCAGGTCATGCCGCGAGCTTGCATCATTTCGGGCCGAGCGGCAGGCCAGGCGCCGGTCAGACCGACATCTCGAGCATGCGCTGGATCGGCCGCAGCGCCCGGACGCGGACCGGCTCGGAGACGTCGACCCGCGGCGTGAGGTCGCGCAGCGCGAGGTACAGCTTCTCGAGCGTGTTGCGCTTCATGTACGGGCACAGGTTGCAGGAGCAGCTCTCATCGTCGGGCGGCGCGGGGATCAGCGTCTTGCCGGGCGCGGCCGCGCGCATCTTGTGCAGGATGCCGGCCTCGGTCGCCACGATGAACGCTTGCTTCGGGCTGGTCCTGGCGTGCTCGATCAGGCCGCTGGTCGAGGCGATGTGCGCGGCGTGGCGCAGGATGCCGTCGTGGCACTCGGGGTGGGCGATCACGTCGGCCTCGGGATGCTGCGCCATCCGCTCGAGCAGCCGGCGCTCGCTGAACGTCTCGTGGACCACGCAGGTGCCCTGCCAGCACACCAGGTCGGGCCGCGCCGCCTGCCGGGCGACGAACGCGCCGAGGTGGCGATCCGGGGCGAACACGATCTTCTGATCGCCGAGCGACTTGACGATCTTGACCGCGTTCGACGACGTGCAGATCACGTCGGACAGCGCCTTCACCTCGGCGCTGCAGTTGATGTAGCTGACCACGGTGTGGCCGGGGTAGCGCTCCAGCCAGCGCGCGAACACGGGCGCCGGACAGCCGTCGGCGAGCGAGCATCCGGCCGCGAGGTCGGGCACGACGACGATCTTGCCCGGGTTGAGGATCTTCGCGGTCTCGGCCATGAAGTGGACGCCGCAGAACGCGATGACGTCGGCCTGGGTCTTCGCGGCGGCCTGGGACAGCTGGAGCGAGTCACCCACGTGGTCGGCGAGGTCCTGCAGCTCGTCCTCCTGGTAGTAGTGAGCGAGGATCACCGCGTTGCGCTCGCGCTTGAGCCGGCGGATCTCGGTCTCGAGGTCCTCGGCGGTCATGCCGAGATCGGCGGGCGCGGCCGGCGCGCTGCCGGCGACGGGGAGATGGCGTTCCATGGGCGAGTCCTACCATGCTGAGGGTGTATCGCGGACACCAGACGGGTTCAGCGTCCGATGCAGGCGCCGCCGGCAACGTCGCAGGCGATCGCGGCCTGTGTCGACACGCGGACGACACGAAGCGGTGCGGGCCTCGCAGATTCGCGGTGTTGCGCGGGACGACCCGGGACCAGATCTGGTGCTCGGCTTGCTCGGCAGAGGGTATGAAGAAAATTCCCTTCAAGAGACTGGCGCTCGCGGCGGAGACGATCCGCAACCTGACCGCCGCGGAGCTGCGGGGCGTGGGCGGAGGCGTCGTGGCCGTCAGCCCGCTCACGACCACCCACTCGATCACCAGCGCCTGCAACACGTTCACCATCGCGACCACCCCGGCCAGACCGAGCGGACAGAGCGACTGACGGGCAGTCCGACCTGGCAAGCGCAGCCACTGGCAGCTCGTGTCGACACCGTGACGAGACGACGCACGTGCGGCCGCCGCAAGTCTGCGGTGTTGCGAGCCCGAGCGTCGGCCGGGCCCGGCGCCGGATTTGCTTTCGGGGAGGCGATGAAGAAAGTTTCTCGCCAGAAGCTGGCCCTCGGGGCCGAGACGATCCGGAGCCTGACGCCCGCGAACCTCGGAACCGTCGCGGGCGGCGTCCTCGTGGTCGTGACGACGACCACCACCAACCCCCACTCGATCTTCACGGTCTGCGTCCCGGTCACCACGACCGTGACCACCGTGGGTAGCGGGGGAAGCTCGATCGCAGAGTGATGCCGCGCCTGCGACGGCTCACGGCGGCGTGGTGACGGCCTGGGTGCGGGAACCGGGCGCGTCGTCGATGACGGCGGTGGTCAGGGCGTCGATCCAGCGCACCAGCGCCGGGTGAGGCCCGGGCATCGCGCGCCGGTCGTCGACCGTCCACAGCCGGACCCTGCCATCGGCGCCGGCCGACGCGAGGGTCTTGCCGTCGGGCGAGAACTCGACGCACTGGACCTTGTCGTCGTCGGCGCGCCACACCGTCGCGCTGCCGTCGTCGAGGTTCCACTGCCGCACGGTGCCGTCCCAGCCGGCGGACGCGAGCACGGCGCCGCTCGGCGCGAACGCGACCCAGCGGACCTCCGCCGCGTGGCCGCGCAGCACGGTCGGGCGGCCGCCGTGCGCGAGGTCCCAGACGAGGATGTTGCCGTCGGCGCCGCCCGAGGCGAGGTAGCGCTGATCGGCCGACAGCGCGAGCGCGCGGACCCGACCCTCGTGGCCGGTGTAGGCGCGGCTCTCGCCGGTCGCGAGGTTCCATGCGCGCACGACGCCCTCGGCGCCGGCGCTGTACAGCGTCCCGTCGCGGCCGAACGTCAGGGCGCGCGCGACGTCGGTGGGGCCGCGCAGGCTGCGCGGCGCGCCGCCGGCCACGAGGTCGAGCACGTGGAGCGCCGGGTCGTCCCCCGAGGTGACCAGCGCGCGGCCGTCCGGGGAGAACGCGGCGTCGAACGCCGCGCCGGTCCGCCGCTCGACCAGCCGCGACTCCCCGGTCGCGAGGTTCCAGATCCGGACCGTGCCGTCGTTCCCGGTGCTCGCCAGCTGCGTCCCGTCGGGCGATGCGGCGAGGCCGTTGACCTCGGCGCCGTGGTCGAGCCGGCGCACCAGCTCGCCGGTCGGACCGAACACCGCGATACCGCCGTCCCACGACGCGGTCGCGAACCGCCCGCCGGACAGCCGCTGGATCGAGTAGGCCTGGCGGGTGAACCGGGCGATCTCGCGGCTTGCGCCGCCGGGCAGCGCGATCAGGTGCACCGTGCCGTCCTCGTCGGTCGCCGCGACCGCGGCCGGCGAGACGAACGCGACGCGGAACGCGCTGAGCGCCCCGACCCGGATCGCCGGCACCGCCGGCCGCGCGGGCCACGCGCGCACGCTGCCATCGCCGCCGGCCGAGTACAGCGTCGCGTCGGGGCCGAACACCAGGCTCTCGATCCGCCGGTCGTGGCCGCGCAGCAGCTCGCCGCCGGCGGGCGTCCACACCCGGACGTCGCCGCCGGTGTCGCCCGAGGCCAGCCGGCCATCGCCCGAGAACGCGAGCGCGGTGATCGCGCGGTCGTGGCCGACCCGCGGGCTGGCCATCGCCCCGGTCCACAGCAGGACGCTGCCGTCGTCGGCGCCCGACGCCAGCCGGCCGTCGCCGGCGATCGCGATCGCCTTGATCGCGGCGCGGTGGCGGCCGAGCTCGATCGGGGCGGGCGCGCCGAGATCCCAGCGCAGCACGCGATCGTCCACGCCGAGGACCAGGCTGCCGGCGTCGCCGCGGACCGCCAGCGCCCCGAGCGCGCCGGGCAGCGCCGCGAGCACGCGGGCGGGGAACAGCGCGACCGGCGCGCCGCCGTCGAGCGGGACCCGCCGCAGCTCGAGGTCGGCGCTGCCCATCGTGGCGATCGCGGCGCCGCCGTCGAGCACCTGCGCGAGGATCACCCCCCCGGCGTGCCGGGTCAGCTCGCGCGGCGGCGCACCGTCGAGCGGCCACAGCTGCACCGCGCCGGTGAGGTCCCCGGTCACGACCGCCGGCCGGTGCGGCACGGCGAGCAGCGCGGTGATGAATCCGCCGGCCTTGCCGAGCTCGCGGCGCGCCCCGGTCGCCACGTCGATCGCGATCAGCGAGCCGTCCTGGCCGGCGATCGCCAGATGGCTGCCGTCGTCGGAGAACGCCAGCCGCGCGACCGGAGGAACGGTCAGCCGCGCGAGCCGCCGCCCGGTCCGCGCGTCCCACAGCTGGCAGATCGCGCCGGCGCCGGTCGCGACCACGCCGCCGCCGGGAGCCACCGCGAGCGCGCCGACGTACTCGGGGTGGCCGCGCCAGACGTGCCGCGCGATCGGGCGCGACGCGGCGTCCGCGATCACCGTCCGCACCGCATCCCACCCGGCGGCGTCCTCGGGGTACAGCTTCAGCCACGCCAGCGCCGCGGTCGGATCGCGCTCGAGCTGCGACCGCGCCTGGGTCAAGAGCAGCTGATCGCCGCGCGCGCGGGCGACCTGGCGCTCGTCCACGATGCGGCGGATCGAGACGGTCAGCGTCGCGGCGAGCGCGGTGAGCAGCACCGCGGCGACCCAGGCCGCGGCGCGGTGGCGGCGCAGCCAGCGGCGGACCAGCGCCGGCCAGCTGTACGCGCGCGCGCCGACCAGCTGGCCGGTCAGGAACCGCGTCAGATCGCCCGCGAGCGGCTTGGCGTTCGCGTAGCGGCCTGCAGGATCGCGGGCCATCGCCTTTTCGACGATCGCGATCAGGTCGTGCGGCGCGCCGGGCGCGCGCTCGGCGATCGGCGGTGCGGGCTCGCGGGCGACCCGCGCGACCACCTGCTCGGAGGACGCGCCCGTGAACGGCGGCGCCGCGGCCAGCACGTGATACAGGATCGCGCCGATCGCCCACACGTCGGCGCGCTCGTCGACCGGCTCGCCGCGCGCCTGCTCCGGCGCCATGTACGAAGGTGTCCCGAGCACCGCGCCCAGCCGCGTGGCGTCGGCGCTGGCGGGCGGGCCGGCAGGCTCCGCGGGCAGCTCCCCGGCGCGCAGGTCCTTGGCCAGGCCCCAGTCGAGCACGACGGTCTCGCCGAACGCGCCGATCATGATGTTCTCGGGCTTGAGGTCGCGGTGGATCACGCCCTCGGCGTGCGCGTAGCCGATCGCCTCGGCGACCGCCAGCACGTTCGGCACCAGGGCGAGCCGGTCATCGAGCGTGGGCCGGGCGTCGAGCTCGGCGCGCAGCGTGCGGCCCGAGACCAGCTTCATCGAGTAGTACGGCGCGCTGTCGGCCCACTGCCCGGCGTCGTAGACCGGGACGATCCCGGGATGCTGCAGCCGCGCGGTGATCAGCGTCTCGCGCTGGAACCGGCGGATCCAGCGCGGATTCGCGGTGCTCGCGAGCTGCTTGATCGCGATCGCGCGGTCCAGCCGGGCGTCCCGCGCGCGCAGGATCACGCCGATCCCGCCGCGCGCGTGCTCGGCCTCGACGGTGTAGCGCTGCTCGGGCCGGTCGTCGCGGCCGAGGATCGGTGGCGGATCGGTCGCACGCGCGCGCCGCTCCTCGTCACCTGCGGTCGAGTCGTCGACCGTCCCGGCCAGCTCGGCGTCGCGGCGCGCTGCGCCCGCTCCGGCATCTCGATCGTCCGTCACGCGCGCGCCTCGCGTCGGTCGCGCCCCGGGCCGCCGACCGGTTCGCGCCACGCCGCCGCCGTGCCGGGCCGGGAGCGGCGAGCCTCCGGGCGGCTCGGAAGGTGGCCGGCTCGTGCACGCTGCGGCGAGATCGCTCGCATGATGGAGGGGAAGTTACGCTAACGTCGGACTGCCGTGAGCGGCATGGTGATCGAGCCCAACAGCCGGATCGGGCGGTACCGCGTGGTCCGGTCGCTCGGCCGCGGCGGCATGGCCGGGGTGTTCGAGGTCGAGGACCCGGCCGGCCAGCGGTTCGCGCTCAAGGCGCCGATCGTCGACGTCAACCCCAACGGGGACGTCACCCGGCGGTTCGCCCGCGAGGCCAACGCGCTGCGCCTGCTCGACCACCCCAACCTGGTCGCCGCGGTCGACGTGTTCGTCGAGGCCGGCTACCTGTTCCTGGTCATGGAGAAGGTCGAGGGCCCGACGCTGGGCCAGGTGCTCCACCGCGAGGACGCCGGCGGCAAGCCGGTCAAGGCCGCGCTCGGGCCGCGCCGCGCGCTGGTCACCGCGCGCCAGATCCTCGACGGCGCCGGCCACGCCCACGCCCGCCACCTGGTGCACCGCGACCTCAAGCCCGACAACCTCCTGCTGCTCGACATGGGCGGCTGGGAGCGGGTGAAGATCATCGACTTCGGCATCGTCAAGCTGCTCGGCGACGCGGCGGCGGCGTTCGGCGTCTCGGCGCTGACCAACACCGGGCTGGTGGTCGGCACGCCGGCGTACATGGCCCCGGAGCAGGCGCTCGGCCGCCAGATCGACGCGCGCACCGACCTCTACTCGATCGGCGTGATCCTGTTCGAGATGCTCACCGGCCGGCTGCCGTTCCAGCACGACGATCCGCTCAAGCTGATGGCGATGCACGTCAAGTCGCGGCTGCCCAAGCTCGACGACGTCACCCAGCACGCGGAGTGGGTGACTCCCGAGATGTGCGCGCTGGTCGACGGCGCGCTGATCAAGGATCCGGCGCACCGCTTCCCGAGCGCCGAGGTCATGATCCAGGCGCTCGACGACGCGTTCTACTCGATCGACCACATGGATCATCTCTAGCGCTGGCAGTAGAAGCTGAGCAGTCCGCCCAGCCGCTCGCGGTGATCGACCGGCGCGTTCCGTCGTGGCTCAACAGCCGCCAAAGTCGGCCAGCGTGTTGCAGTTGATGTGTCCGCAGATCTGTAGACACAGCGACCGCGCGGCGTTGAGCGCTTGCGTTTCTGTGCAGCCGTTGTGACAGAGGCTCGGGAGATTCATGGCCCGCGAGTCGCGGCAGAATAGCAGCTCCACGTGGCACGCGTTGGCCGTGAAGTCGCTGCCCTCGAACGTGCCCTCGGGCTGCGCGAGTGACTGCTCCGGGGATACCTGGAAGATCTTCGGCACTTCGACGGTTCCGGCGGACTGATCGTCGGTGGATTGCGGCTGATCATCCACCGCACATGCCGTCATCGCGAAGACACAAAACATCGACCAAGACAACACATGTAGAGATTTCATTGCCTTCTCCTGTGGTTGAGTTACGCCGCACTGCCACGTGCCCGTGCACGAGAATGAGGCGACCTCTATTTTTCATGCGTAGGAACTGCAAACAAGCATATTGTTCAGTCCTCACCATATACGGGAGTTCAACGCTCCAGAGCGGCCATATACGGGAGTTCAACGCTCCAGATACCGGCCGAGTAAGCGGGCATACGTTGGGTCGACATCGGGACGCCGTCCACGACGACGGCGATCACGCTGTGACGGCCGCCGCACAGGTTCCACACGCGCTGCTTCCCAGGTGGGCGTTCGTACGACTGAAACGACGGGGCTGATCGCCCCATGAGCCGAACTCAGCCGCGATACGCGCACGCAGCGATCAGACGATCGCTCAGATCAGCTTCCAAGCGGCGGTGATCCCCACCTTGAGAGCCTCTTGCGAGGCAGCGAGCACGGGCATCATTCGAGCAAGCAATGGGTCGAACGAATGCCGATCTTCCCAGCTCTGGAATACATAGGTGAATAGACGAGGACGAGCGATTCATGCGGTGCGTATATCGCCATGGCGAACTGTGGCGGCGCGGGAGCGGCGAGCGCAGGCCGCGAGTGGCTTCGCGCGCGGTGCGGCCAGGGCAGGAGTGGGCGCGGGCAAAGGTGGCAAGCGGCGGGCGGACGAGCGGCGGCGCGGGCGAGCGCGACGACCTCGTCGTGTGCCCAAAGTCGTCCAGCAGGAAACGCGAGGTATCTCCGCGGCTTGCCATTGCCAGCCGCACGCTCAGGTGGATCACCAGTCGGGCTACCATGTCGCCGCAATGGGTACCGAGGCTGTGCCGCGGCATCAGGTGTGAGGCGACCGCATGCACGTCGACTACCGCGGAGCAGTGTGACCCGACTCCCGCCATGTTTCCGGCCAAATGCGCACGATAGCCAGCACGGGTTACCGACCGGCAGGTTGTAGGCGATGGACCTCCATGAGAACGCCTTTACTTCAATACGGGAAACCACTACCGTCCCGCCATGCAAAGGAAGAAGCCAACTAGGCAGCTGAAGCCCCTCCGTCTTCGCAAGGAAGCCCTCAAGGTCCTTACTGATGAGCAGCAGCTCCATGTAAACGCCGGCAGCTGGGAGGACCCGCCAACGGCCTACCCTATCTGCCAGAACGCATAAATTCGACAGATCGGACGATGCTGGTCAGGCGATAGTTCTTCATCGGCGTTCGCTACCACCTTCCGTCGGCGGACTTGCCCCTGTGCGGCACTGCTTCTACCTGCCGCCCCGGGTGCTGGCACCAGACCTTGCATGCGCTGCAGGGTTGGCCGTCTCATCATCGGGATAGAGCCGCATCATGATCGGGTCATCTCGAGGAGGATCCGTGGCTGCCCATCTCCGCGTCCCGCGAGTCGCCGCCCCGATACCGGAGTTCCGGTCGCGCTATGTCGCGACCCGCCAGCCGGTGCTCATGGATGGTCTATTCGATGGCCAACCCATCCGCAAGCTCGCGACCGCGCGCGGCGCGCGGCGCGCGATCGGTGACATGGAGTTCGTGGTGCAGTGGAACTACATCGCGAACCTCTACTACGCAAACGCCCGAGAAGCGGCCCAGCCGGAGCGCACGACGCTTGCCAACTACCTCGACTACGTGGCGCTGAACCCGCGCACCCCGCGGCTGTGCCTCGAGCAGCCGATTGCCCCCGCGCTCGCGGCCCTTGTCGAGGCACCGGCCGTGTGCTGGAACAACGAGCGCACGCTCATGTTCATCGGCAATGCCGGCAACTTCTCTCATCTCCACTTCGACGGCGATCAGCGCCAGGTGCTCATGTATCAGGTATTCGGCGCCAAGCGCGTCATCCTGATCCCACCGATCGCGGCGAAGAAGCTGTTGCCTCACCAGAAGTTCAGCTCGGTCTGTGTCCAGCACATGTCGGAGCGCGAGCGCCGTGCCTTCCTGCGCTATGTCGGCGGCTACGAGTGTCTGGTTCGGCCGGGCCAGACGATCTTCATGCCGGCGCTGTTCTGGCACTACGTCGAATACGTCGAGACGTCGCTCTCCGTCCACTTCCGCTTCGGACAGACCAAACACGGTCGCTTCTTCGCCGACTTCGTCCATCGCAGCATGTATCCCCAGAACGTCGCCGCGTGCTTCCAGGACGAGCGGTTCGCCGCTGGACCCGGCCACAAGGTCATGCGCCGACTTCGCCGCGCCGTGGCCGCGACATACCGCAACGACCGCGAGCGATACTTGTACATCGAGAAGCTGTGCAAGGAGATCTATCAGCAGCTGTGCCCCGACGGCTTCACCGGCATTCACGCGGTCCACGGTTGGACACCCTCGGAGGCGGATACGGGCACGGCCTTCTACACCGACCGGCGGCGTGCGCATCGGCCGCCGGCCACCGCCGTGTCGAGCCGCACAGACGCGGGCCTCCGTACATCGACGGGAGGTACGCAGCGATCGCAGCGCGGTCGGGCCCCGGGACCGGGGCGCCGTGGACGGTGAGACGTCCCGCGAAGGGGCTTGAGCACGAGTTGGCCATTCATTGCAGTCGAGCCAACGTACGTCCGCTGACACTGCCGGCATCCGGTGGTGCTCGCCGGCTCGCGCGAACTGGTGCCGCATGCGACTTCTGCCGGACGCAGATGGCGAATGCCTACTTCATCGCCCGAACTTCGATATCATCAAGCGTGTTCCGGGCCCTGCAGGTCTTCGACGCGGCCGCGCGCTCCCCGAGCCATGTCCGGGCGGGCGCGAACCACCTCGAGCTCGCGCACGCTCGCTGCCGCAGCTGGATCGTCGCCTCGCCCGGGGCCGATCCGCCGCCGGCCCGCGCCTGTCGGATCGACCCGCGCGGGGCGCGCCGCCGATGAAGGTCGGGCTATTCTACCGGCCCCGGCCGACGCCCAGCACCATCTTCGGCGCGGGCATCGCCGCGGACGACTTCGTCCACTCCCTGCTGCGGCACGGGACCTGCGCGCCGCAGCTGTTCTGCGCCCCGCACGACCTCGAGGAGGCCGAGGCGCGCCTTGGCGTGCGCCCGCGCGACGAGCGCCGGCTCCTCGACGGGCGGACGGCGCGCGCCATCGAGGTGTGGCACTCACCCTACGGCAACTCGTTCGAGCCGCTCAACCTGCGCAGCGCGCGGCCGGGCGGTTATCACCCGATCACGCTCGCCCACCACTCGCTCAGCTACCAGGGCCTCCTGCACCAGTGGTTCCTGCGCTTGCTGCTCCAGGACGTGCAACCGTTCGACGCGATCGTCTGTTCGACCACCGCGGCGCGGGACGCGATCGCCAGGATCTTCGCGCGGGTCGCCGACCTGGCGGGCCGCGAGATCGGCGCCCGCCTCGCCTTTCGCGGGCGCCTCGAGGTCATCCCGCTCGGGGTCGACACCGAACGGTTCGCGCCCGGCGATCCCGCGGCGGCGCGCGCCCGGCTGGGGCTGCCGCGCACCGCGCTGCTCCTTTTGTGGCTGGGCCGCTTCTCGGCTCACGACAAGGCGGACCTCCTGCCGACGCTGCGCCTGTTTCGGGACCTCGTGCGCGCCAACCCCAAGCGCGCGCTGCGCCTGATCCTCGCCGGCACCGACTCGTTCACCGGTGAGTCGAGGGTGCTCGACGCGTACGCCAGCGCGCTCGGCGTCGCCGATCGAATCACGATCCTCCGCGGCGTGAGCGCCGATGACAAGCCATTCCTCTATCGCGCCGCCGACGTGTTCCTGTCGCCCGTGGACAACGTCCAGGAGATGTTCGGCATCACGCCCGTCGAGGCGATGGCCTGCGGCATCCCGCAGGTCGTCGCCGACTGGAACGGCTACCGCGATCTGGTCGCGCACGGCGAGACCGGCTTCCGCGTGGCGACGCACTGGGCGGACTGTGACGACGAGGCGGCGCACCTCAGCCTGCTCCCCAACGCCCACCAGCGCGACCACATGACGCTGGCGCTCTCGGTGGCCGTCGACTTCGCGCAGTACCGCGCGTTCGTCCAGACGTTGATCGACCGCCCGGCGTTGCGGCGCGAGATGGCGGCGGCGTCCCGGGCGCGCGCCGTGGCCTGCTTTGGCTGGAAGACCGTGATCGCCCGCCTCGAGGCGCTCTGGCGCGAGCTGCGGCGGATGGCCGACGCGCGTCCGGCGCGCGGTGGGCGCGACCGCTACGAGCGACCGGCGTTCTTCGCCACCTTCGCGGGCCACGCCACCCACATCCTCGGGGCCGACGCGCGCGTGCGCCTGACGCGCGCCGGGCGCGACCTGATCCGCGGCCGGGAGATCCTCCCCACCTACCACGCCGCCGGCGGCGTGCTCGATGAACGGCTGCTCGAGCGGCTCCTGGCAGCGCTGGCCTCCGTCCGCGCCGCCCGCGGCGCTTCGCTCGGCGAGCTCTCCCGCCGCGCGGCGAAGCCCAACCGGGCCCTCCGTCACCTCATGTGGCTGCTGAAGTACGGTTTCGTGGAGCGCATGCCTTAGCTTCATCGCGTCCAGCCGCACGGCCGTCAGATCAGTCACTTGGCCTGGCAGGTACCGCGGCAATCCGGAGACCTCTCCGATCGTCGTCGATGCTCCCGCGACATTCACCGAGATCGCCATCGGCGAGCTGCCCGCAGCCGCGCTCCGTCCGCTCGCCGTGCGCCGGCTCGCGAATCACCTGGGCGCCGAGCTGCGCGGGCAGCTCATCGCGAGCGGTGCGGCGATCGAGGTCCGGGAAATCGATTCGCGCGGCCTGCTCGTCGATCGGGTTGCCGTTGTGCCGCGTCGGTTCGACGGCACGCGCCTCGACGTCTCGGCCCAGATCGCGGTGCCGGCCGTCACTGGTACACCCATGGGGCGGCCTGCCTCGGCCGATCGCCGGTCAACGAGCGTATCGCTCGCGGAGCCAATTCAGGCGCTGCTGCGTGCGGGGCCCGATCGGCTTCCCCACGAACGTCGCCATGGTGCCCCACGCGGCGGTGAAGAGAACGACGAGCGGGTCCAGCGCTGCGACAGCTTGCTCGTCATGGGAGCCGTACGCCTCCAGCGCGTCGCAGGTCTCTCGCGTGCGTTCGCCAAAGAAGAGCGAGCAGTGCCGGACACAGGCGAGGTCCCATTCGGGCGGCCCGAGGCACGCTTCGTCGAGGTCCAGCCACCGGCCACCGGCCAGCGCGTTGCCGAGATGGGCATCGCCGTGCACGGGCTGCTCGGCCAGCTGGGGGAGGGGGATGGATGCCGCCGCCGCCTGCAGCACCGCACCCGCCTGGCCTCCGACCAGGTCCGCGATCCTGAGCGCTTCCGGTCGCGGGTCGAAGCTGCGGAGCTTGCCACCGTACCGGCGGGCCCCCTGGTGGAAGGCGCGGAGAGAAGATCCAGCTTCCACCGGCGTCGCCGGGCCAGCCTCCACGTACGCCCAGAACGTCACGTACCGGCCATCCGCGACATGCGGTCCGGGGTCGATCCGGTCGCTCGGTGGAACGACCAGCCCTGGAAGCGCGCGGGCCAGGGCGATCGTCCCGGTCACGCCATCGACAGGCCTGACGAGGTGAGTCAGGCGGGTCACCCGCCCGACGATCGGGCTCGGGCGCAGATGCACCACCGTGCTCATCCCCTCGGCGAGCACGATGGGTGCATCGCTCACGATGCCGAGCTTGGCCGCCACGGCGATGGCGGTCCGTTCGAAGTCGGGGATCGGCATCGACTGGGCGTCTTCTGGGGCCATGGGCTTCTGGAGCTCGACGTTACACAGGGGGGGGGCTGACTGATTTGGGCCTTCCGAACGAGTTCGATCCTACCTGACGCTGACGCCTCGGCCGGCGCACTCGCGGTCCCGCTGGCCCGGCGCGCGCCTGGCCCGGCGCGCCTGGCCCGGCGCGCCGCCTGCGGCACGCTCGCAGTCGCCGGTAGCCCCGTTGGCGGCGCATGTACGTCTCCTGGCCCCGGCCTGCGGCGACACGCGTCCACAGGCCGAGGGCGCCGCGATCTCCGTGTTCATCGCCAGCGAAGGGGCGGCCAAACTGATCCGTCTGGGTGCCGGGTGGGCTGGGCGGGCCGGCACCCTTGGCTCAGTCGGTAGCCCCGGCGTCGCCCGGCAGATTCGAGAGCCAGCTCATGCCAGTGAGGATGGCGCCCCCGGCCGTCGCCGGCGTGCTTGACATGGGTAGGGCAATTGTGATTACGACTGGCGTCGTGAGGGGCGACGGATGAGCATCCGCACGATGACCGAGGACGACTGGCCGCAGGTGTGGCAGTTCTTCGACGAGATCGTCCAGGCCGGCGAGACCTACGCCTACCCGCTCGACCTGACGTCCGAGCAGGCACAGGCGCTCTGGACCATGAGCCCACCCGGGCAGACCGTTGTGCTCGAGGAGGACGGCCAGATCCTCGGCAGCGCCACCATGGGACCCAACCGGCCCGGCCGCGGCTCCCACGTCGGCACCGCGTCGTTCATGGTCTCGAGCGCGGCGCGCGGCCGCGGCGTGGGCCGCCGGCTGGGGGAGTACGTCGTGCAGTGGCACCGCGACCAGGGCTACCGCGCGATCCAGTTCAACGCGGTCGTCGAGACCAACACCGCGGCGGTGCACCTGTGGCAGGCGCTGGGGTTCCGGATCATCGGCACCGTGCCCGCGACGTTCGACTCGGAGGCGCACGGGCTGGTCGGCTTGCACGTCATGTACCTGCCCCTGGACTGACCCGGCTGCAACAGGGCGCGTCAGGCCGCGGCGAACCTCGGGAGGTACTCGGTCAGGACGCAATGCTGTAGTGCTTGCTCGACGGCCATCTCGGCCGCGAGTCAGGAGGAGCGATGAAGCGCATCAAGAACGATCGGAGGGCTCGGACGGACCGCAGGGTGACGGACGAGGGGCTGCGCACGGTGAGTGGTGGTGGCAGCGAGGGTGTCAATGGCGGTGGCGGCGCCAGAGACCCGGGCGGCGCCAACTTCAACGGCCTGATCACCGGCGTGACGGTGCCGAAATAACGAGCCGCGGCGCCTCCCCGAGGCGCAGCAGCGCTGCGCTGTGTCCGTCGTGCGGCCCGCCTCCCCCACGCGCGCTCGCGGTCGCCTTGGTGCCCCGGCCGGCGGCGGTCGCCCTGGCGCCATCGGCGCGCTCGTGGTCGCCCTGGCGCCATCGGCGCACTCGCGGTCGCGCCCTGGCGCCATCGGCGCGCTCGCGGTCGCCCTGACGCCCGGCCATCGGTGCGCTCGCAGTCGTCCTGGCCGGCGGCGCGCTCGGTCGGCTTGTTGACGTCCGGCGGGTGCGATCGCGGTCGGCTGGGCGCCCGCGATCGAGCCGAGGCCTACGGTCGGCCTGCGATGAAAATCGTCCCGACGACGATCCGCAAAGCGCGATCCTTGCCACGACCGGCAGGATCCAGCGGGACGCGGCGGCATCGAGCGGGGCGTGCGCCCACGATCTGCCTCGCGCCGCTTGCCACCGCGAGCGCAGCGAGCGGGAATGGATCGACCGAGACGTCGCGGTGAAAGATCCGGGCTGGGCCCGGCCGCGCTGGCGCCCCGGAGGGGACTGCGGTAGGGTCCCGCGAGATCAGGACGAACCCAACACACCGCGGGGGAGCTCGGGGCGCATGCGGCGCTCCAGGCTGAGAGGCACATCGGTGCGACCCCAGAACCTGACCCGGGTAATGCCGGCGTAGGGAGACCCGATGACGAGCAACGGCAACGGCAACGGCAACGGCAACGGCCAGAACGGCAACAACGGCAACGGCAAGCGCTCGCTCCCGCAGGCGGGCGACGATCCGGTGGCCAACCTTCCGGCGATCGAGGGCTTCCCGGCGTCGGAGAAGGTCCACGTCGAGCGCGACGGCCTGCGCGTGCCGGTCCGCCGGATCCAGCTCGACGGCGGCGAGCCGCCGTTCGACGTCTACGACACCTCGGGCCCGCAGGGCATCGACCCGCACGCCGGGCTGCCGAAGCTACGCAAGCCGTGGATCGACGCGCGGCTCGCCGCCGAGACGACCGGCAACCGGAGCCAGCTGCACTACGCGCGGCGCGGGATCCTCACCGAGGAGATGCGGTTCGTCGCGATCCGCGAGAGCGTCGCGCCCGAATTCGTGCGCGACGAGATCGCGCGGGGCCGCGCGATCCTGCCCGCCAACATCCACCACCCCGAGAGCGAGCCGATGATCATCGGCCGCAACTTCCTGGTGAAGATCAACGCCAACATCGGCAACTCGGCGGTGAGCTCGACGATCGGCGAGGAGGTCGACAAGCTGCGCTGGGCGGTCAAGTGGGGCGCCGACACCGTGATGGACCTGTCGACCGGCAAGCAGATCCACGAGACCCGCGAGTGGATCGTGCGCAACTCGCCGGTGCCGATCGGCACGGTGCCGATCTACCAGTGCCTCGAGAAGGCCGACGGCGACCCCGCCAAGCTCAGCATCGAGATGTTCCTCGATACGCTGATCGAGCAGGCCGAGCAGGGCGTCGACTACTTCACGATCCACGCCGGCGTCCGGCTGGCGTACATCCCGTACACCGCGCACCGGGTCACCGGCATCGTGTCGCGCGGCGGGTCGATCATGGCCAAGTGGTGCCTGTCGCACCACAAGGAGAACTTCCTCTACACCGAGTTCGAGCGGATCTGCGAGGTGATGAAGAAGTACGACGTCGCGTTCTCGCTCGGCGACGGCCTCCGCCCGGGCTCGACCGCCG
>DATAPF010000700.1:0-15254 GCA_036265355.1 Kofleriaceae bacterium | reverse complement strand
AATCGACGATGTGGTCGTGCAACTCGTGCTCGCTCCGCGCCGCCGACAGGTTGATCCGCTGATTCCATTTGTGGAATAGCCCGGCGTACTCGGCGAGCGGTGGTTCCAGCGTCGCCGGCAGGCCGAGCGCGGCGAGCGCCTCGGTGATGGCGGTCATGATGGCGGGACGCCAGGCCGCCCGTGGTGGCCGCCTTGACGGGCAGGGTCCGGATGGAAGCACCCGCGATCGCGGCACGCGCTCCGCCTGCGGGAGTGCCAGGCCGCGCCGATCGAACGGACGGGGCAGGCAGGCATCGGGTGCGGCGTCCAGCAGGACGGGGTCATGGGGGCCCCGCGGCGGCCGCGCGGAGATCGGCCCGCAGGGAGCGCGCCGGCGCGCGGGGTCCGCGGGGCGAGCCGGCAGGGACGCCAGGGCCACGACATCGTCGCGATCGAACCGCCCGGGGGGCGGGCCGGCAAGCGGCTCGGGTGAGAAAACGCTCCCGCCGCGAGGGCGGCGGAAGCGTGGACATGGCCGAGGAAATCGACGCCGTCGAGGCTGTGGCAGCGTGGGCGTCGGCGCCTGGGCGGACGGGTAGGGGAGGCGCCTATATCCGACTCGATCACCGCGTCCAGGCTAGGCTTCTGGCGACGGTGTGGCGAGTTCGATACGATTGCACGCCGCCTCACATCCACGTCACCTCATCCGATCTGCGTGTCGAAGCAAAGCCTGCTCCTGGTCGACGGGGACACTCGCAGCCTGCGGGTGCTGGAGGTATCCCTGCGCAAGGCGGGCTTCATGGTGACCGCGGCGACCTCGGTTCAGGACGCCCTCGACAAGCTGGAGCTGCATGCACCAGATCTGATCATCTCGGAGACCGCGTTTCCGGATGGCGACGGGTTCGAGCTGCGGCGGCGGGTGCGCGCAACACCGGAGTGGTCCGAGATCCCGTTCATCTTCCTCACCGCCGAGGCGGCGATCGAGAACAAGATCCGCGGGCTCGAGCTCGGGGTCGACGACTACCTGACCAAGCCGATCTACATCAAGGAGATCGTCACCCGGATCAACATCCTGCTGCAGAAGCGACAGCGGGTCCGATTCGAGGAGCGACGCGACGGTCGGACGCGGTTCGCCGGCCGGGTCCAGGACATGCCGGTGGTCGACGTGATCCAGACGATCGAGATCAGCCGGAAGTCGGGCGTGATCCAGTTCGTCGGCGAGCGCGGCCGGCAGGCGGCGATCTACTTCCGCGACGGCCGGGTGATCGACGCGGAGGCGGGGTCGCTGCAGGGCGAGGACGCGGTGTACCGCCTGCTGACGTGGAGCGAGGGCGAGTTCGAGGTGGTGTTCCGGACGGTGCGGCGGCGCGAGGTGATCGCGATGAGCTCGCAGGCGCTGCTGATGGAAGGGATGCGGCGGCTCGACGAATGGTCGCGGCTGTTCGAGCAGCTGCCGCCGCTGACCCATCGCTTCGAGGTCGACACGATCGAGCTGGCGGCGCGGCTGGGCGATGTCCCCGACGACAACAACCGGATCCTGCGGCTGGTCGACGGCAAGCGCACGCTGCTCGAGGTGATCGATGCGTCGGACGTCGGCGACCTCGAGTGCCTGCAGGCGATCTCGCGGCTGCAGTTCGAGGATCTGCTGATCGACCTCGACCACGGGCTCGAGCCGGGCAAGGCGCCGCGGCGCGACACGGGCAAGCACGTGGCGCTGGTCGAGGTCGACGGGCCGACCCCGCTCAGCGAGGAGATCTCGGGCCCGGTGGCGCGCGCGGCGAGCGCGTACGACCACCCGGTCGCGCGGGAGGCGGCCGCGGCGCCGTCGGAGCTGGCCGCGGCAGGAGCGTCGGCCGCCGCGGCGCAGGCGCTCGAACCGGCGGCCGACGCCGAGCGACCGGCGGAGGAGGCGATCGAGTCAGAGCCGCCGGGGCCGCTGATGGGGGGCTACCGGCCGTCGAGCCTGCGGCTGATCGACGAGGCGGTCGCCGCGGCGCAGGCGATCGAGCCGGCGCTGTTCGACGACAGCCGCGGGGACGAGCCCCAGCCCGAGCCGCGCCACACCAACGGAGTGCGCGCGGCGAGCTCGGCTCCGACGATGAACGGCCACGCCGAGGCCGGGCCGGGGCACCCCGGGAGCAACGGGGCCGAACCGGCCGGAGGCGCGCGGTCGGAGCGCGAGGACTCGGGGCTGCGGATGATCGGCTCGCTCGGGCGCGATCGCGCGGAGGCGTCGGGCGAGCTGGCGACGCTCGGGCAGGCGCGCCCGATCCGCAGCGAGACGGCGCGCGAGCTGGTGACGATCCTGCCCCGGCGGATCACGCGCGAGCTGCCGATCCTGCCCCAGGATCTGGCGGAGTCGCTGCCGACGCCGACACCGACGTCCTCCATGCTGGTCTCCCGTCCTGCGCCGCCGGTCGAGATCGGAGGGTCGCCGGACGAGCCGACGCAGCGGGTCACCCTGCCCGGGAGCGGCGTGACCGCGCTGAGCCGCTCGCGCCGGCTGCTGCGCATGGTCCGGCCCGTCGACGGCGGTGGCCCGGGCCTCGTGGCGATGCTGCTCATCGTCGTGGCCGTGGTGCTCGCCGCCACCGCAGGGCTGCTGCGGCTGCGCCGGCACACCACGCCCGCGCAGCCGCCGGTCGAAGGCGTGCACGACGAGCCGGCGTCCGGCGATCGGACCCCGGCGAGCGCTCCCGGGCCGTCGAGCGATCTGTCGCCGGGGCCGGCCGCAGGGCCACCGCCCGGATCGCCCGAGCCGCCGTCGCAGGCCGGCAGCGGCGGGGCGGCGGGTGCCGCAGCGCCGACGCCGCCGAGCAGCGCTGGCGCAAGCGGCGGAAGCGCGGCGCCGGAAGCGCCTGCCGGGAGCGGCAGCGAGCCGGCGCAGCCACCGCCGGGCGGCGCCGCCGAGATTCGCACGGCCGGCGCAGGATCGGCGGCCGGCAGCGGCGGGGCACCGGCGGCGGGCCGCGGCAGCGCCGGGGGCCAGACGGGATCGGGAGCCTCCGAGGCGGCGCGGCCGTCGGCCCGATCGGCGAGCGATCGGATCGCGGAGGCCAGGGCGCTGTCCGATCAGGCGAGCAACGCGATCGACGAGGGCGCCTTCACGCGCGGCTTCCAGCTCGCCGCCTCGTCGATCAAGCTGCACAAGACGGCGAAGGGCTACATGCTGCGGGCGCGCGCCGAGCAGCGGCTGGGGCGGGTCGACGACGCGCTGCTGTCGCTCGACGCGGCGGCCGAGATCGCGCCGAGCTACGGCGCGATCTGGGAGCAGCGCGGGCGGATCCTGTGGGCGGCGCGGCGGCGCGACGAGGCCCGCGCGGCGTTCTCGCGGTTCCTCGAGCTGTCGCCCAAGGCCGCGAGCGCGCCGGAGATCGAGCGGCTGCTCAACGAGCCGCGATGATGCGGGTCCTGGGGCTCGAGAGCTCGTGCGACGAGACCGCGGCGGCGATCGTCGAGGATGGCCGCACCGTGCGCTCCGACGTCGTCGCGTCGCAGCACGAGGTCCACGCGCGCTACGGCGGCGTGGTGCCCGAGCTCGCGTCGCGCGCGCACATCCTGAACGTCGTGCCGGTGGTCCACGCGGCGCTGGAGCGCGCCGGGATCACGCTCGACGACGTCGACGGCATCGCGGTCACCCATGCGCCGGGGCTGATCGGCGCGCTGCTGGTCGGGCTGCAGACCGCCAAGGCGATGGCCTGGGTCACCGGCAAGCCGCTGGTGGGTGTGCATCACCTGGAGGGCCATCTGACAGCGGTGTTTCTGGAGCCCGACCCGCCGCCGATGCCGCACCTCGCGCTGATCGTCTCGGGAGGCCACACCTCGCTGGTCCGGGTCAATGGCCACGGCGACGTGGTCGAGCTCGGCGCGACGCGCGACGACGCCGCCGGTGAGGCGTTCGACAAGGGCGCCAAGCTGCTCGGGCTGGGCTACCCCGGTGGCGCGGTGATCGACCGGCTGGCGCGGGGCGGCGATCCGGGTGCGGTCGCGTTCCCGCGCGCGATGACGGCCGGCGAGCACGGTGCGGACTTCTCGTTCAGCGGGCTCAAGACCGCGCTGCTGCACCACGTGCGCGCCCATGGCGTGCCCGATGGCCAGCCGCTCGCCGATCTGTGCGCGAGCTACCAGGCGGCGATCGTCGAGGTCCTGGTGCGCAAGACCCGGCGCGCGGCCCGCCGCGAGGGCCTGGCGCACGTCCAGATCTGCGGCGGCGTGGCGGCCAACTCGGCGCTGCGCGCGGCGATGGTCGCGGCGGGCGCAGAGGACGGCTTCCGGATGTACGTGCCGCCGCCGGCGCGTTGCACCGACAATGCGGCGATGATCGCGGCGGCGGGCTATCATCGGCTGGTGCGCGGCGATCGCGACGGGCTCGACCTGGATGCCGTGCCGAGCGCGCCGCTGCCAAGGCGGTCATGACCGGCGGCAACGGAGCACAGCGCGACGTCCGGCGCGTCCAGCCGTTCCCGGATGCCCGCGTGCTGCTCGGCCGCTACGGCCTGCAGGCGAAGAAGTGGTTCGGGCAGAACTTCCTGATCTCGGATCGGGTGTTCCGCGCGATCGTCGATGCGACGGTGGCGCGCGATGACGACTGGATCGTCGAGATCGGCGCCGGGCTCGGTACGTTGACCGGGCGGCTGGCCGAGCGCGTGCCGGAGGGCAAGGTGATCGCGCTGGAGCGCGATCCGGACATGATCGCGGTGCTGCGCAGCGAGCTCGGCGGGGTCGACAACGTCGAGATCGAGGACTGCGATGCGCTGCGCTACGACCTCAGGATGGCGGCGCGCTGGCGCGGCGATCCGATCGCGGTGTGCGGCAACCTGCCGTACCACATCGCGGCGCCGCTGCTGTTCCGCGTGATCGACGCGCGCTCGGTGGTGCGCTGCGCGGTGGTGATGATCCAGAAGGAGATGGCCGACCGGATCGTCGCGCGGCCGGGGACCAAGGCGTACGGCGTGCTGGGCGTGATGATCCGGACGTACGCCGATGTCACGCTGGTGGCAAAGGTCAGCGCGGGGTCGTTCGTGCCGGCACCGAAGGTCGACTCGGCGGTGATCAAGCTGGTCCCGCTGCCCGGCGGGGCGCCGCGCGTGCCGATCGCCGACGCCGAGCACTACAGCCGCGTCGTCCATGCCGCGTTCGGTCAGCGCCGCAAGACCCTGCGCAACGCGCTGCGCGCGGTGTGGCTCGACGCCGAGGTCGACGCCGGGCTGGCGGCGAGCGCGATCGACGGCGTCCGGCGGGGCGAGACGCTCGAGATCGCCGAGCTCGCGGCGCTGGCGGCGGCGCTGCCGGCGCGCGCGCCGGACCGGCGGTGACGACTACGCTTGATAGAAGTGCTTGAGCCGCGCCCACAGCTCGAGCGGGTCGAAGCCGAGCAGCGCGAACGGATGGGCGCCGCTGTCCTTGATCGCGTCGCGCGCGCGAGACGCCAGCGCGGACGCACGCTCGCGGGTCGACTGCGGCAGCATGCCGGCCAGCGCGGTCGCCGCCCGGCCGGCGATCGCGGCGACGGCGGCGCCGCCGAGCAGGCCGAGCAGCCACGCCGGCGCGGGGTCGATCACGACGCGCCGGGCGTTGAGCTCGCGGGCGAGCTGATCGCTCGGGCCGGTCAGCACGCCCAGCACGGTCGCGCGCTCGGCGAACAGCGCGATGCTCGGCCGGGCGAAGCGGTCCTCGACCGCGGCGAGCACGCGGCGATGGCCGGTCTCCCAGTCGCGGGCGAGGCTGGCCTCGGGGACGAGGTCGGCGATCGCGCGGTGGGTCGCGGCGCGGGTCACGTCGCCGCCGGCCTTGACCGCGATGATCGAGGCATGGACGGCGCGGCGATCGTCGTCGATCACGTACGCGATCATCGCGGAGCGATCCGGCACCAGTAGATCGAACGTCCGCTGCACCGCCTCGTAGCTCGGCGCCGGCAGCAGCTCGAGCAGCGCGGGCTCGGTCCACACCCCGTGCCCGGCGTGGCGCTTGAGCGCGCGCAGCACGATCAGACCCTGCGCGACGAGATCCTGATCGAGCTGGAGCGCGGCCTCGATCTCGGCGGACAGCTCCGCGATCAGCCGGCGCTCGACGACGATCACCGCGGCGACGCCGAGCGTGCGCGCGTAGCCCGCGAGCGACTTCGCGGTGATCTCGGGGAGCCCGGGCAGCGGCACGAGAGCGCGCGCGCCCTCGCCGCGCACGATCAGCTGGACCAGCGCGCCGCGATCGAGGATCGCGAGGGCCCAGCGCGCCGGCGCGATCACGCGCGGCGGGACGAGCAGGCGCCACCAGTTCTTCCAGTGGCGTGCATCGATCGTACACAGGTCCAGCTCGGCGGAGAGCACACTTCACCATACCATCGACGAACTTGCGCCGGGCAACGTGGCAGGGGAGCATGCCGCGCATGAAGACGACACTCCTTGCAGCGATGATCGTATTCGCGTCTGTCGGGACCGCGCGTGCGGGCGGCCAGCCCAACTCGATCGGCGTCGGCGCCGAGCTTCAGGTCAGCGGCGTGGGTGGCCTGTCGGTCAACTACGATGCCGGCAGGTTCCACGCGGGCGGGTTCTTCGGCTACTTCGATCCTGCGGGCGGCAACAACTCGACGGTCGATGTCGGCGGCCGGTTCTTCTTTCACGTCGCATCGACCGCGACGTCGGACTTCAGCCTCGGTGGCAGCCTCGGGATCGAGAATGCCAACGACGCCAACAATCCCGACAACCGCCACACCGACGTGTTCATCGAGCCGAGCTTCCAGATCCGCGCGTTCATCGTCTCGAACGTCGCACTGTCATTCACCGGGGGGATCGTGATCGGGATCCTCAACAACGACTCCCGGGAGCTCGATTTCACGAGTAACACCTCCGGGCGCCTGACCGGCATGGCCGGCATCCACTACTACTTCTGAGCCCGCGGTTCAGTCCTCGCCGCCGCCGACCGCGGCGGCGATCGCGACGTCCTGCGCCCGGACCTTCGCCGGGTCGAACTTCTTCGCGCCGTCGAGCATCCGATCGATCGTCCTGTCGAAGTCGGGGCGCGCGTCGTCCTTGCCGTCCTTGCCGGCCTTGATGAATCGCAGCGGGTTGATCCGGGCGACGACGATCGGCTTGAGGTAGCCGCTGGTGAACCCGGCCTGCTTGAGCCGCGCGACCGCGGCGGTCACCGCCTCGTCGAGCTCGAGCAGGCGCTCGGCGTGGGCCTCGCGCAGCACCAGGCTGTGCTTCATCGGCTCGGTCGAGAACACCTCGGTGCGCGCGACCACCGAGTGGTAGGCGCCGCCGGAGAACCGCGCGGTCTTCTCGTAGCACACGCCGAGCGTGACCAGCTGGGGCTGCTCGAGCTCGAACGCGACGTCGGCCTCGCTGGTGCCGGCCTTCTTCGGGTCAGCGGCGATCGCGCGCGCCATGCGGATCACCTCGAGCGCCTTGTCCTTGAGGTTGTGGGCCTTCTCGGTGTTGAGCGCGAGGATGCGGAACGCGATCTCCGGCTCGGGGATGACCAGCGCGATCACCGTCTTCGCGCCGAGCGCACCGAGCGCGGCGAGCCGGTGCATGCCGTTGGGCGAGATGAAGCCGTCGCCGTCGGGATCGGCCACGGCGATCACCGGATCGAGGAACCGGCCGACCTTGGGGATCACCGCGGCGAGCCGATCGGTGTGGGCCTTGGACAGCTCGCGCTGGTATGGAGTCGGCTTGACCCGATCGAGCGGCAGCGCGGCGAGCGCCACCCAGTTGCCACCGAACGGCTCGCGGTAGGTGGCGAGCACCGCGCCGCCGGCGGCCTCGATCCGCGCGCGCAGCGGGGCAATCGTCCCCGGGGGCGACGCGCCCGCGACCTCGCCGGCGGCCAGGCCGACCGAGCCGGCCTCTGCCTTCTTCTTCCGCTTGCGCGGCGTGGCCGGCTTGGCGTCCTTGGTGGCGGTCCTGGCACGAGGCGACATGGCGTCACTGTAGTACCCTTGGTGCTGTGAAGTGGACTCCCGGCACCGAGAACGACGATGTCATCGACGAGCGGGGCAGCGGCGGCGGGGGTGGTGGCGGGGGATTCGGCGCGATGCATCTGACCGGCGGCGGCCTGGCCACCGTGGTCGTCATCGTGGTCGTCGCGCGCCTGTTTGGCGTCGACGTCAGCGGGCTGTTCAGCCACAGCAGCGCGCCGGTCGCGACCCGGAGGCCGGACCAGCCGCATCCGCCGAGCGGACCGGACCCCGATCGCGAGCTGGTCGACTTCGTCAAGTTCGCGATGAAGGACATCCAGCACGTGTTCGAGACCCGGTTCCAGGCCGAGGGCAAGCCGTACCGCCACGCCAAGCTGGTGCTGTTCACCAGCGCGATCGATACCGGGTGCGGCCGGTCGTCGAGCGCGATCGGCCCGTTCTACTGCCCGGCCGACGAGCACGCCTACATCGACCTGTCGTTCTACCGCGAGCTCCGGCAGCGGTTCGGCGCGCCGGGGAACTTCGCGCAGGCCTACGTGCTCGCCCACGAGATGGGGCACCACCTGCAGAAGCTGCTCGGCGTCGAGCAGCGCGCGCCGGGGATGGGCCGCGGCCACAGCCGCAACGACATCTCGGTGCGCACCGAGCTCCAGGCCGACTGCTTCGCCGGCGTGTGGGGCCACGATGCCCGGGGCGAGAAGCTGCTCGAGGCCGGCGACATCGAGGGCGCGATCACCGCGGCGACCGCGATCGGCGACGACCGGCTGCAGAAGCAGGCCGGCCGCGAGGTCAACCCCGAGACGTTCACCCACGGCACCTCGGCGCAGCGCGTGCGCTGGTTCCGCACCGGGTTCGAGACCGGGCGGTTCGACGCCTGCAACACGTTTGCGGCGCGCGATTCCCGGGAGCTGTGAACCGCGCTGTGCGGCGGGCGCGATGCGAGGTATGACGCAGCCCGTGACGCAGACGTCGTTTCCCAAGCCCGAGATCAAGATCCTGCTGCTGGAGAACATCCACCCGGTGGCGGCCGAGGCGCTCCGCGCCGAGGGCTTCCAGGTCGAGACCGCGCGGGCCGCGCTGCCCGAGGACGAGCTGATCCAGCGGGTGCGCGACGCCCACGTGCTCGGGATCCGCAGCAAGACCCAGGTGACGCCGGCGGTGCTCGCCGAGGCCAACCGGATGCTGGCGATCGGCGCGTTCTGCATCGGTACCAACCAGATCGCGCTCGGGGCGTCCAACCGGCGCGGCGTCCCGGCGTTCAACGCGCCGTTCTCGAACACCCGCTCGGTCGCCGAGCTGATGCTCGCCGAGGTCGTGATGCTGTCGCGCCACCTCGGCGACCGCTCGCGCGAGGTCCACGACGGTCGCTGGCGCAAGGTCGCGTCCGGCAGCCACGAGGTCCGCGGCCGGACGATCGGCATCGTCGGCTACGGCCACATCGGTAGCCAGGTCGGCGTGCTCGCCGAGGCGTTCGGCCTGCGGGTCGTGTTCTTCGACATCGCCGCCCGGCTGCCGATGGGCAACAACCGCGCGCTGCCGCGGCTGGACGACGTGCTCGGGGTCGCCGACTTCGTTGCGCTGCACGTGCCGGAGACCGCGCAGACCCGGAACATGATCGGGCCCGCCGAGCTCGCCCGGATGAAGCCGGGCGCCTGCCTGCTCAACGCCAGCCGGGGCAGCGTGGTGGTGATCGACGCGCTGGCCGACGCGATCCGGCGCGGCCACCTCGGCGGCGCGGCGATCGACGTCTACCCCGAGGAGCCGGAGGGCAACACCGATGGATTCGCCTCGGCGCTGCGCGGGCTGCCCAACGTCATCCTCACGCCGCACATCGGCGGCTCGACCGAGGAAGCCCAGGAGGCGATCGGCCGCGAGGTGTCGGCCGCGCTGATCAAGTACGTCAACACCGGCTCGACCACCGGCGCGGTCAACTTCCCGCACGTCGAGCTGCCGGTCGACCCGGAGGCCCACCGGATCCTCAACGTGCACAGGAACGTGCCGGGCGTGCTGCGCGACATCAACCGGATCGTGTCGGATTGCAACGCCAACATCCGGGCCCAGGTGCTGTCGACCGACGTCGACATCGGCTACCTGGTCATGGACCTCGATCAGGATGTCTCGCAGGACGTCAAGCGCGGGATCGCCGCGCTGCCGACCAGCATCAAGACCCGGATCCTGTTCTGACCCGCAGGCGCAGGCCCGCAGGCGCAGGATCGAAGGGTAGAATCGAGGGGTAGAATCGATGCGTAGTATCGAGCGCTAGAATCGAGGCGACGTGCACATCTCCGTGTTTGACATCTTCAAGATCGGGATCGGCCCGTCGAGCTCGCACACCGTCGGCCCGATGCGCGCGGCGCGGCGGTTCGCCGAGCGGCTCGACGCCGACGGCGAGCTGGCGCGGACCGCGAGCGTCAAGGTCGAGCTGTTCGGCAGCCTGGGGCACACCGGCAAGGGCCACGGCAGCGACAGGGCGGTGCTGCTCGGGCTCGAGGGCGAGGAGCCGGCGACGGTCGATGTCGACAGCGTCGCGCCGAGGGTGGCCGCACAGGCCGCCGTCAAGCAGGTCCGCCTGCTCGGCAAGCACCCGGTCGCGCTCGACCCCGAGACCCAGCTGGTGTTCCACCGCCGCGACAAGCTGCCGCTGCACGCCAACGGCATGCGGTTCACTGCGTACGGTGCCGGCGGCGAGGTGATCGCCGAGCGGATCTACTACTCGATCGGCGGCGGATTCGTCGTCGACCACGCCGGGGCGCCGGCCGATGGCGGGGCGCCGGCCGAGCGCACCCAGGTGCCGTATCCGTTCAACACCGCCGCCGAGCTGCTGCAGCACACCGTCGAGCATGGCAAGAGCATCTCGGGTCTGATGCTCGACAACGAGGCCGCGCTGCGCCCCGAGGCCGAGGTCCGGCGCGGTGCCGCCGCGATCTGGAGCGCGATGGAGGCCTGCATCAAGCGCGGCTGCGAGCGCGAGGGCATCCTGCCCGGTGGGCTCAAGGTCCGCCGCCGCGCCGCCGCGCTGCACAGGAAGCTCAAGAGCGATCCGGCGGGCGCGAGCGATCCGCTGATGATCATGGACTGGGTCAACCTGTTCGCGCTGGCGGTCAACGAGGAGAACGCCGCCGGCGGCCGGGTGGTCACCGCGCCGACCAACGGCGCCGCCGGCATCATCCCGGCCGTGGGGATGTACTACCGGCGGTTCCTGCCCAACGCCGACGACGAGGGCACGATCCGATTTCTGCTGACCGCGGCCGCGATCGGCGCGCTGTACAAGAAGAACGCATCGATCAGCGGCGCCGAGGTCGGCTGTCAGGGCGAGGTCGGGGTCGCGTGCTCGATGGCAGCCGGCGCGCTGGCCGAGGTCATGGGCGGGACCGCGGCGCAGGTCGAGAACGCCGCCGAGATCGGCATGGAGCACAACCTCGGGCTGACCTGCGATCCGATCGGCGGGCTGGTCCAGGTGCCGTGCATCGAGCGCAACGCGATGGGCGCGGTGAAAGCGATCAACGCCGCGCGGCTCGCGCTGCAGGGCGACGGCACGCACAAGGTCTCGCTCGACAAGGTCATCAAGACGATGTGGCGGACCGGCGCGGACATGAGCAGCAAGTACAAGGAGACCGCCCGCGGCGGTCTCGCGGTCAACATCATCGAGTGCTGACGCAGGTTCCCTGCGTCGCGATGTGAGGTAGGCTGATCCCAGTGGAGATCGTCGGGCTCGAGCCGCGCCGGAGCGACCTCGCGCGCGGCATCGTGATCGCGCGCAGTGCGCAGCCGCTCGACGCCGCGGCCCAGCGCGCGCTGTGGGATGCGCTCGGCGCCGCGGGGGTCACCGAGCCCAGCGAGGCAGGCACCGACGAGGAAGACGTCCGGCCGCGGCAATGGCTCGCGGCGCCGTGGCTGCCGCCGGGCAAGGACGAGCCGGGCGAGCTCGACCGCCAGCGCCAGGCGTTCGAGCAGGCCGGTGACCGCTGGGGGATCGATGCGGTCTGGTGCGTCAAGGTCGAGACCGGGATCGACGGGGTCGCGTGGCTGGAGCTCGCGGCGGCGGAGGCCCGGTCACCGGACGAGCCCGACGAGTCGGCCAAGGCGCCGGCCGAGGTGGTCGACGCGGTGTTCGAGCAGGTGGCCGAGGTGCTGTACAGCGCGCCGGACGCACCGGCGAGCGAGCTGGCGAGCGAGCCGGCGGGCGCGGGTGCTCAGCCCGGCAGTGACGAGGATGACGACGACGACGAGGACGAGGAGCTGACCGCCGGTGAGACCGTCGCGCTGGAGAGCCGCTGGCGCAACGGGTCGCCGCCGCTCGAGCACACGGTCGGCTTTCCGATCGAGCGCTACCCCGAGATCATCGACGACTACGACTGGGAGAGCTTCGGCATCGCGCTCAAGCTATCGGGCACGGCGCTGCCCGGCGAGGAGTCGGTGATCAACGCGTTCTTCGCGCTGTGGCTGTCGGTGTACCAGGACGAGCGGGTCGAGGAGTTCGAGCCGTTCCAGCGCGCCGACGTCGTCCACGATCGAGTCCACCGCTCGGCGCTGATGTGGGTCGAGCGGTTTGCGGTGCCGGCGACCCCGTCGGACCAGGTCCACTTCCTGCTGTGGATCATCGCCCGGATCAACGAGGTGCTGCCCGTGACCTGGGCGCGGTTCGACGGTGTCGACGACGCGGTGAAGCAGCGCGCGCTCGGACGCGGCGAGCCCCGGGGCGGGGACGGCGCGGATGGCGGCGGTGGGCCTCGGACCGAGGAGCCATTCGTCCTCGCCGGCAACCCGTACGCCGACCGGTTTCGCCGCCAGGGCGAGGAGGCCGCGCTGGCGTGGGCGGTCGGCCAGAGCGTGTGGAGCCGGCGCGAGCTCGCCGGCATGTTGATCGAGGTCGCGCTCGCGCAGAACCCCGACGAGCCGGCGACCGCCGCGGTCGCCGAGCGCCTGCTGCTCCGCGCGCTGGCGTTCGATCCGAGGTCGGATGCCAGCGGCTACCTCGCGATCGTGCTGGTTCGCCAGCACCGGGTCGGCGAGGCGATCGGCCTGGCGCGCGGCGCGCCGAGCCGCGACGTCCGGTTGCTGGTCGTCGGCGAGATCGCCGAGCACGCGCCGCGCGAGCTCGATGGCGCGCTGGAGCTGCTCGACGAGGCCGCGCTCGCCGGCACCGATCCCGAGGAGGTGTGCGAGCTGGTCGGCGGCGTGGCGCGCCATGCGCCGGCCCACCTCGGGGCGCTGCTGACGCGGCTGCCCACCGATGGGGCGCTCGTTCCGTACCTCTACAACACGAGCTTCTCGGTGGAGCGTCCGCAAGCGCTTGCCATCCTGCGCAAGGTGCTGACGCTGCCACCGCCGGGGCGCGACGCCGGTGAGGCGCGGACCGCCCTGGTCATGGCATGGAACAACGCCTGCATTCACGCCCACGCGCTCGGCGATTACCGGCTCGCGGTCGAGCTCGCCGACGGAGGCCAGCCCTACGGCACGGAGAACCCCTACATCTTCCACTCGGCCGCGTGCGCCTACGCCGCGGTCGGCGAGATCGACCGGGCGCTCGATCAGGTCGCTTGCGCGATCGAGCACGAGTACGAGCACGCCGAGAAGATGGAGACCGACAACGATCTCGCCCCGCTGCAGAAAGATCCGCGGTTCTCGGCGCTGTTTCGCGACTGGCGGACCCGGCGGGCGGACCTCAACTGAGGCACAGCGCGCCGGTGCGCGCGCCGAGCTGGATCTGCGGCCCGGCGGTCAGCTCGGGCGCAGCACGGCGCCGCTGGTGTCGTGGGCGAGCGCGCGGGTCGCCTCGTCGTAGTGGCTCCAGCACACCGGTGCGTAGTGCTCGTCGGCGCCGAGCTGGATCTGCGGCCCGCGCACGGTCGGCGTGCCGTTGACGAACCGCAGGTTGCAGATCGCCTTCCTGGCGCAGTACTGGCAGGTGACCTTGACCTCCTCGATCCGATCGGCGATCTCCATCAGGCGCTGGGCGGCGGGGAACAGCCGGGTGCGGAAGTCGGTGCGCAGGCCATAGCAGATCACCGGCACTCCGGGATCCACGGTGATCCGGCGCAGGTCGTCGACCACCGCCGGGGGCAGGAACTGCGCCTCGTCGATCAGCACGCAGTCGAGCTGGGCGAAGTCGCGCGGATCGAGCACGGTGTCGTCGTCGATCAGCAGGTCGGCGTCGGCCTCCAGCCCCGAGCGGGACGCGATCCTGTGGTTACCGAACCGGCTGTCGAGCCGCGGCTTGGCGAGCAGCACGCGCTTGCCCTGCTTGCGGTAATTGTGCGCCACCGCGAGCAGGTTCATCGACTTCGCCGAGTCCATCGTGCCGTACCGGAAGTAGAGCTTCGCCACGAGGCGCACCCTAGCGCCGGGGGCTGACACCGGACCGAGCTTCCGCCGGGCGCACGAGCACGCCCTGGTGAGCTTCCCTCCCGTCAGACGGTCCGCTTAGGATCACCGGGCATGGCGACGCCCCGCCCGCGAAGGTCGGCCCCTCCGATCCGTCTCACGCTCGGTATCGACGAGGCCGGGCGGGGGCCCGCGGTCGGGCCGATGGTGATCGCCGCCGTTGCGCTCGACTCGCGCAGCGCCGCCGCGCTGACCCGGGCCGGGCTGTGCGACTCGAAGACCTACGGCGCCGGGGACGACGCCCACGTGATCCGCCAGGGGCTCGCGCAGCAGATCCGCGGCCGGGCCCGGTTCGTCGCGCTGATCGAGGTCGAGCACACCGAGATCGACCTGCGGGTGCTGCGCAACGAGCTCAACGTCCTCGAGCGCGAGCTCGCGGTGCGGCTGATCGATCAGGCTCCCGCGGTCGACCGGATCATCGCCGACGGCAAGCAGATGTTCGCGCTGCTCCGCCAGCGCTACGCGCACTTCGAGTCGCACGATCGCGCCGAGCAGCGCCACGCGTCGGTCGCCGCGGCCTCGGTGGTCGCCAAGGTCGCGCGCGACGATCGGTTCGCCCGGATCCGCGCGCGCTACGAAGCCGAGCTCGGGCCGATCACTGGCGGCGGCTATGCCAACGCGGCGACCCGGCGCTGGTTGCGCGCGTATGCCGAGCGATATGGCCGGCTGCCCGACGAGGCGCGGCTGAGCTGGCCGCACCCGTACGTCGAGGACCTGATCGGCTGCGTCCGCCCGCGCGCGCCGCAGGCGGACCTGTTCGACTGAGGAGGTGCGGGGCGTAGGCCTCGGCAGGGCGTAGCCCTCGGGAGAACGCGAACACGCGACTCGCCGGGGGCTGCTGCGCGGATGGGCGTCGGAGCCGCGCCCGCCGAATCACCACCCGTCCTGCGCGGACCCCGCTAGGTATGTGCGGGACAAGACCCGGCCTATCGTAATCACGGGCGCGGCGTCCGACCCCATCCTGCTCGCGGTC
>DATAPF010000699.1:0-9199 GCA_036265355.1 Kofleriaceae bacterium | reverse complement strand
CGACCGCGAGCAGGATGGGGTCGGACGCCGCGGCCGTGATTTGGATAGGCCGGGTCTTGTCCGCACGTACCTCGCGGGGTCCGCGCAGGACGGGTGGTGATTCGGCGGGCGCGGCTCCGACACCCATCCGCGCAGCAGCCCACGGCGAGCGAGCGTATCGGCGTTCTCCCAGGCGTTACGCCCCGCAGACTCCGAGCGGGCGGCTAGCGCGGCCAGCGCGGGGCGATCAGGCGGCGCTTGCCGTCGGAGGCGAGCGGGACGTCGGGGGCGTCGAGCGCGTCGCGGTCCCACAGCTTGCAGGTGACCTGCTTGTGCTGCTGGTCGAGCGCCTCGCAGTAGTTGGTGAACTCGCAGCGCCGGATCTCGGAGCCGCGGCCCTCGCGGATCTTGAGGAACCAGTCGGGGTCGGCCAGGCTCTGGCGGGCGGAGGCGACGAGGTCAGCCTCGCCGGCGGCGAGGATCGCCTCGGCCTGCGCGAACTCGCAGATCCCGCCGGCGGTGACGATCGGGGTGGCGAGCCCGGCGGCGCGGACCGCGGCGCGGATCGCGGCGGCGAGCGGGACGTTGCGGCGGAACGGGCCGGCGGCGTCGCTGTAGATGGTGGGCATGCACTCGTAGCCGGACCGGCCGGTGTACGGGTAGGCGGCCCAGCCGACCTTGGGCTGCTTGGCGTCCTCGAACTTGCCGCCCTTGGAGATCGACAGGAAGTCGAGGCCGGCGCGCGCCAGCTCGACGCCGAACCAGGTCGCGTCCGGCAGGTGGCTGCCGCCGTCGATGACGTCGTCGCCCAGGTAGCGGCAGCCGACGACGCCGCGGCCGGCGACCTGGGCGCGCACCGCGGCGACGACCTCGCGCGGCAGCCGGATCCGGTGCTCGCGCGGGCCGCCGTAGCCGTCGTCGCGGGTGTTGAGCGCGGACAGGAACGACGCCATCGTGTAGGCGTGGGCGAAGTGGAGCTCGACGCCGTCGAACCCGGCGCGCATCGCGCGCTCGGCGGCGGCGGCGAACAGGCCGGGCAGAACCTGGGGCAGCTCGCGGATGTGCGGCAGGTGGACGTCGGTGACGCGCTCGCGATAGCCGCGCTCGAGGTCGTCGAGCTCGCGGGCCGACAGCGCGCGCGGCAGGTCGCGGTCGGGCAGCGCGGCGAGCCGGGCGCGCAGGTCGTCGTCGCTGCACGAGGCGGCGGCGGGGTCGCCGGTCAGCTCGGCGAGCGCGGCGCGGTGGCGGTCGGTGACCGCGAGGAACCGGGCGAAGAACTTGTCGCGCGGCGGGCGGCGGCGGATCGCGAGGAAGTCGATCAGCTGGATCAGGAACAGGGTCTCGCCGCCCGAGGCGGTGCGCACGGCCTCGACCAGCCGGGCCAGGCCGTCGGTGAACCGGTCGTGGCCGATCCGGAGCAGCGGGCCCGACGGGATGTCGCGGATCCCGGTCGCCTCGACCACCAGCACGCCGGGCCGGCCGTCGGCGAACCGGCGGTACCAGTCGATCACGTCGGGAGTGACCAGGCCGTCCTCGGTGGCGCGCCACGGGACCATCGCCGGGATCCACGTCCGGGTCGCCGCGGTGCGCGGGCCGATCGCGATCGGCTGGAACAGCCGGGCCCCGGCGGCCTCGTCACGGCTCGGCCATGCCGCGGCCGGCAGCTCGTGCTTGATGCGCTCGGGGGGCTGCCACATGACCGTGATCGTTTCGTACCACACCCGATCGGCGGCGCGCCGGCCCGCTGGCGGTCGGAGCCCGGGTGGTCTAATGATCGTCGCCATGGCGAACCTCACCCCCGGCGACGCGATGCCGGACACCTCCCTGGTCGGCCCCGAGGGGCCGACCCAGCTGCGCGACCGGATCGGCAAGCCGCTCGTCGTCTACTTCTATCCCAAGGACGAGACCCACGGCTGCACCAAGGAGGCCTGTGGGTTCCGCGACCAGTACGAGGACTTCGTCAGCGCGGGCGCCGACGTGATCGGGATCTCGCGCGACGACGCCGCGTCGCACGCCAAGTTCCGCGAGCACCATCACCTGCCGTTCACGCTGCTGAGCGACCCCGGCGGCAAGGTCGCCGCGAGCTGGGGCGTGAAGCCCAACCTGGGCTTCATCCCCGGGCGAGTCACGTTCGTGTTCGACAAGACCGGCGTGGTCCGCCACCGCTTCGAGTCCGCGGTGCGGTTCGGCAAGCATGTCGACGAGGCGCTCGCGGTGGTCAAGTCGCTGCGCTGACCGGCCGCGCCCGGCTCACCGGGTCGCGAGCACGACGTCGACCGCCGCGGCCGCGACGTCGGTGTGGATCGACAGCTCGACCATCGCCGGCCGGCCGCGCCGGGCCAGCGCGTCGGCGAGCTCGGCCCGCGCGCGCTCGATCCGCGACCGCAGCGCGTCGTCGCCGGTGGCCAGGGTGACCACCGTGGCATCCTTGCCGGCGCCCGTGACCTCGATGTTCCTCAAATGGAACATGGCGCCCTGGTCGACCGCGAACGTCACGTAGGCCGCGCCGGCGGCGTCGAACGTGACCCGGGCCGGCTCGACCCGCGCGCCGAGGTAGCCGAGGTCGGCCAGCGCGCGCTCCATCGCGTCGCGATCGCGGCGCACCTGATCGGCGTCGAGCGGCGCGCCCGGGCGCGTGCCGATCACCTCGCGCAGCCGCGCCGACAGGACGCGCCTGCCGTCAAGCGCAACGCTGCGAACTTCTTGTAGCCGCGCGATCGGCCGGTCCACCGCCACCTCGGCGTTGGCGGTGGTCACCGGACCCTGGCGGAACATCGCCCACACGGCGACGATCACGGTGGCGATGATCAACCCTGCGAGACGCACGCCGGGCGAGGCTGCAATGGCAAGGCCACACGCAACCGACGGAGATCGCTCGCCGCTGCTGTGTCCGGCGCTTCACGTGTGGTGACTGCGCTACGTGAACCGCGATCGCGCGGCGACGGCGCCCGGCACTCAGCCAATTCCGCGCACCAGCGCCTCGCGCACCGCCGCGTACTCGTCCGGTAGCTCGACCGGGACGTTGCGGTGGCGCGGCGAGGCAACCCCGGGGAGCTTCGCCTCGTGGTAGCCGACCTTGAAGTCGGCGAACTTGAGGCCGCTGGCGGTCGAGATCACCACCGCGCGCTGATCGCGCCGGATCTCACCGCGCGCGGCCAGCTTGGCCAGCGCCGCCAGCGCGACCCCGGTGTGCGGGCAGGTGAACAGCCCGTCGCGATCGGCCTGGGCCGAGGCGTCGGCGAGCTCGGACTCGCTCGCGATCTCGACCACGCCGTCGACCGCGCGGAGCGCGCGCACCGCCTTGCCGAAGCTCACCGGGTTGCCGATCTGGATCGCCGACGCCAGCGTGGTCTGCGCCTTGACCGGCACCAGGTCGGCCCAGCCCGCGCGGTAGCTCGCGTACAGCGGGCTGGCATGCGCGGCCTGCGCGACGCAGATCCGCGGCCGGCGGTCGACCAGGCCGAGCGCGAGCAGCATCTCGAACCCCGCGCCGAGCGCCGAGACGTTGCCGAGGTTGCCGCCCGGGATCACGACCCAGTCGGGAACCTGCCAGCCGAGCTGCTGGCACAGCTCGATCGCGACCGTCTTCTGGCCCTCGACGCGCAGCGAGTTCATCGAGTTCGCCAGGTACACGCCCTCGCGCTCGGCCAGCTCCTGGACCAGCCGCATGCAGCCGTCGAAGTCGGTGTCGATCGCGAGCACCAGCGCGCCGGCGGCGAGCGGCTGGACCAGCTGCGCGGTCGAGATCTTGCCGCGCGGCAGGATCACCACCGCGCGGATCCCGGCCGCGGCGGCGTACGCGGCGAGCGCCGCCGAGGTATCGCCGGTCGAGGCGCACGCCACCGCGCGGATCGGCCGCCCCGCGGCGACCATCTGCGCGACCATCGACACCAGCACCGTCATCCCGAGGTCCTTGAACGAACCGGTGTGCGACGTGCCGCAGTGCTTGATCCGGACGTCGCCGAGCCCGAGCGCGGCCGCCAGCCGCGGCGCGCGGGTCATCGGCGTGGCGCCCTCGAACATGGTCACGATGTGCGCGGGGGACAGGCCCGGCGCGACCCACTCGTGCTTGCCCCACACGCCGGATCCCCACGGCTCCTCGGTCGACCGCCAGCGGTCCGCGAACAGCTGCTTCCACGCGCCGGGGCCGCGCACCCGGAGCGCCGCGAGATCGTGCACCACCTCGAGCAGGCCGCCGCACCCGGGGCAGCGATAGATCACCTGATCGAGCGGGTACGCCCCCGCGCATCCGGATGCGCAGCGAAACTCGGCCGAGAAGCTCATGCACCATCCTAGCAGGCGCCGGGGCCGACGGACGCCGGCTCGGCGCCCGCGCACGCTGCGTCCGCCATCCGGACACTCAGCCCGGCGAGCTCGGCCGACCTGCCGAGCTCGTCGGCCAGCCGCCGCAGGTCGAGCCGGCGCAGCAGGTCGACGGTGATCGGCCGCTTGGCGTCCCAGAACACGAACGCGGCGAAGAACTCCCGGGCGATCTCCGACGACAGCAGCGCCGCCACCAGCTCGGCCTCGGCGCGGCTGCCGCACGCGACGAAGTAGCAGGTATCGTCGAACACCACCGGCTTGCCCGCCTCGGGGCCGACGACCCGGAACCGCAGGTGCTTGTACAGTCCGGAGATCGCCACCTTCCACGGCGCGAACGTGTAGTCGCCGACGCCGAAGATCGCGAACGGTGGCCGGCCGCGGTAGATCGCGCTGCCGCGCCGGTCGAGCGCGGCGCGGTGGCGCGCGAGATACCGCCAGGTGCGCGGCGCGGCCTCGGCGAGCCGCGCCGTGTCCTCGCCGATCGCGCGCTGCGGGACGACCATGACCCGCCCCGGCGGCAGCTCGCCGTCGCGCGCCAGCTCGGAGCTCTTCCGCATCGGATACAGCAGCCCGTCCTCGATCTCGACGGTTTCGCCCAGCCCGTTGTGCAGCTGATCGCCGACCCGGCGCAGCTCCATGACCGCGGCGCAATCGTGCTTGATGCCCGAGCGCCACGGGTACGGTGACTCGCCGATCAGGTGCTGCCACTGCCGGTGGCGCGCGAGGTCCGCGACGAGCTGACCGTCGATCCAGCCGAGCTCGCCGGCCGGCTGCGCGGCGTCCAGCCGGTCGAACACCGCGCAGCGCATCGCCCCGGCCGCGCCGAGCTCGCACACCAGCAGGCAGGCATCGACCGCCGCCCCGAACTGCCGCGCGCTGTCGATCCGGTAGATCGCGGCGGACGCGATCGGCAGCCCGGTGCGCCAGCCGAACCCGAGCACCTTGCGCGCCACGCTGGTCTTGCACAGCATCGCCAGCGCCGCGTCGCGGCCGTCGAGCCACGCCAGCAGCTGGAGCAGCATCCACTCCGAGATGTCGAAGTTGCTCTTGCCGGTCAGCGCATCGAGCCCCGACCGGCCGTGGAAGTTCGACTTCGCGGGGAGGTTGCGGCTGCGCAGGCTCCCCAGGTCGGCGCTCGTCACCCACGGCGGATTGCCGATGCACAGCACCGGCGACGGCAGCTCCGCGATCCGCGCCGCCCAGTCGGTGGTGAAGAAGTTCAGCGGCTCGATGTCGATCCGCTGCGCGGTCGCTCGCCCGGCCAGCTGCGCGCGTGCCGCGGCGACGTGGGCCTCGTTGATGTCCGCGCCCAGCGCGCGTGAGGCGCCCGGGAACGCGTCGAGCGCGGCCAGCAGCAGGCTCCCCGTCCCGCAGGTCGGCTCGACGATCGCCTGGGGCGCGAGCCCGCGCGCCCGCAACACCTCGCACACCGCTGCGGCGAGACCGGGCGGCGTCTGGAAGTCGCCGAGCTCGATCTTCGTGCGCGCGTCGCGGCGTCGGCCCATGTCGCTTCCGCCAGTACGCCACACCCGCTCGGTGCGGTTCAAGCCGCCGCGGGCGCAGCCTCGCCGCGCGCGCCGGTGTCCGTGCCAGGCGTTGGCATCGTCGACACCTCTTCATTTCACCCAGCTGTCACGGCTTGGGCTTGGCGCGGATGATCACCTGGTTGTCCTTGACGACCACCGAGAAGTCGACGCCCTTGGCCTTGTACTGCTCCATGATCTTGGGCGCCTGGGCGTGGATCGTCCTGAGCAGCTTGCCGTAGGTGCCGGGCTCGGCCTCTTCGCCGAGGATCTGCTTGGCCTTGACGTACTTCGCGTAGAGCGCGTTGACCTCGGCGTCGGTCACGCCGGGAGGTGGGGCCTGGCGCGGCTCGGACGGCGGGCGATCGGTGGCCCCGGATCGCGGCGCGTCGGGCCGCTTCGGCGGAACTGGCGGGGACGCAGCCCGCATGGGAGGCGGTGTGCGGCGAGCCGCGGCCGGCGAAGCGGGCTGCGGCCGCGGGGGCTCGGCAGCGGGCGCAACGCCGTCACCGGAGGCAGGCGATCCGGAGGCTGGCGACCCGGAGGCTGGCGATCCGGAGGCTGGCGACCCGGAGGCTGGCGACCCGGAGGCCGGCGGCGCGTAGACCGGCGGCGCCGAGGAGGGTGGCGCCACCGGCGAGGGCGATGCCGCGGACGCTGGCTCCGAGGCCGGCCACCGCGGCGGTGGCGTTGCTCGCTCGCCGAGCGACGGCGGCGGGGGAATCGGTGGCGGCTCCGCCGGCGCAGCGGCACCCCGCGACGGGGTGAGCGACGGCGGTGGGCTGGGGATCCGCGGAAACGGCCCGGCGAGGGTCTCGACCGGCGTCGCCGTGTGGGCTGCCGCGGAGCCGGGCGCCACGCGCAGCGGTTTGGTCGCCTGCGACGGCGCCGTCCGCGCCGGATCGGGGCGCTCGGCCGGCGAGGGCGAGGGCGCCTGAGGCCCGGACGAGAGCGGGGAGGTCTTCGCTCCACCGGCGGGCACCACGGGCGGGATGACCGGGATCGCGACCGGCCGCGAGCCCTGGGTCGACTCGGCGGCAAACGCGCCGGCATCGCGCGCGGCGGGCTCGCTCGCGACCTCCGCGGGTCCGGCCGCGTCGCGCCTCGGTGAGCGGGCGTCCGCACCCGGGGCGGTGACCGCGCGGGCCTGGCCGGCGATCCGGACCGGCGGCGCCTCGCCCGGCGGTGCGCTCACCGAGCCGGTATCCCCGCTCGACGGCGCCGCGACGGCACGGCTCTGCCCCGTCGCGCGGCCTGATTCGCCCGGCGGTGTGCTCACCGAGCCGGTATCCCCGCTCGACGGCGCCGCCACGGCGCGGCTCTGCCCGGTGATCCTCACGACCGGGGCACCGGCCGACCCCGCATCTGCGCCGGGCGGCGCCGCGACCGCGCGGCTCTCGGCGGTGGTCCGGCCTGGCGGCGCAGCGCCCGACGGCTCGGGATCCAGGTTCGACGGCGGCCGGACGGCTTTCGACGGCGACGTGATCCGGCGGGTCGACGCCGCCGGGCTCGCCGCGCCGATCGGCGGGATCGATAGCCGCGGCCCGGTGTCGTCATGGGGCGGCAGCCGGACGGCCGCGGACTGGCCGGTCGGGCGAGCCGGCGCCGCGCTCACCGGGTCGCTCGGCGCGCCCGGCTCGGAGGGCTGGTCCGACGGCGGGCGGACCGTCCGCAGCGGCCCGGTGAGCTTGCGGGTCGACGCCGCCGGGCTCGCCGCGCCGATCGGCGGGATCGACAGCCGCGGGTCGGCGTCGTCGTTCGACGGCGGCCGGGCGGTCTGCATCCGCCCCGTCGCGCTGCGCGGCGGCGCCGGCTCGACGCCGGGGCTCGACGGCGGGCGGACGACCCGGATCGACCCGGTGGTCCGGCGCGGCGCCGCGCCCGTGGCCTCCGCGAAGCTGGGCGGACCCTCGTCGATCGGCGGCCGCTTCGTGCTCGGCCGGCGGCCACGCGCAGCCGCGGCGCCCGGCGGGACCGCGACCGGCACGCCCGACGCCGACGCGGGCCGAGGATGCCCGGTGGCGGTCCGCGCCCCCACGGGCGGTCGTGACGACGGCCGCGACGATCGCCGGCCCGGCTCCGCCGGATCCGCGGACACCGGCTCCGCGACGGCCGCCGGCGACAGCGAGTCGCGCGACGGTGCATCGTCCTGGGTCACCGACGCGAAGAACCCGTCGACGTCGAACTCGGCGTCGGACTCGTCGACCCGGTGCGCGCCCCCCGCGGTCAGCGCGTTGCGCCGCACGTCGGTCGGCTCGTGGATGAACGCGGCGTCGAGGTCATCGACGTCGATGTCGACCTCCTCGTCGGCGAGCGTCAGCAGCTCGTCGCCCTGCGCCTCGCGCTCGCGCAGCCGGGCCAGCGCCAGAGCGGCCTCGCGGTCGCGGACCACCTGGTCGCGCATCCGCTTGGGCATCGCTGCGAGGATCTCCTCGGGCACCGCCGCGCCGGTCCTGGCGGCCTGGCGGCCGACCTTGTGCAGGTTGCGCGTGTAGGTGCCGTTCTCGATCTGGCGCAGCGTGCGCCGCCAGTAGCTGTTGTACGAGCCGTACTTCTGCTGCAGGGTGGCGAACCGGTAGCGCAGCGCGGTGTTGCGGACCTGGATCTGCGCGAGATCGCGGATCTTGCGCTCGACGTCGGTGTGCAGGTAGGCCGGCGGCTGCTTCTGGATGCCGAGGAAGTACTGCTCGTAAAGCACCTTCACGCGATCGAGCGCGGTGTCGAGGGCATCGAGCAGCTCCTCGATGACCTCGGCCTTCTCGGGCTCCTGCTGTCCCGACTTGCTCGCCACGTAGCGGGAGGATAGCAGTTTCTGCGATAGCCTCCGCCTGGCCCCGTGTCGGTCCTGTACTTCCTCCTGCTCGTCGGCGTGCTCGTGCTGATCCACGAGCTCGGCCACTTCGCCGCGGCCAAGCTGCTCGACGTCAAGGTGCTGCGGTTCTCGATCGGGTTCGGCCGGCCGCTGATCCGGGTCAAGCTGCGCGAGACCGAGTACCAGATCGCGGCGTTCCCGTGCGGCGGCTACGTGCGGATCCTCGGCGTCGAGCGAAGCGAGACGGGGGGTGGGGGCCCCGACGGCTTTGCCGGCGGGGCGGGGGGCAGCGCCCCCCGTGGGATCAATCGCAACGAGCTCGGGGGTGGGGACGCCGCCGGGCGCAGCTTCGCGAGCCGCCCGCTGTGGCAGCGGCTGGTGATCGTGTTCGCCGGCCCGGCGGCCAACCTGGTGCTGCCGGTGATCATCTACTTCGCGTTCTTCGCCGGCCACAGCGTGCTGCCGGCGGCGGTGATCGGCGACGTGCTCGACGGCGGCGCCGCAGCGCGCGCCGGTCTCGAGCCCGGCGACCGGGTGCTGGAGATCGACGGCAAGCCGGTGC
>DATAPF010000698.1:0-3718 GCA_036265355.1 Kofleriaceae bacterium | reverse complement strand
GCGGATCGGCCGGTATCCGCTCGGCTGCTGGGTGATCACCGTGTAACGCCGCGCCGGATCCGGCGCCGGCAGGGCGGACCGAATGTCACCTTCGCGCCGCGTCGCGGCCGCGCTACGACCTGACCATGGAGGCGCTCGCGGCATTCGACGACGAGGCCACGTCGGTCGACGGGCAGCTCGCGGACACGGCGCTCGCGGCCGCGGCGCGGCGGTTCGAGCTGCCGGCGCTGCTCCGCGTGCTGCGCCGGCGCGGCTACGGCCCCCAGGACATCTGGTTCGAGAGCGCCCGCGGCGCGCCGGTGTCGCCCGGGGTGATCGAGTCGCTGCGGTTCGAGGACGCGCCGCGCCGCGCGGTGGTGCGGCTCAGCACCGGCCTGCTGGGCGCCGACGCCCCGCTGCCGAGCTACTTCGGGCGGTTCGCCGACGAGCTCGCCGATCCGCGGCCGTTCCTGGCGTTCATGCGGTTCTTCGATCACGTGGTCGCGGCCAACCTGGCGTACGTGGCGCACCCCGCGGACGGCGTGGCGCAGGGCTCGCCGCTGGCGCGCGCGTACCAGGTGATCGGCGGCGCGCGGTCGCCGGCGCGGCTCCATGCGCTGGTCCGGGCGATCGTCCCCGAGCTCGCGCTCGAGGTCGTGCCCGCGGTGCTGTCCCGGCAAGAGCCCAACGACCCGGCACGGCTGGGCAGCGCGCGGCTCGACGGTACGGCGGTGGTCGGCTGGTCGCAGCGCACCGCGGTCGACGGGCTGGTCGCGCGGCTCCACGCCGAGGTCGAGCGCGACGACCGCGGCCGGCCGTGGGTCGACGTGGTACGCGAACGCTGCGAGCGCATGCTGGCGCCGCTGGTCCGCCGCGGCGGGCGCACGGTCGAGATCCGGCTGCGCGTCGCGAGCTACACGGGGCGCGCCCGGCTCGGCCGCCGGCCCCAGCTCGGGGTCGAGCCGGTCACCACCGGCGACGCGCAGGGCTGGGAGGTCGTCGTGCTGCGGATCGGGCGCGGCTAGAACACCGGACGGAAACCCTGGCGCGCGGAGGGCTCCGGGTGTCTCCCGGAGTGTCACAGCCGTCTCCGGTCACCGTCGCCGGGATCGGCAACTTCGACCGCAACGGCAAGCCGGGTTCGCGGGTTTGGCGCCACAAATCGTCGGCATCGAAAGTGCACGCCGCGGCCGCCATGGTCGCAGGCGTCGAGCACGCATTGTCTGGTGGCGAGCGTGTCTGTCATTGCCGATCAGACTTTGCCATTCAGGCGTGGACCTCGCGGAGCGACGCCATGGTCCGCGTTGTCGATGGCCCGGCACTCGGCGGCGCTCGCGACCGAGCATTCCACAAGGAGGAGGATAGATGTCAGGACTAGATACACGCGCACATCGTCATCGGTGTCATGGATTTGCTTCCGCCGTCGGGGCCAGCCTGCTGGCCGGCATGGCAATGTCGGGTTGTGCGGCTTCCGATCCCGTGCAAACCGGCGCCGACGAGTCGGAGATCCAGGGCGGCCACGTCGAGACCGGGTTCTCCGCCGTGGGCGAGGTCTCCAGCGCCGCAGGCTCGTGCTCGGGCACGCTGATCTCGCCGAGTTACGTGTTGACGGCGGCGCACTGCGCCGGCTCGTCGATGGCGTTCCTGACCGGCACCGCGCCAGCCAACTTCGTGTCGCACGCCGTCGATACGCAGCTCGCACATCCGAGCAAGGACCTCTTGCTCGCGCACCTCAGTACGCCGATCTACAGCATCGCACCCATGGTGCTGCGCAGCACGCGCCCGCCCACGGGCGAGGCCTGCACCGGCGTGGGGTTCGGCGCGCACAACGAGACCAACGGCAGTGTCACGTTCGACCAGAAGCGGTCGTGCAGCGAGACCATCGAATCATCCGATGACACCACGATCGCGGTCAAGATGGTCGATGGCATCGCCGACCACGGTGACTCGGGCGGGCCGCTGCTATGCGATGGATCGATCGCGGCGGTCGTCCACAACCACACCGACGGCGACTTCCCACAACACATCCGCGAGAACTACGCAACCATCGATCGCCAGTGGATCATCGACCACACCGACGTCGTGCCGTCGGGCTTCGGTAGCGCCGGTATCCTGTGGCGCTGCGTTCCCGCGCCGGGCGGCTCGTGCGGCGCCGCGGCCGCCGGCGCCACGGCGATCTGGCACGACGCCAACGCCGGCTGGACGACCTATCCGGGCGCGGTCGACTTCAGCTGGCAGATCCAGGGTGTCGCCGACTTCAATGGCAATGGCATCGCCGACATCCTGTGGCGTGACACCTCCGGCAACAACGTGATCTGGACCGACGGCGTTGCGCCGGGAGTCTGGATCTCGCCGGTGGACAACAGCTGGAAGGTCGCCGGGCTCGGCGACTTCAATGGCAATGGCAAGAGCGATATCCTGTGGCGCGACACCTCCGGCAACAACGTGATCTGGACCGACGGCGTTGCGCCGGGAGTCTGGATCTCGCCGGTGGACAACAACTGGAAGGTCGCCGGACTCGGCGACTTCGACGGCAATGGCAAGAGCGATATCCTGTGGCGCAGCGTCAATGGCGACAACGTGATCTGGACCGACGGCAACGCGCCCGGATTCTGGCTGTCGGCGGTGGATAACACCTGGCAGGTCGCCGGCATCGGCGACTTTGACGGCGATCACCGCAGCGACATCCTGTGGCGCAACACGAACGGCTCCAACGTGATCTGGTACGGCGGCAACGCACCCGGCGTCTGGATCACTGCGCTCGACACCGGTTGGCAGGTCGCCGGCATCGGCGACTTCGATCGCAACGGCAAGAGCGACATCCTGTGGCGCCGCAGTGACGGCCTCACGGCGATCTGGCTCGACGCCGACGCCGGCCGGACCGTGTGGCCGGGCCCGCTCGAGACGTACTGGTCGATCCAGGGCGTTGGTAAGTTCGACTGACGCGCAGCCCTGTCAGGTCGCGGCGCTCAGCCGAGGCGCACCGCACGGACGCAGCGGCGCAGCGGGTCGATCGTCAGGACCACGCGCGCACCGGCGACCCGGCCGCGCACGATCACGATCGGCTGGCCGCTGTCGTCGAGATCGGTCTCGAGATCGTCGAGCGCCAGCCGCGCCTCGTAGCGCGGCAGGGTCTCGCGGAGCTCGGCGGTGGCGTGCACGAGCACGCCCTCGACGCTCCACGCTCCCGACCGGCTGAGGCCGAAGTCGGGTAGCACGTGGCCGATCCCGCGCTCGGCGGCGAGCACGCGCTCGAGGTTGCGCACCACATCGTCGATCGGTGCGGGGAGCGCGGTCGCGGCGTCCCGGGACGCGGCGCGCTCGATCGGGGTCAGGAACTTGCGCTCGAGGAACATGGGCCTCCGAGGATCGACGGATAGCGCAGCGCGCGCCGGCACGCACCGGACATTTCGTCCCGGGCCGCCGCGGACCAAATGTCCCCTTCGCGCCAGGGGGCCGGCGGATTACAGCTGGAGACGATGCAGGTGGACGCGCCGATCGACGCCGAGACCCATGCCGCGCCCGGCGGGCTCGCGGGGAGCGCGGCGTGACCGGAGCGGCGTGCTTCGGCTGCGGCGCGCGCGATCAGCTGCAGGAGGTCGGCGATACCGTGTTCTGCCCGGCCTGCCTGGGGCGGATGCTGCGCCGGGTCGATGAGCGCACCGCGGAGTCGCCGGGTGGGCGCGGCCGGGGCGGCCCGATCGCCGGACCCGCCGATCGCGTGCCCGCCGGTCGCGCG
>DATAPF010000697.1:0-34773 GCA_036265355.1 Kofleriaceae bacterium | reverse complement strand
GCGTTCGGGTACTGCGCGTTCGGGTACTGCGCGTTCGGGTACTGCGCGTTCGGGTACTGCGCGTTCGGGTACTGCGCGTTCGGGTACTGCGCGTTCGGGTACTGCGCGCTGGACGGTAGCTGGGGGTAGCCCGCCGGCGAGGCCTGGGTCGCGTGCGGCTGGCCGGGGTACTCGGGCATGCCCGGGATCGACGGGACCTGGTAGGGCGCCGATGCGGACGGCAAGGTCACGCCGGGCGGCGTCGGGATCCCGAGCGGCATGCCCGAGGCGTCGTGGTTGTAGGACTGCTGGGCGCCCGGCGTGCCGATCGGGAACGGCGGCGCGGCGTACGCGGCCGGCGGGTGAAGGCCCGGAACCATCGTGGGCCCCGGCACCGCGGATCCGGTCTGCGGGTACGTGCCCTGCGCCATGCCGGGCTGCGCGGCGCCGGGCGGGCCCATTCCCGACGGTGGCATCGCGACCGTCGCCTGGGTCGCGGCGTGCGGCGCTGCCGGCGCCGGGCGCGGGACCGGCATCGGCTCGCTCGACTTCGACGCGACGATCGCGTGCAGCACGCTGGGCGAGGCGGGCGTGCCACCCGGCGGCGTCCGGCGCGACGGCCGCGGCTTGCGCAGCTCGCTGACCGCGGGCGCGTGGATCTTGGCGGCGAGCGCGGCCGGGGGCGGCGTCTTGATCGCCCGCCGGGCCGGCTTGGTCGGATGGTCGCGCGAGAAGTCGCGGGACAGCGTCGGGCCGTCCTCGTCGTCGCCGTCGCCGCCGTCGCCGCCATCGCCGCCATCGCCGCGCGCGGGCCCGCCGGCGTCGCCGGTCGGGGAACCGGCCGGCTCGGCGGTCGAGTCCTGCCCCGGATCCAGGCCGAACCCGGGGCCGGTCGGCATCGCGGTGACGAGCGTGGCCTCGATCTGGCCGTCCGCGTCGTTGCCCGCGACGTCCATCATGAAGCCGAGCGCGGGGCCGGCCATGCCGGGCGCGCCGGTGACCACCGTGCGCTCGCCGATGTTGTCGAGATCCTCGGCGGTGCCGCTGCGGTCGGACTCGATCCAGCTCAGCTTGTGGCCATCGGGCGTGAGCAGGCCCGAGTCGTCGTGCATCGGATCGGGCGGCGCCGGCTGGTCGAGCTGGCGAGTCTCCTCGTGCGCCTGCCGCGGCCTGCCGGCCGGCGGCGTCCGGGCCGGGCTGCGCGGCGCGGCGGCCCCGCCGGTGGCAACGCCCGGAGGAACGGCAGCCGGTGGGCTCACCGGCGTCCGGGCCGGCGTCCGCGGCGCGCTCGGCAGCGCGGGCATCGGATCGGTCGCGCGGGTCACGCGCGGCACCGACGGCCGGGCCGGCGCGGGCACCGGCGGCGGCGTGCTCGCCCGCGCGGGCGGTGCGGATCGCGGTGCCGGCGGCACCGGCGGCTGCGCCCCGCCGCCGGCCGCGCCGTCGTTCGGGCGCCGGTCGGCGCTGGAGACCCGGAACAGCATGCTGTTCTCGTCGCGCAGATCCTCGGCGTCGATCGCGTGCGCGACCTCGGAGTCGTCGAGCGGATGGGTCGACATCACGCCGTCGCGGAACTCGATGCTCACGAACCCGGGGTCGTCGGGCACCTGGATCGGCTCGCCGACCACCTGGCGGACCAGCGTCGCCAGCTTCGATGCGGTGAACACCGGCGAGTAGGCGTGGAGGAAGCGCTCGAGGTCGGTCGCGAGGTCGCCGGCGCTCTGGTAGCGCTCCCCCGGCAGCTTGGCGAGCGCGTGCATCACGATCCGCTCGAGCTGCGGCGGCACGCCCTTGCGCAGCTTGCTCGGCGGCGGGATCTCGGCCTTGCGGGCCATCTCGAGCAGCTTGTGGAGATCCTCCTCGAGATACATCATCTGCCCGGTGATCATCTCGTAAAGCACGATCCCGGCGGAGAAGATGTCCGAGCGGTGGTCGATCGGATCGCCCCACGCCTGCTCGGGGCTCATGTAGTAATACTTGCCCTTGATCACGCCGACCGCGGTCTGGCGGACCTTCATCGTCGCCTTGGCGATGCCGAAGTCGACCAGCTTGACCTCGCCGGAGTACGACACCAGCACGTTCTGGGGCGACACGTCGCGGTGGACGATGCCGAGCGGCTTGCCGGCATGATCGCGCTTGCGGTGCGCGTGATCGAGCGCCGACGCCACCTCCTTGCCGAGGAACGCGCACACGTCGAGCGGCATCTCGAGGTCCTGCTCGGAGGCGCGCCGCAGGATCTTGTAGAGATCGGCGCCGTCGACGTACTCCATCGTGATGTAGTACGTCTCGCCGACCCGGCCGAGGTCGAAGGTCTGGGCGATGTTGCCGTGGGTGAGATGGACCGCGATCTTCGCCTCGTCGACCAGCATCTGGATGAACTGGTCGTCCTCGGCGAAGTTGGGGTGGATCATCTTGAGCGCGACGTACTTCTCGAAGCCGGCGATCCCCTTGGTCTTCGCGAGGTGGATCTCGGCCATGCCGCCGACTGCGATCTGGCGGACGAGCTTGTACGGTCCGAACTGACGCTCAGCCACTGCGCCTCATCCCCGCTGCGGTCTCGGGCGTCGGTCCGCGCTTCAACATCTCGGCACCTCCCGGGTGGACGAACATCCCGACGAGCCGGAGCGGCGACTTGGCGCCGCGGTCGAACGTGCACACCACCTCGGTCGCGATCCCGTAAGCGACGTTGACCACGTAGCTCGCCGCCGCGTTGGCGACCAGGTAGAGCCCGAGGCCCGCGCCGTAGGTCTTGCGATCGATCTGGACCGGCGACTCGATGCACTTCTCGATGTACGCCAGCACCGTGTTCTTCGCGAGCCGGCCGAACCGGTCGCGGACCGCGACCGCGAACCCGTGATCGGTCGCCGCGTAGCGGATCGACACCGGCCGCGGCGAGTGGGTGCCCTTGCGGTCGTGCGGGTCGACGTCGGCGAAGATCGGCCGCCCGGCGGCATCGACCGGCGCGTCGTACAGCGCGTTCATCAGCAGCTCCTCGCACACCGCGGCGATCTGGGTCCGGACCTGGCGGCGCATCCGGACGTCCTCCGCGTAGCTCAGCACGGTGTCGATCGCCCGGCCGCGGCCGATGAAGTCGTGCAGCCGGACGTAGTGCACCGGGGTCCCCGCCGGCAGGTACTTCTCGATCCCGAAGATGTCGCCGGTCAACAGCTTCTGGGCGGTGACGAACACGCCGGTCTCGAGCTCGTCCCCCACCACCACGTGGTTGATCCGGTCGTCGCGCAGGTAGCTGGTCAGGTCGAACAGCTCGGCGCGCGGCGTCACGATGGTGACGTGGGCGCGCTCGCGCAGCTTGGGCACCAGGGCGTCGAGCGCGCCGACCTCGCCGTTGGTCGCGGAGAAGAACACATAGCGGTGCGGGATCACCTGGGCCGCGATCGCCTCGGGGCTGCGCGCAGCATCGACCTCCGCCCCGGCGCGCTCGAGCGTGACGACGATGCGGCGGAGCTGGTCGAGATCGCTGGAGATCGCGAGCACACGTCGTTTCGACAAGAACCCTCGTGCCCGGGCGCACCGCCCGTGCCGCCCCATGATATCAGGGCCGGACGCCCCTGACGCAGCGCCTAGTATTGATAAGTCGCCGACAGGTACGCCCGGAAGCCCTCGTAGGGATTGGGAAGGTACTCGAGGTGCGGCTCGTAGTCGAAGTACACGTCGGGCTGGTAGGTGTGGCCAAACAATGCGTTGTAGGCCATGACCCGGACCGCCAGCTTGGGTGTCGGTGCATACGACAGGCCGAGCGACAGGTCTGCGGTCGGCGGCAGCCGGTCCATCACGAGGTCGGTCGCGAGGACGGTGACCGGCGACGCTGCCGTCGTGCCCCGGTACTCGACCAGGCGGTTGGGGTCCTCGGCGGCGCCCGTGATCTTGAGCGTCGACGTCGCGGTCAGCTGGTTGCCGATCAACGACCACACTCCCGACAGCGAGAACCAGTTCTCGGGCAGCGCACGCAGCAGGCCCTTGTCGCTGGTGTCGCCGCGTAAGTACGTGTAACCGAACTCGATCCGGTGACCGCCCTGGAGGTAGAGCTTGCCGAGGAACTCCAGCGAGGTCAGGCCGCGGTCGCCGGAGTTGGTGTAGTTGCCCGACGTGACCTGGATCAAGTCGTTGAGTCGGGTATAGCTGCCGTCGATCCGGAACGACAGCTCCCGGATCTGGCGCTCGCCCTTGAAGATACGCGCATTGATCTCGGCCTGGGTCGCCTCCGACCGCTCGACGCTCAGGTTGGGGTTACCGCCGATCTGTACAGCTTCACCATTCGACGTGGTGTTGTTGAACACCGGCGGCCGGAAGCCCTGGGCATAGTTGACCTTGAGGTGCCAGTTGGGGATGAAGTTCCAGACCACGGTCGCGGCGACCTCGGTGTTGAGGTCGTAGTGCAGGCTGCCCAGCGAGGCCGGCGCGACCTGGACGCGGCCGCCGAGGTCGAAGATCAGCTGCTTGTTCGGCCGGTACTGCGGATCGACGTAGGCGCCGAGCACCGTGCGATCGGCCGGGAACGCGAACGTCAGGGGGCAACCGGGGACCGGGTTGCCCATCCCATCGCGCGGGCACGGCAGCGGGACGAGGTTGGGCGACGGTGAGTTCAGCGTGAACGGCGTGCCGCTGCCCTGCAGCGATCCGTTGGTCGTGTCGGGCTTCCACTCGTGGAACGCCTCGGCGCCGTACAGCACGCGGGTCTTCGGCGTCAGCGCGATGTCGCCGTCGAACGCCCCGCCGGTGCGATAGCTGGTCAGGTCGGCCTTGAACGACAGGCCGCCGGGCACGGCCACGCTCGGCGCCAGGATCTGCAGCGGCTCGAACCCGCGGACGAACTGCTGGACGTAGCCGCGCACCGCGATCCCGGCCTTGTCGTGCGCGAACTGCGTGCGGTACTCGGCCACCGCGTAGCGATCGTAGACGTCCTCGCGGTTGAGCCGGCTGAGCCGGTTGGGGTCGGTGCACGCGGGGTTGGTGGATCCGACGGGGCACATCGGGTCCTCGGGCAGGGTCTGGCGCACCGGCTCGCCCGACAGCCCCATCGGCTTGTACTCGTGGCCGAACGGGAAGTAGACCCGGAGCTGCAGCTTGTCGTAGGTCAGCTTGCCGTCGAGCGTCGTGATCATCGACTGCGCCTCGTCGGTCGTGGTCAGCGGGCCATAGATGTTGGGCGAGTTGGGCTGGGGCAGCGCGCTGTGGAACAACAGCAGCGGCATCTGGAACGCCGGGCCCTGCCAGGTCTGCACGCTGGCGTGGACGAACGCCTTGAGCTTGCCGCCGGCGAGGTTGGTCGTGCCCGCCATCGCGTAGGCGCGCGCCATCAGGCGATCGCCGCCGCCGTCGCCGACCTGGCCGCCGACCTCGACGCCGTCGACGTCCTCGGCGTCCTTGGTGATCACGTTGAGGATGCCGAGCAGCGAGTTCGAGCCCCACAGCACGCCGCCCGGGCCGGTGATCATCTCGACCCGCTTGATCAGCTCCATCGGCTGGACCCGGTCGACGGCCGCGACGTTGACGAACGGATCGAACAGCGACACGCCGTCGTGCAGGAACTGCAGGGCCTGGACCTGGCCGCGCACCAGCGTGCCGGGGAACGTCGAGTGGTACGAGCTCGCGCGCTGCCAGCCCGGCACGGTGTCGGCGAGCTGCGCGAGGTCCTGGAACTGGCGATCGCGGATCTCGTCGGCGGTGACCACGGTGACGATCGCCGGGGCCTCCTGCACCGTGGTCACGCCCTTGGCGGCGCTCTGCACGATGTTGGCGAGGTCGAGCGCCTCGTCGGCCCCCGGCCCCTGGGACTCGGCCTGCGGCTCGAGCACCACCGCAGGGACCTCGACGTCGGTCGGCGTACTGCCACCGGGTTGAGCGAGCGCCGGGGCGCCCGCGAGCGCGATCGCGATCAGCGCCAGCATCGCGCTGCGCTGCATCATGGCGTACCCCCTTGCTGCGCCTTGATGAAGTCGACCCGCTCGTTGACCGGATCGGTCGGCGTCGCGGTGCCGAGCGGGCGGTCCGAGCCGATGCCGACCGCCTGGAGCTGCGGCGCCGGCACGCCCTGGCTCACCAGGTAGTCCGCGATCAGCCGGGCGCGCTGCTGGGCGAGCGCCTTGTCGCGCCGCTTCTGCGCCGCGATCGGTCCGGGGCTGGTCGACCGGGTGCCGAGCGCGACGTGGACCTCGATCCGGATCGCGAGCCGCCGGTTCTTGATCAGCGCCGCGACCTGGCCGAGCAGCTGGCGAGACGGCGCGGTCAGCGCGCCGCGCGCGAACGCCACCTGCGCGCCCTTGAGGTCGATCCGGTCGGCGCGCTCCTCGGGGCCGGCCGTGCCGCGGACGTCGGGACAGCCGTCCTCGTCCTCGAAGCCGTTGACGGTCTCGGGGTCGTTCGGGCACTTGTCGACCGCATCGGGGATGCCGTCGCCGTCGTTGTCGTCGTCCGGGCAGCCGTCCTCGTCCTGGAACCCGTCCTTGTCCTCCGGCTCGTCCGGGCACTTGTCGAGCGCGTCCGGGATGCCGTCCTTGTCGTTGTCCGGATCCGGGCAGCCGTCCTCGTCCTGGAACCCGTCCTTGTCCTCCGGCTCGTTCGGGCACTTGTCGACCGCGTCGGGGATGCCGTCCCTGTCGTTGTCCGGATCCGGGCAGCCGTCCTCGTCCTGGAATCCGTCCTTGTCCTCCGGCTCGTCGGGGCACTGGTCGATCGCGTCGGGGATGCCGTCGCCGTCGCGGTCCGCGCGGCCGGCCGCCATGCCGCCGCCGGGCTGCGGCGACCACACGATCCCGGTGGTGACCCGGATCTGATCGCCGCGCGCGCCGGTCAGGCCGGTGCCGACCATCAGGTTGGCGGCGACCTCGGGGGTCACCCGGATCATCAGGCCGCCGGTGAGCTGGACCGCGAGGTCGCCGTGGTGGGCACCGGCGACGTAGTCGCTCGGCTTCAGCGACGTGCAGCGCGCGCCGCTGTACAGCCGGCAGTCGCCCCACGACAGCGCGTCGGGCAGCGGGGTGAACGCCACGAGCTCGCCGGACGCCGACAGCCGCGGCGTCAGCTCGTACACGCCGCCGACCCCGGACAAAAGCTCGCTGCCGACGTCGAGCACCGCCCGGGCGTCCGCCGGGCTCTGGCCCATGGTCATCGGATCGTAGGCCTGCAGCACCGTGCGCTCGCGGATCCGGGCGCCGAGGTTGGCGATCAGCCGCGTCGCGTGGATCCGGTCGGGCCGCCACTCGAACGCGAGCCGGGGCTCGAACACCAGGTTGGCGTCGCCGAGCAGCATCTGGTCGTCGCCGAACGGCAGCACCACCGAGCCGACCGCGGTCAGCGCCCACAGCGGGCGCTGGACCAGCGCGAGCTTGAGCCCGAACCGCGCGTCGAGCGGGCCGGCGAGCTCGTCGCCGAGGTAGCCCGAGCTGCCCGGCGGGGCCGACGGGTCGAGGTTCGACAGCGGCCGCAGCGAGATCAGGCCGGTCGACGGCTGCGAGATCTGCCCCATGCCACCGTAGCGGCCGCGCACGCCGTAGCCGCTGCCGGTCGCGGTGCGATAGCCGGCGGCGTCGATCCCGATCGCGATCCGGTCGCTCAGCGCCATGCCGAACGCCATGTCGATCGTGACCAGGTAGTTGAGGATCCGGTCGCTGCCGGCATCACCGATCCCCGGCACGTTGAGGGTCAGCGGCGCTCGCGCGTAGCTGAGCAGCAGCGTGAACGACAGGTCGTGCTTGGGCAGCAGCCGCGCGCCCTCGAGGCTGAACACCCCGCCGGCGTCGTACGCGCTGCGGAACAGCGCGCCGTCGACGCCGCTCGTCGGATCGGCCGCCGCGGCGCGCGCCGCGAGCACGGCCAGCAGGGGGAGGTACTTCAGGGTGGACACGTTGAGCCGGTCGGACGGAACGTCTGGATGAACACCAGGCCCTGGAGCGCCACGCCGCCATGCGCCTCCCAGTTGCAGCCGGACGGCAGCCCTCCGGTGCCCGAGTACATGTCGGTCAGCACCGGGTTCATGATGTTGTAGAGCGCGGTGCCGTTGACGCCGGTGGCGTGCGCGTTGCTGTCCAGCGCCGTGCGATTCGCCGCGGCCGATCCGAAGTACAGGGTATGCCCGGCGTCGGTTGCGCCGTTGCGGGTCACGCCGACCCCGGATGCGAGCGCGCTCCCCCCGATCGAGTTGTGGAACACCAGCGCGAAGATGCCGGTCGCGAGCGACGTGCCGCTCCACCCCGCGGTGGTCGACGGTTTCACCACGAACGCCTCGACGTCCCGGCTCGCGCCGTTCGCGATCGCCGCGGTGGTCACCCCTGCCGCGTTGGTGAGGCCGGTCGGGCCAGGCGCGGCGATGTCATCGACGCCGAGCGCGATCACCGGCGCGGCGGCCGGTTGACTGACGTCCGGGATCCGGAACCGGCCGCAGTCGTCGATGTACACCGCGCCGGTCGTCAGCGCGCCGCCCATGCCCATGGACTGCGCGAACGCCACCGCGTCGTAGGCCTTGATGCCGAGCGCGCACGGCCCGAAGTTCACGCCGGTGCCGCACTGGGCCCCGGTCGCGCTCGGCGCCGCGAACGGCTGGCCGGTCTCGAAATCGTAGATCTGCCCGCAGATCGTCTGCTTGCCGCCGGTTCCCACCGGGCAGGCCAGCCGGGCCGAGCAGCCGCCCGCGCCGGTCCCGACGCAGGTCGTCACCCCCGTGGTGGAGTCGAGCTCCTCAGCCGTGGTCGACGGATCGCACGTCGTCGGCGGGAACGTGGGGACGCAAGTGTCGCCGTGCAGCTCGGTGAGCGCGCCGCACCGGGCGGCGCTGACGGTCTCGCTCGACGCGACGCAGAGCCCGCTGCGCTCGGTCGTGCCGTCGCCGCAGTCGACGGTCTTGCAGCCCGGGATGACAGCTGCCAGCAGCGCGAGTCCGAGAAGGATGCTCCGTGGATACATGCGCGCTCCTAGAAGTGGACGTCGTCCTGCCCGAGATCGGCGAACACCGCCATCTCGGAGGTGATCGCCGCGTTGTCCGGGTCGACCAGATGCACGTGGAACACGCCCCGCGTCGGCATGGTCGGCCGGCCGAAGTACAGCTGGGTGCCCGGCCCCTCCATGCCCGCGGGCGGAACGTCGGCCTGGAAGTAGATCGCGTAGGCGTCGACCCCGACCAGCGCGCTGTCGACGAAGAGCTGGGCACCGCCGACCGGCGTCCCGGCCACGGTCATCGGGTTGTGCAGCAGGCCGTACGTCGTGCCGTTGAGCGGCGCGGTGAGCACGCGGTCGGTGCCCTCCCACAGCTGGCCGTCGGTCTTCCAGGTCTGCTGGCACAGCTGGAGCCGGCGCTGGTTGGACGCGTTGTCGATGCACTGCGGCGGTGGGATCTGGTCCGGCGGCCCGTTGCAGTCCATCGCCATCGTCGGGTACGCCGTGGTCGACGCAGAGGTCACCGCGACCAGGCCGCCGGGGCCGAGGATCGCGTTGATCTTCGCCATCCGCGCCAGCGCGGTGACCACCAGCTCGAGTTGCTCCGGGGTCGCTCCGGGCGGCGGGTGGGTCGGATCCGGGATCTGGGTGTCCATCTGGACCCGCGTGGCGAACTGCGTGACGTGGATCCCCGGGTACGGGACGTGGTCGCCGACGTCGATGAAGCACGGCGACGACGTGTCCACGATGTTGTGGACCTCGAACCGGGCGACCTCGAACAGGTGGTCCTGGACCGTGCTGTCCGGCAGCGTCTGCTCCTGGATCGCGTACAGCGTGAAGTGCGTCGCCGCCGGCAGCTGGCCGGCCTCCGGCGTCTTCAGCACGTCGGCCTGGACCGGCGTGGCCGTCGACAGGTCCAGCTGGACATTGGCGCCCTGAAAGCCGTTGACGCAGCCGGCCAGCGTCAGCGCTGCCGCGGCAACTGTTCCTCGTGTAGCTCGACGCACGTCGCGCGGTCCCCCTTGCGAAGAAAAATGGTAGATCGCGCCGAACCTCAAAAGCTACTGATTGGCGCGCGCGATGCGCGGCCGTCCCGCCGGCGCACGCGACGGCGCCGCGGCCCCCCCCGGGGCGAACCACCCCGAGGAATCGTCGTGATCTCACCGGCAACGCTCGGCAATCGCGACGCCCGCGTGGCGAATCGCACGGGCGGTGACCGGGCGGCGAGCCGGCCGGGGCGACCGCGGACCGTTCAGAAGCCGCCGACGACGACCAGCCCGGCGGTGTCGCGCGCGACCATCGGCGCCAGCTCGACGCGTGCGGCGCGCTCGTCTGCCGGCCCGGCGGCGGGGCGCACGTAGAGCCAGACGGCGACCCCGGCCGCGACCAGGCTGGCCGCCCCGAGGCCCTCGGCGACGTAGCGCCGGGTGTTGGCCGAGTGCCACAGCGAGGTCTGCTTGTCGTTGTCGACCTCGGCCCTGGAGCTGTTGTACGTCGAGCGGGCCGACAGCTCGAAGCCGAGCGCCCCGCCCGCCAGCGCCACGGCCCCGACGCCGACCGCGAGCGGGACGACCCTCGAGCGCGCCTGCAGGGGGGCCGGCGCAGCGCCCGCTGGCTCGGCCGGGTGGACCGGCGGCGGCTCCAGCGCGGCCGCCTTGAGCCGGGGGATCTCGATCGTCTTGACGTCGTGCTCGTTGCCGACGGTGATCGTGCTCGACCACTCGGCATTGCCGGGGGCCCGGGCGGTGATCTGATAGGTCCCGCCGTCGACCGGCAGCGCGCGGTTCCACGCCCCCGGGTCGACCGGCTCGCCGCCGCGCAGCACCTGGAGCCCGGGGACCCGGTTCGGGTCGGGGACGGTGATGGTGAGCGTCGACAGCCTCGGCTCGAGCTTGCCCGCCTTGGTCGCGGCGACCTGGTGCAGCTGCTGGGTCGCGGTGTCGGTCGCGGTCCGGGTCTGGCGCTCGGCCTCCAGGAACAGCCCCCACGCGGTGGCGAGCTGCTCGTTCTTCTCGCGGCAGGCCGCCTGGTTGAGCAGCGTGGCGATCGTCGGGTCGAGCTTCTGGCTGGCGTCGAACGCGGAGCAGGCCTCGGCGATCTGGCCCCTGGCCATGAGGTCCTTGCCCTGGCGGAACAGCGTCTCGGCCTGGGCGCCCGCGGACTGGGCCTGGGCGGCAGCGGACAGCGCCAGCGCGCCGAGCACGGCGGACAGGGGAACGATGGGGCGATTCATGACCAGTGACCTCGTGGGTTAGCGGCGGTCGGGGATCCCGTCCCCGTCGGTGTCGTTGGAGCCAGCGCCGGCGGCCGGCCGCGGAGGCAAGCGCGCCGTGCCCCGCGGAGCAGCGCCGCCGCCGGCCGCCGCGGAGCCTGGGTTGGTTCGCGATCCGGGGCGTGCTCCGCCGTGCCGGCCGCCGCTGGACGTCGCCATGCCACGGCTCGCGCTCCACCGCGGGCCGCGCGCGAGGTCGGCCACCTCGGCGCCGAGCGCCCACGACACGACGTCGTCGCGGGTGCCGGGCTCGCCGTCCGGGCCGTACGACAGGACGCCGGCGATCTGGTCGGCCGGCTGATCGCTGCACACGATCTGCAGCGGCTGGCCCCAGGGGTCGAGCCCGGCGCCGAGCGCGGCGGCGTCGGGGCAGCGCGCGCCGGGGTGAGCGTGCGACCAGGCGACGAACCGCCGCAGCGTGTCCTGGATCTGCGTCACCAGCGCCGCGCGCGCCTCGGGAGATGGCGGCATGGCCGCGGGGCTCGCCGCGGCCGCCGCGGTTGGCGCACCGGTCGCTGCGGGGACGGCGGGTGCGCCGCTCGCAGGAGGAACGGCGGCCGGCGCTGGCGCGCGGGGACCGGTCGAGGGCGTCGCGCCAGGTGCGACCGCAGCGACGGGCGCGCCCGTCGACGGCCCCGTGGCCGGCGTGGCGGGGGCCTGCGCACCGGTTCGCGGCGAACCAGCGGAGGCCTCGGTCGACGAACGCCCGCGCGGCGACGCGCTCGCCGGTGCCATGCGCAGCGCGAGCGCGCTGCCGATCGCACCACCCACCACGACCGCCGACGCCGCGACGATCAGGCCGAGCCGGGATCGCGGCGCAGCGACCTGGCCGCTGTGCGCCAGGCTGGACAGCGTCGTCGGCCCGCTCGGTTCGCGCGAGGCCGCGCGGCGATCCCGCGTCATCGCGGACCCTCGCAGCATCTCGATCGGACGACGTCGTGCATGGTGGGTTCCGCCGCCGCGCTCCCCGGCCAGCGCCCACACCATATCAAAGCTCGAGACCGCCCGATCGCCCCAGGCTCGCCTCGGCGCGGCGGCTCGCCTGGCAAACCTCGGATCCTGCGCGGTTCCTGGCGCGCGCTGACGGGTCATCGCGATTTCGCACCAGACCCGTCAATTCGACCGGCCGGCGATCTCTCGGCCGCGGGCCGTGCCCATGTTGCTCGTGGCGATGCGCAACCGCTACGACCAGTTCGGCAAGCAGATGGTCCGGGCCGCGATCGAAGGCCACTGCGCCGTCGAGACCGATGCCGAGGTCCCCGCCGAGGCCCGGCGCATCGACCTGTGGTTCATGCCCCGCGAAGCGCGCGCCGCGCTCCCCGAGCACCTCGGCCTGCTGGGGGTCATCGCCAGCCGCGCAGGCACGATCGAGCTGTTCCACAGCGCGCCCGGCAACCACCAGCTCATCGCGTGCCTGGTCAAGCACGGTGAGTTCCGACTCGACCTGCCGCGACGCACGGCCGCGCCGCCGCTCCCGCTTCCGATCCAGTGGATCATCTCGTCGGGGCGTCCCGACGGCGGCATCGAGGGCCTCGCGTTCCACCCGATGGCCGGCTGGCCGGGCGTCTACGAGGGTCCACCGCAGCTCTGGACGCGGATCGTGGTCGTGAACGAGCTACCGGTCACGCGGAGCACCCTGATGCTGCGGTTGCTCGGCGCAGGCGCGGTGCTGCGACGAGCGATCGCCGAGCTCAAGGCGCTGCCGCCAGATGCCCCGGAGCGCATGCTGGCGTTCCCCCTTCTGGTACAGTTTCGACTGATCGTGGAGAGCGAACCGGGCATGAGAACGCCGGAAGATGAGGAGTTCCTGATGGCCACCGCGGATATCGTCGAGATGTGGCGCCAGCTCGCCGTCCAGGAGGGCGTCATCGAGGGCCTCAAGCAGGGCCTCACACAGGGGATCGTGGAAGGGCTGGAAAAGGGGCGCGAGGAGGGGCTGGAAAAGGGGCGCAAGGAAGGGCTCCACGAAGGGCGCACGCAGGAACGCCAGGTGAGTCTCGCGCGCGAGCGCAGGCTTCTGCTGCGCCTGCTGAACGAGCGCTTCGGAGACGACGTGGACATCGCGATCGAGGAGCGCGTGGAAGCGGCCTCCGCCGAGCAGGTCGAGACCTGGCTCGATCACATGTTGTCCGCGGCGACGCTCGCCGAGGTCCTGGCCCACTGAGTGCGGCCCGAGCTCTCGCGACGCGGGCCCCGCGTGCCGCGAGCTACGGCGGTGTGGGAGCAGCCGTCGGGGCGAGCGGCACGAGCTCGACGGCGATGTCGGTGACGATCGCGGGCAGCGCGTCGACCGTGACGTGGGCCGGCTGCCAGCCCGACTTCTCGATCTCGACGCGCAGGGTGCCGGGCTTGATCAGGCGGGGCGCGACCGGCGTGCCGCCGTAGCGCAGGCCGCCGATCCGGACCGTCGCGCCCGACACGTTGGCGGTGACCGCGATCGCGGCGGCGTCGCCGAGCTCGCCGCGGTAGATCGGCCGGCCGTCGGACTCGCGGCAGCTGTCGTGGAGCCGTCGGGTATCGACGAGCTCCTGGGACTGTGGGTTGAGCTGCAGGGCGCGGCGGGCCTCGGCGATGCAATCCGCCCAGCGGCGCTGGGCCTGGGCGACCGCGGCGAGGAAGCGATGCGGGCCGGGCAGCCGGGGATCGATCGCCTCGGCCTTCTCGAGGTGGGCGCGGGCGTCGTCGTACTTGCCGAGCCGGTAGGCGTCGACGCCGGCCTGGAACTCGCGGGTCAGCGCGGGCGGCACGGGGTCGGCGCGCGCCCCGGCCGCGAGCAGGCCGGCGGCGCACGCCGCGAGCGCGCAGACACCGGACCGGAGCACGAAGCGCACCGCAGGACCGTAGCGCAACGCGCCCGGGATCTCCACGGCCGGCGTCTGCGCAGGATCTCCACGAACGCTCGACACGGTCTCCCGATCGCGTGCGCCGCCGCTGCACCGCGGGCTGGTTGATCGGGGCAGGAGGCCTGCAATGTCCCTGGCAACTCGAGCTCCATCTACTGTCTCGCGCGGCGCGGCGATCGCGCTCGCCGCCGCCGGTCCGGTCGCGATCGGCGGCATCCTCGCCGCGCGCCTGCACGACCCGCGCCCGATGGTCGCCGCGCCGGCGATCGTGTTCGGCGTGATCGCGGCGACCGCCCCCGCGCTGTACATCGCGACCGCGGCCGCGGGCCACGCCCCGCCGCTGGCGGCGATGGCGCGCGCGTTCGGGGTCGCGCTCGGCGGGTTCGGCATCGCGCTGGCCGGGCTGATCCTGCCGGCGGCGTTCGCGGCGCTGTCGTCGGTGTCGACCGGCACGGCGATCGCGGCGGCGACCGCGGCGATCGCGGCGGCCGGGCTGCTCGGGCTGCGCCGGCTGGCGAGCGAGCTCGCGGCCGGGCGGCCGGGCGCCGGGCGGTCGCTGGCCGGCGGCGCGGTGTTCCTGATCTGGGCCGCGTCGGCGCTGGCGATCGCGGGCCGGCTGTGGTGGGAGCTCGCGGTGGAGGTGGGGTCGTGATCGCGGCGGCGGACGGCGCGCCGCGGCCGGCGTTCGAGCTGATCGATCTCCTGCTGCGCGATCGCCGGGCGATGCTGGCGCGGCTGCGCGACGGCGCCGACCTCGCGGCGATCCTGCGCACGATGATCGCGACGATCGCGGTCGCGATGGCGATCGTCGGCGCCGCGCTCGGCAGCTACCGCGGCGGGATCCAGATCGGCTACGCGGCGATCAAGCTGCCGATCGTGCTGCTCGGCACCGCGGCGCTGTCGGCGCCGGCGCTGTCGGCGATCGGCGCCGCGCTCGGCCGGCCGTCGCGGCTCGCCGCCGACCTCGCGCTGGTGATGACCGCGCTGGCGTTCGGCGCGCTGCTGCTGGCGGCGTGCACGCCGCTGATCCTGCTGGCGCGCGCGCTCGACCTCGGCTACCACCAGACGATCCTCGCGACGGTCGCGCTGTTCGCGCTCGCCGGGGCCGCCGCGCTCCACCTGATCTGCCGCGGGGTCGCGCTCGAGGCCGCGGCCGGCTGGCGCACCGCCGTCGCCGGGATGTGCGTGGTGTTCTCGCTGGTCGGCGGGCAGCTCGCGTGGGCGCTGCGGCCGTACCTGGTGCGGCCGCGCGCGCCGGAGCCGATGTTCGTGCGCGAGGTCGAGGGCAGCCTGCTCGACGCGATCACGGGCGCGGCGCGCTCGGCGCGCGGGATCTACGACCGCACCGAAGCTCCGCTCGGTGCGCCGCTCGGTGCGCCGCTCGGGGAGCGCGCGCCATGAGCCTGGTCAGCCTCGGGGTCGGCTACCTCGCGGTCGGCGCCGCGCTGGCGCTGGCGATCGCGGTGGCGAGGCGCCGGCTGTCGCCGGCCGATGCGGTGCTCGTGGTCGGGCTGTGGCCGATGTACGCGCCGCTCGCGCTGGCCCGGGCGACCGAGCCGCGGCGCGAGGCCGAGCTGCTCGCCGCGCTCGCCCGCGCCAAGGCGTCGCCGCTCGCCGGCGTGCTGCCCGACGCCGAGAGCGCGCGGATCCTCGGCGGCCGGCTGCGCGACGCCGGCGGGCGGCTCGGCGAGCTCGACGCGCTGCTCGCCCGGCCCGACTTCGATCCGGCGGCGGCCGAGCGGCGGGCGGCCGAGCTCGCGGCGCGCGGCGCGACCGCGGCGGCGGCGACCGCGCAGCTCCGGGTCCGCACGCTCGGCCAGCTCCGCGCGCTGCGCGAGCGCTACCGCAGCGAGCTCGACGAGGTCGGCGAGCTCGTCGCCCAGCTGGTGACCCAGGCCGAGCTGGTCCGGCTGCAGCCGGCGATCGCGCACAGCTCGGGCGAGCTGGTCCGCGAGCTGGTCGCGCGGGTCGAGGGCCTCGGCGAGCTGTTCGCGTACCAGGCGGCGGTCGAGAACGGCAGCGCGGAATACGCCGCGCCACCGGAGCGTTCGCACTGAGATGCCGGCCGTGCTCGTGGTCGACGACGACGCCCACATCCGCGAGGTCGCGCGGTTCGCGCTGGCGCGCGCCGGGTACGCGGTCGAGCTGGCCGGCGACGGCGCCGCGGCCGCCGACCGGATCGCGCGCGGCGGCGTCGCGCTGGTCGTGCTCGACGTCCTGATGCCCGAGCTCGACGGGCTGAGCCTGTGCCGCCGGCTGCGCGGCCAGGTCCCGATCGTGATGCTGTCGTCGCGCGGCGAGGAGACCGATCGCGTGCTCGGCCTGGAGCTCGGCGCCGACGACTACCTGGCCAAGCCGTTCTCGCCGCGCGAGCTGGTCGCGCGGGTCGCCGCGGTGCTGCGCCGGACCTCCCCCGGCGACGCGCCGGCGGCGCCCCGGCCGGTGCTCGCGGTCGGCGAGCTGACGATCGACCGCGATCGCCACGCGGTGGCGGTCCGCGGCGCCGAGCTGGTGGTCACCGCGACCGAGCTGCGGCTGCTCGCGGCGCTCGCGCTCCACAAGGGCCGCGTGCTGTCGCGCGCCCAGCTGATCGCCGCGGTCCACGGCGACGATCACCACATCAGCGCGCGCACGATCGACACCCACGTGCGCAACCTGCGCGCCAAGCTCGCCGCGGCCGGCGCACCTGTCATCGAGACCGTGCATGGCGTGGGCTACCGCGCGGGCTAGACTGCGACGGCTCGCCGGCCAGCTCGCGCGGATCCGCACCCGCCTCCTGCTGGTCAACGCGATCGTCGTCGCGGTGCCGGTGGTCGGGATCTCGTTCGCCCGGATGCACGAGTCGCAGCTGCTCGCCGCGCTCGAGGCCGACATGGTCCACCAGGCCGAGCTGGTGCGCGCGGTCGTGCTCGCCGAGCCCGACCGGCCGCTCGCCGCGCTCGAGCCGGTGCTCGCCGCCGCGGCCGGCGACACCCGGACGCGGATCCGGCTGCTCGACGCCGGCGGCGAGGTCCGCGCCGATTCGCACCGCGGCGGGCCGCCCGAGGGCGCCGAGCGAGGCGTGCCGCGCCTGCTGCGCGGCCGCGCGCCGGACCACGCCGCCGAGCCGCCGCGAGCGCTCGAGCCCGAGGACCAGCTGGCCCACCGCCGCGAGGTCGTCGACGCGCTCGCCGGCCGCTACGGCGCGGCGACCCGGCTGTGGACCCAGCAGGACCGGGTGTACCTGTTCTCGGCGCTGCCGATCCGGCGGCCCGGGGCGGACGACGCCCCCGTGACCGGCGCGATCTATGTCACGCGCTCGACCCACGACGTCAAGCTCGCGCTGTACCGGCTGCGCGCCTGGCTGTTCCGGCTGCTCGCCGCCACGCTGGCGGTCACCGCGCTGGTCACGCTGATCCTCGCGACCACGATCGCGCGGCCGCTCGTCCGGCTGACCCGCCGCGCCCAGCGGATCGCCGCCCGGCTCCCCGCCGAGCCCGATCGGCTCGCCGGGCGCGCCGACGAGATCGGCCAGCTCGCGCGCGCGGTGGCGGCGATGACCGACGAGCTGGAGCGCCGCGCCCACGACGCCCGCACGCTCGCGGCCGACATCAGCCACGAGTTCAAGACCCCGCTGACCGCGATCCGGGGCGCGGCCGAGCTGTTGCGCGACGGCGCGGGCGACGATCCGGCCGATCGCGACCACTTCCTCGCGATGATCCTCGACGACGCCGCCCGGCTCGATCGCCTGGTGTCACGGCTGCTCGAGCTCGCCCGGGTCGAGGACGACCGCGGCATCGAGCTGCCGGTCGACCTCGCCGCGCTCGCGGCCGGGTGCGCCGCGCGGCCGTGGCCAGCGCCGGTCGCGGTCGCCGCCGCGGCCACGGCCGTGGTGCCCGGCCGCCGCGCCCAGCTCGCCGCCGCGCTCGACAACCTGGTCGCCAACGCAACCCAGTTCGCGGACGCCCACACCGCGGTGCGCATCGCGCTCGCGCCGCGCGGCGCCCGCGTGCGCGTCACCGTCGAGAACCGCGGCCCCGCGCTGTCGCCGGCCGCCCGCGCGCGGGTCGGGGACCGGGTCTACTCGACCCGCGCCGCGTCGGGCGGCTCCGGCCTGGGCCTGGCGATCGTCCGCTCGGTGGCGCTCGGCCACGGCGGCGCGGTCGGCGTCGACTGCGCGAACGGCATCACCGCGTTCTGGATCGAGCTGCCGGTGTCGCGGGCCTGAGTCGATGGTCGATGCGTCCAGGCGCCGGGTATGCGAAGCTTGGAACATGAGCGACGATCGACGGACCGGACGGTTGACCGGGCCGGCGATCGAGCGCAGCGAGGCGGGGAGCGGACTCCAGTGCCGCGTGCTGGAGCCACCGCCGCCCCGCGCGGAGGGCTGGTTGTTCGGGCCGCTGTTTGGCGGGTTCCTCGCCGCCCTGGTCCTGCTCGGGATCTCCCACGCCGCGGCGTTCTTCATGTGGGCCGCCGCGAGCGCGGCGACCGTCCTGATCACCCTCCGGCACGCCCGACAGTCTGGACTCCCGGCGCTGCCCAGCGCCGTGATGGTCTCGCGGCGCCGCGGCGAGCGCTGACGCGATCGCCCGACGCGTCCAGGCGTTCTCCTGCGCGCTACGCCCGACGATCAGGTCGGCGACGGTGGCGGCTGGGTGCCCGGCGTGCGGCGGCGCTTGGTGGCGTCGTCGGGTTCGCTGTTGCCGGGCTTGGCGGCGGCGGCGGGCTGCTTGGCAGCCTCGGCCGCGGCCGGCGGGGCCAGCGCCGCGGCGACCGCGGCTTCCTTGTTCGGCTCGTCGCCGACCGCGAGCTCGCACTCGCCGAACACGACCTGCATGCCGCCCTTCTGGACGCTGAGCGAGACCTCGAGCGAGCGCGCGCGGATCACGGTGCGATCGCGGACCCGGCCGGAGATCTCGACCGTGTCGGCCTCGACCTCGCCGGCGAGCTCGCCGTCGGACCGCAGCTGCTTGACCTTGACGACGCCGGACACGACGCCGCTCGGGGTGACGTGGATGACCGGACCGGCGATATCGCCCTCGACCTTGCCCATCACGACGATCGGGCAGCTGGAGGACATCGTGCCTTTGAATTCGGTCCCCTCTTCGACGAGGGTATGCTTGCCCGTGGGAAGTCCGTTCTTTTCGCTCATATCGCCTCGTTGGTGGGGGTGCTACCTGGATCCGGACGCCGGGGCCTTGCCCGGCGGGATGATCTTGACGCGCAGCTGACAGCCGCTCTGGAACGCGAAGCCGGTCGGCTCGCCGCTCTGTGCGACGGTCGACACCACGGCGCCGCGCGAGCTGACCATCAGCTTGCGCGCGCCGACGATGCCGGGGCTGGCCTTCTCGAAGAACTTGCCGTGGACGGTGATCACGCCGGCGCCGACGATCTCGCAGTCGGCGAGCACGCCGGACGGGCCGATCACCAGCTCGGTGTCGGCCCCGACGTTGATCGTGCAGTTCTGGAACAGGCTGTCGATCTCGACCTTGGCGCCGGCGTCGAACTGCAGGGTCGCGTTGCGCAGCACGTCGCCGCGGCCGAAGTAGCGGCGGCGCGCATCGTCCGCCGTGATCTGGACCGCGCCGATGGTGAGCACCGACGGGATCACCCCGTTCTCGACCCGCTGGGTGCCGTCCCCGGCCGGGCTGAGGTCGAGCCAGGCGACCTCGAGCGTGCCGAGCGGCTGGCCGGTGCCGACCAGACCCGCGACCTTGGCGCCGGTCAGGTGGGCGCCGGCGAGCTGGGCGCGCGCGAACGTCGCGTGGCGGATGTCGGCGCCGCCGAGCCGGGCGCCGGTCAGGTCGGCGCCGGAGAAGTTGGTCTTGACCAGCGAGGCGCCGGTCAGGTCGGTGTTGCGCGCGATCGCGCGGTGCAGGACCGCCTCGTCGAGGATCGCGCCGCGCAGCACCGCGTCCTCGAGGTTGGCGCCGGCCAGGCTGGCGTTGCTGAACCGCGCCGACGGCGCCGACGCGCCGCCGAGGTAGGCCTCGTCGAGCTCGGCGTGGGTGAACACCGCGTCGGCGAGGTTGACCCCGCCGAGCTTGGCGCCGGTGAGCTGAGCGTAGCTGACCTGGGCGCCCGACAGGTTGGCGCCGGTCAGCACCGCGCCCTCGAGGTTGGCGCGCGTCAGGTTGGCGCCGACCAGGATCGCGCGCTCGAGCTTGGCGCCCTCGAGGTCGGCGTTCTCGAGGTTGGCGCCGCTCAGGTTCGCGCCGACCAGGTAGGCCTCGCGCAGGCTGGCGCGGCGCAGCGCGGCGCTCGACAGGTCGGCGCCCTCGAGGTTGGCCCCGTCGAGGTCGGCGCGGTCGAGCGCGGCCCTCGCGAGCTTGCCCTGCGACAGATCGATGCCCTTGAGATCGGCGCGGTCGAGCTTGTCGCCGCGCTGGATCCGCTTGAGTGCCTCGTCGCGTGATAGGCCCATCGTGGTTGCTCCTAGCTGGTCTTGCCCGGCTGCGATTTCTGCGGGATCGCCGCGGACAGGTAGCGATCGAGCGCGGCGATCCGGTCGTTGAACGGCAGCCGGTCGAGCCGCGCCAGCAGGTCGCGCTCGCCGAGCCGGGCCAGCGCGACCTTGATGCGCTGGAACACCTGCTCGCGCTGCTTGCGGGCCTCGTGCTTGCGGCCGCGCGCCTCGTCGGTCCACAGCGTCGCCGCGTGGTTGTACTCGTCGTTCTGCACGCTCATCATGATCAGCAGATCGCCGAGCGCGCGGCGCTCGGCCAGCGGATCGGGCGCGGCGAGCGCCGAGCTCGCCGCGGTGCGGTAGTGGCGGAACTGATCGACGATCGCGGTCGCGAGCTCGGCCCGGATCCCGGCGACCACCGCGACCTCGTCGGCGCTGGCGTGCATCAGCGGGTCGAGCCGGTGCAGGCCGACCGCGAACAGCTTCTCGACCGTGCGCTTCTCGACGCCGGGGATCTGGTAGAGCAGCGCCTCGACGATGATCGGCTCGCGGCGATCGCGCTCGGCGTCGAGCTCGAACGCCTGCGGGATCAGCTCGATCAGCCGCTGGTAGCGGCGCAGCAGCGCGGCCTTGCCGTCGTCGTCGATCCGGGCGCGGCCGGTCACCGCCGCGTCGACCGCGACGCAGAACTCGTCGAGCGCGCCGACCAGGTCGTGGAGGTCCATCTGCTGGGCCATCGCGCGCAGCGAGCGCAGCGCCGGCTGGGTCGACTCGATCCACCCGGGCTGGGCGTCGCCGTAGCGCAGCTCGAGCATGACGTCGCGGACCTGGCCGACGTGGATCGCCGCGACATCGTTGAACACGCGGCGGACCTCGGCGAGGTCCTCGACCGTCGACACGCCGTGGACCGACTGGGCCGCCATCACCGCGGTGTCGCCGACCTCGGACTCGATCACCTGATCGAACGCCGCGGTGACCGAGTCGGAGTGGGCGCGGCGCGCCGGGCGGCCCGCAGGTGGTGGCTGCGGCCGTGCGGCCGGTGCCGGGGCGGGACCGGCCGGCGCCGCGGCCGCGGATGGTTTCGCAGGCGCCGCGCTCGCCGGCGCTGCCGGGGCACCGGGCGGTGTCGCCGGCGGCGCGGTCCGCGGGCTCGGCGGTAGCCCGGGCAGCGCGGGAGATCCTGACGACGCGGGCCGCGCACCGCGGCCGGAAGCCGACCCGGAGGCCGGCGGTGGTGATTGCGCCATCGTTACGTCTTTCTCCTTCCCGGGCTCCTTGCCGGACTCGGTCACGCGCCCCGCGGGCTCGGTCGCGGCCCGCGGCACGCTCGGCAATCCACCGCCCCGCGCCGGCGGCCGCGACTCGGCGGCTGTCGGATGGGCGGGTTCGGACGCGGTCGACGGCGGCGTCGCCGACGCGCTGCTGCGCTGGCGCGGCTGCGGCCCCGGCCAGTCCCAGATCGATCGCTGCGGCTCGGCGGAATGTGCGACCACGCTGCTCGCCTGGGTCGCGAACGCTGGCGTCAGGCCGGGCGCCCCGCCGAGCAACGACGAGCCGCGCACCGGCGCAGGCCCCTCGGGCGGCGCGGCCGCCGGCGCCGGATGATGATCGCTGCCGTGCGCGGTCTGGATCACCTCGATCTCGGGATCGGTCGTGTCACCGTCATCGCCACCGGCGGACGGATCGACCGGATTGCCATCCTGGCCGCGCTGGAAGAACCGCGAGAAGATCCCCATCGAGCGACGCTGCGATCGCGAGAGCGCAGCGTCCGGTGACCCTATCAGAGTCGGTTGCGCCGGCCGATGTGTTCCTTCGGCGACAATGTCTGGACGGTTCCGCCTCGAGCCCGCGCCGTCGGTCGCGCTCGGCTGCAAGATTTTCCGACCACGCTGGAACTTCACTCCGGTGATTCCGGATGATCGCAAGCACGCATGTCGGCCGCAGCGCAATGACCGCGGTTCCGTCGCCTCGCTTACTGCAGTGGGCCTTGTCGTACACGTTGCAGCCCACGATCGCGTTTGCTGGAGCGGCGGCTTGACGGCTTGTGCGGCAGCGGATCAACCGCGACCCAGCAGGTCGAGCTCGCCGCCGCTACTGCGTCGGGTCGTCGCGCCCGCTGCCCCGGCCGCCGCCGAACCGATCCCACACGTTGATCCCGCCGGCGGCGCTGCCGGCGCCGGGCGGACGCGGCCGCCGCCCCGGGGTCGCGGGGGCATCGGGCGGCGGCTTGATCGCGGCGGCGAACTCGCGCGGCGCACCGTCGGGCGCCTGGACCTTGAGCCGCAGCGTGCCGCCGCGCTCGACCAGCCCGGCGTACTCGTCGTCGGCGAGCTTGGCGAACCCGGCGGCGTCGCTCGCGTCGCGCCCGTCGACCGCGAGCACCACGTACTGCTCGGCGAGCCCGAGCTCCTGCAGCGGCCCCGCCGCGAGCCCGATGATCACCGCGCCGCGCTCGAGCCGGGGGTTGCGCCAGGCGATCAGCGGAAACAGCCCGACCACGGTCGCCCCGAGCGCGGTCGCCGGCCGGGCGTAGCCGTCGACCAGCCGCGCCAGCTCGGTGGCGCCGAGCGTGAGCTGGGCGAACGCGAGCGTGCGCTTGCCGTCGGCGCCCTGGTACTCCTCCCAGTACCGCGCGGTCGGCGCCGCGGGCACCGCGCCGCCGCCGGTCGCGCGCAGCGCCTGGGCCACCGCGTGGCGGGCCTCGCGGACGTCGCGCCGCGCCGCGGTGCTCGCCGGATCGCGGTCGAACGCAGCGAGCTTGGCGTCGCGCGCCGCGCCGTAGATCGGCGGCACGGCGAGCTTCCAGCGCGGGCTGGCGATCCGGACCGCGATCGCGTTGGCCGCGGCGTCGAACGCGGCGTCCGCCGCCTCGTCCTCGGCGTCGTCCTGGCGCGCCGACAGCGACGACACGCCGACGCACGACAGCGCCTTGCCGAGCTCGCTGCAGGTCGCCGCCGCCGGGACGTCGCCGGTGATCCACGCCGGCCGCGCCGCGGCGCTGGCGTGGGTCAGCGCACCGCGGCCGCCCGGCGGCCGGGCCGCGAACCGCTGGTACGCGAGCAAGCCGCCGGCGGCGATCACGATCGCGAGCAGCGCGATCAGGATCGGCACCGCGAGCTGGCTTTTGGCCTGGATCGACACCTGCGACCCGCTGCCCACCACCCGCGACGCCCGCCGCGGGCCGCCGGCGATCAGCGCGCGCTCGCGCAGCACCGCGATCGACTTGACCAGCTCGGGCGGCGCGGTCGGCCGCGGCATCGTCGGCAACAGCGTCATCACGGTCTCGCCGGCGTTGCACTGCATCGCCTGCTTGCAGGTCGGGCAGCGCAGCTCGGGCGCGGTCGCGAACTTGAGCACGTCGTAGTGCGCGCCGACGTCGACGTTGTGCGCGGTGGTCGTGCCGCACCCCGCGCAGGTGTACGGCATCACCACGGTGAGCAGCTGGACCTTGGGGTTGAGGTCGTCGCGCGTGCACAGCTTCTCGACGAAGCTCGGCGGCGCGGCCGCGAGGTAGACCCGCTCGGCGACCGGCGTGATCAGGCTGATGAAGCCGCGCCACGCCACCGCGCCGACCGGCTCGATCTTGCCGATCGCGCCGAGGTCGACGATCACCGTGCCCTCGAGGCCCTCGGCGAGCTTGTCGCGCGGGAAGCTGCCGTCGAGGTCGCCGCTCAGCCGCAGGTAGGTCGTGCGGCCCTCGATCACCTTGTCGACCCGCAGCTTGCGGCCCAGATCGCTGACCGCGTAGCTGAGCTTGGCGGCGAGGAACGCCTCGACCTCGGGCTCGAGCTGGAACCGATCCTGGCCGAGGATGTACGAGAAGAACGTCGCGCCGTCCTCATCGAAGTACATCGACTCCTTGCACGACCGGCACGGCCGCTCGGGCAGCCGCAGCGCCTTGAACGCCTCGAAGTCGCGATCGACCTGGAGCAACACGCGGTGCTCGGTGTCGCAGTAATCGCAGCGGAACGGCGCGTAGAAGCTGAACACCCGCCCGCCGCCCGCGAAGTTCGCGACCATGTTGAGCTGGTCGATCACCTTGGGGCTGCACTCGATCAGGATCAGCGAGCGCGCGTGGCGCGCCGCGGTGGTGACGAAGTCGACCCACTCGCGGATCCCGAACGAGCTGATCTTCTTGACCGCGCCGAGGTCGAGCACCAGCGTGTCGGCGGCCACCGTCATCCCGAGCTTCTTGCCCTCGAAGCTCTCGTCGATCGTGCCGGCGAACTTGATGCACGCGACGCCGCCGTCGGCGAACTTCTCGATCACCAGCTTGGGCGCACCCGATGACAGCCCCGGCTGCGACGGGCGCGACGGAGGTTGGACGGGGCGATCGGCGGACTGCATCAATGTCTCCAGAAGTGCAACGACCGGGCGGAGGTCCGGAGCTCGCGCAGGTTGACGTCGAGCTCGAGCAGCGCGGTGACCTCGGTGCGCTGGCCGGGCACGACGTCGAACCACAGCCCGGTCGACGCGTTGTGGCACATCACCATGCCGAGCCCGGCGCCGCCGTGCGAGCGGTCGAGCTCGCCGCCGGCCAGGCCGCGCGCCAGGCCGTCGACCACGTGGCGGCGCTCGAGCCGGCCGAACGGATCGCGGACCTGCAGCGCGATCCGGGTGCCGTCGCTCGCCAGCCGCAGCGCCGGCCGCTCGTGATCGGCGAGCGCGATGTCGGCCTTGCGGTCGGCGGCGTACCTGGGCCGGCCGAACGCGTCGACCGGCGCGTCGTACATCGCGTTCATGATCAGCTCGTGGCCGAGCTCGGAGAACATCTCGGCGATCCGGCGCGGCGCGCCCAGCCCGGCGATGAACTCCTGGATCCGGCCGGCCGCGGCGTCGCGATCGGCGGTCGCCCGGACGTCGAGATCGATCGCCGAGAACCCCCAGTCGAGGTACGCCCCGAGCGGCGGCGCCGCGCCGCTGGCGAGCCGGCGCGCCAGCATCACGACTTCCCACGCGCGCGGCGCCGACTCGAAGTCGCGGCGGGCCAGCACGTGGTTGATCGCCGGCGACTCGACCAGGTAGCGCAGCGATCGGCGCAGCGGCTCGGCGGTCCACAGCACGCCGCGCAGCTCGGGCCGGGCGCGGAGCTGCTCGAGCACCGCGTCGCCGTCGAACGCGTCGCCGCACACCACGTCGGCGCCGTCGATCGCATCGCCGAGCGCGGCCGGCTCGTCGAGCGTCACCACCGTGGCCCCGGTCGCCAGGAACAACCGGGCCAGCTTGCGGCCGACCAGCTTGCTGCGTTCCAGGATGACGACTTGCATCGCGTCGGCCGTGAGGTTCCACACTCCCGTCCGCGTCGCCACCGGCCTCGGTGGAACCTATCACAGCGACGCGCCCCAACTCGACGGTAAGTGTGGTGGGCTGTGCTACGCTGGCGCGGTGTGGGTACGAGCTGGTGCGACAGCCATCGTCGCGCTGATCACGGCGGTGCACCTCCCTGCATCCGCGGACGGTCGCGCCATGCCCGGGCGGGCCGCGACGCGCACCGACGAACGCGCTCCAGCCCGTGCCACCGGCTGTGACGCCGCCGATTGCGCGAAGCCCGCACCGCTCTACCAGACCGTGGCGACCCGCAAGCCGCGCGCTCAGCTGTCCGAGTTTCTCGTCGCCCCCGCGCAGCGCGCGGCCCGGGCGCGCGACTGGCCGCGCGCGATCCCGCTGTACCAGGCGCTGGTCGTCGCGCGCGGGCCGGGCAGCCCCGAGGCCAAGCAGCTCGCCACGCTGTGGACGCTCGCCGGCCAGAACGAGCGCGCCGCCGAGGCGTGGAGCGACTACGCCGCCGCGGTCGCCGACCCGGCCGAGCACGGCGCGGCCGCCGCCGAGGCCGCCCGGCTCGCCACCACCAGCGATCCGTTCGCCGACAAGCTCGCGCTCGGCGAGCAGACCGGCGAGGCCAGGCGCGCGTTCGCGCTCGGCCGCGCCGCGTACTCCGCGCGCCAGTGGGGCGACGCGCTGGTCTACTTCCACCTCGGCCATGCGCTGGCGCCCGAGCTGCCCGGCTTCCTGCGCGAGCTCGGCGCGACCTACGACCAGCTCGGCGCCGAGGCGCCCAAGCGCGAGTTCTACCGGCGCTACCTCGTCCAGCGCCCGCTCGGCGCCAACGCCGACCTGGTGCGCGGCGAGCTCGCCCGCACCAAGGACCCGCTCGGCACCCTGCAGCTGTCGTCGAGCCTGCCGTGCAGCGAGCTGTGGATCAACCGCCAGAAGCTGACCGGCAAGCTGCCCGACAAGGGCCTGGTCGTCGCGCCCGGCACCTACAAGGGCCTGTGCTTCAACCCGCGCTACGAGATGGCGCTGTTCGAGTACGCCACGGTCGAGCCCGGCAAGGCCGCGACCCTGGCGTTCCGCTGGGCGATCGTCGAGAACCGCCTGGCGCACCCGCTCGGCCGGATCGCGCTGGAGAACCCCAAGGCGCCCGGCGTGATGATCGACCTCGGCATCACCTCGCCCGAGGTCGGCGTCGCCGCACCCGCCGACGGCAGGAAGCTCAAGATGATCCTCAAGGACGACTCCGGCGTGCGGACCGAGGTGCGTGCGGTCCAGATCGAACCGGGCCAGCGGCTCGTGGTGAAGTGGTAGCCGGGCGATGTCCGATCGACCGTCGCAAGACACCAAGCTGTCGCCGGGTGCGCCGGGTGAGCCGGTGCCGTTCGGCCGCTACTTCCTGCTCGGCCTGATCGCGCGCGGCGGGATGGCCGAGGTCTACCGCGCCCGGCCGCAGCTCGGCCCGCGCCGGCTGCTCGCGATCAAGGTGATGCGACCGCAGCTCGCGCGCGAGGCCCGGTTCGTCGACATGTTCCACCGCGAGGGCAAGCTCGCGCTGCTGCTGCAGAACCGCTGCATCGTCGAGACCCTCGAGCTCGGCCAGGCCGATGGCCGGCACTTCATCACGATGGAGTACATCGGCGGCCGCGACCTGACCCAGGTGCTGCGCCGCTGCCAGGAGACCCAGCAGCGGATCCCGGTGCCGCACGCGGTCTACATCGCAGCGCGGATCGCCGAGGGCCTGCACTTCGCGCACACCCTGATCGGTCCCGACGGCCGGCCGCTCAACATCGTCAACCGCGACGTGTCGCCGTCCAACGTCCGGCTGTCGTACGACGGCGACGTCAAGCTGCTCGACTTCGGCATCGCCCAGGCGCTGGTCAAGTTCACCAGCGAGATCGGCATCCTCAAGGGCAAGTTCAGCTACATGTCGCCCGAGCAGATCCGCGGCATGCCGCTCGACGCGCGCACCGACGTGTTCTCCGCCGGGATCATCCTGCACGAGATGCTGACCACCGAGAAGCTGTTCCGCGGCGACACCGAGTTCGCGCTGATGGAGAAGGTGCGCAAGGCGGAGGTCCCCGCGCCCAGCGACTTCAACCGCCGGGTCACCCCCGAGCTCGACGCGATCGCGCTCCGGGCGCTGTCGCGCGACGTCGCCGACCGATACCAGACCGCGGCCCAGTTCGCCGCCGCGCTCGACGCGCTGATCAGCGGCTACCGCTTCGATCCCAAGGAGCTGCGCCAGTTCACGCGCCAGCTGTTCCGCAAGGAGTACGCCAAGGAGGTCGAGGACGCCCAGACGTCGCTCGACCCCCCGCCGCCGGGCCCCGCGGTCGCGCTGGCGCGGCCGGCGCCGGCCAGCACGGCGCCGCCGGTCGGGCCGCCGGAGCCGGTGATGCGGAACGGCGAATCGCCGCCGCCGCCGCCCGCGCAGCCCGAGCCGCCCGACGACAAGCCGCGCGGGTTCTGGGGTAACTGGGGCAACTTGTTCAGGAAGCGCAAGTAGCGCATGCTCGAAGCCATGCCGTCCGACCGAGCGCAGATCCACATCCTCGTCCCCCTGTTCGCGATCGGCTTCGTCGTGGTCAACGCCGCATTCTTCCTGATGTCCGGCAGCTACTTCGCGTCCCACCACCAGATCGTCGGCGGCGCCTCGGTGCCGACGTTCTCGCCGGACCAGGCGAGCCACATCCGGGTCGCGTTCGCGGCGATGTCCGGGGCGGTCGCCGCGATCGGCTTCGTCGCCAGCCTGGCGCGCCGCGCGATCGGCCACCTGCTCGCCGCCCTGCTCGGCGTCGCCAACCTGGTGTTCGGGATCCTGGCGCTCACCCACAGCCAGCCGGGCGCGCTGACCGCCACCCTGCTGGTGACCGGATGCGTGGTCCCCGTGCTGGCGTACCTGTCCTATCGCGGGGTGCGCGCCGCGTGGGCGTTCCTCGCCGCGCTGTGCGGGGTGCTCGCGGTCGTCGGTCTGTTCGGCGCGCCCAAGATCAGCCGCGCGCTCGATGTCAGCCTGTGGACGACGATGATCTTCCCCGGCCTCTACGTCGTGGCGTGCGCAACCCTCGCACGGCTGCACGACGACTACCTCGAGCCCGCGGCCGCCCGCCGCGCGTGACGCGGCCATCGCTCCCCAGGCACTCCGCCGAGTGCCCGGCTGCCACACCACGTCCGGCGGTCATGCCCTGCACCGCGGATTGATCTCGGATTGATCTCGGATCCGGCTTGCCCTCGCCCGGCGCGGAGACTAGAACCGAGCCGAGATCACCGTACCGGAGGACCGCCATGGCACTGCAGCTCGGAGATGACGCACCGGACTTCACCGCGGAGACCACGGAGGGTCCGATCAGCTTCCACCAGTATCTCGGCACCGGCTGGGGCGTTCTGTTCTCGCATCCCAAGGATTTCACGCCGGTCTGCACGACCGAGCTCGGCCGGGTCTCGGCGCTCAAGCCCGAGTTCGAGAAGCGCAACGTCAAGGTCGTCGGTCTGTCGGTCGATCCGCTCGACTCGCACCGCGGCTGGGTCAACGACATCAAGGAGACCCAGGGCCACGCGCTCAACTTCCCGCTGATCGCCGACCCCGACCGGAAGGTCGCCAACCTCTACGGCATGATCCACCCCAACGCGAGCGACACGGTCACCGTGCGCTCGGTGTTCGTCATCGGCCCGGACAGGAAGATCAAGCTGACCCTGACCTACCCCGCGAGCACCGGCCGCAACTTCGACGAGATCCTGCGCGTGATCGACTCGCTGCAGCTGACCGCCAAGCACAAGGTCGCGACCCCGTCGGACTGGAAGCAGGGCGAGGACGTGATCATCGTCCCGTCGGTGTCGGACGCCGACGCCAAGGCCGCGTACCCGAACGGCTGGAAGACGCTCAAGCCGTACCTGCGCATCGTGCCGCAGCCCAAGTAGCCAGCTCCGGGAGCTACTGCGCGCGGGGCGCGAACGGATCGAGCCATCGAACGCCGAGCCCGCGGTAGTCCTTGACGTTGCGCGTAGCGATCACGAGGTCATGCTCCAGAGCGGTCGCAGCGATGAGCAGATCCTCGATCGCCTCACGGGGCCTGCGATGTTGAAGGCGCGCCCAGCGGCGGCAGATCGCCCCCGTCAACGGGAGAACGGACCACGTCGAGGCCACCGCGTCGAGCCATTGTTCGATCTCACCCGCTCTGGCCGGATCCCTCTCGCGGGTGAGCTCGACGCCACGCTGGATCTCGGCGAGCGTCACCGCCGATAAGAACAGTGCCGCGGGCGGCGCCGCTTCGATCCACGCAAGCACCGCCCGATGAGGCCGCGCCCGCCTCAGCTCGGACACCACGTTGGTATCGAGGAGGAACATCGACTCAGCGAAGGCGGGCGGCTGGACGTCGGCGCAGATGCCTGCGAGGCGGTACCAGCTGGGCGGTGCGTGCGTGCGGTGCGAGCAGGAGATCTTTCAGGGTCGGCAGCGCAGGCGCCCCGAGGCGGCGCAACGCATTCCACTGTTCCACGGACACCAGCACCGCGAGGGGCACCCCTCGCCGGGTCACCGTCTGCGGTCCGTCCTCGACGCTCGCGCGAAGCAGCTCGCTGAACCGCGCCTTCGCCTCCTGGATCTGCCAGGCACCCGACGCGCCAGGATCGATCTGGTCAGACATATGGTCAGGATAGCCGGCGACACGCTTGCCGTCAACGCGAGCCGCGGGTCGCGGTGCATGACCAGGTTCTGGTGCGCGTACTGCAGCGCGCCGCACACCCCGCGCACCAGCTCGATCCGGGCGCGCACCGGCAGGTGCTGCTCGGCGTACCGAGCGGTCGCCGCGCTCCATCACGAGGTACGGCAGGTCGTCCTCGGTGCTGCCGCCGTCGAGCAGGCGCACGATGTGAGGATGCTCGAGCGCGGCGCGGATCAGCAGCAAGCCAGGGGGTCGTGCTTCCCTGACCCGCTGGCTTGTGCGAACGTGGTGGCGTCGTAACAACCCATCGATGGGCGGCTCGCGCAGCGCTACCCGGCAGCCAGGAGGTCCCGTGACTGACATCGTGTTCATCCATGGGCTGTTCATGACTCCCAGGAGCTGGGACAGCTGGGTATCGTGGTTCTCCGAGCGCGGCTATCGCTGCCACGCCCCCGCGTGGCCCGGTCACACCGGCGATCCCGCCGCGCTGCGCGCGAGTCCTCCCGAAGTATTGCGCACGCTGACGCTGGGCGAGGTCATCGCGGCGCACCGCGCGTTGATCGCCACGCTCGACGCCAAGCCGATCGTGATCGGCCACTCGATGGGCGGGCTGGTCGCCCAGCGGCTGCTCGACGACGACCTGGTGGCCGCCGCCGTCGCGATCGACCCGGCGCCCCCGAAGGGCATCTTCGTCCTGTCGTGGAGCTTCCTGCGCGCCAACCTCCCGGTGATCAATCCGCTGGCGGGCAACCGGCCGTACCAGTTCAGCCTCAAGGGGTTTCACTACGCGTTCTGCAACACGCTGACGGTCGAGGAGACCCGGCTGATCTTCGACGCCCACGTGGTCCCCGAGGCGCGCAATGTCGCGCGCGGCACGATCGGATCGGACGCCGCGATCGACTTCGACCGGCCCCACAAGCCGCTGCTGATCATCGCCGGCGAGCGCGACCACATCGTTCCGTGGCGGCTCAACCGGAAGAACTTCCAGGCCTACCGGCACGCCGGCAGCACGCGGAGCTTCCACGTCATGCCCGGCCGCGATCACTTCCTGTGCGGCCAGCCCGGCTGGGAGCAGGTCGCCGAGGTCGCCGAGGGCTTCCTCCGCGATCACGTCAGCCGTGCGCTTCCGGCCGGCGCGTCGTCGAGCGCGACGGCGACCACGTAGCCGGCGCGAGCGGGCGCCCGGCTGTTCATCGTGGACGGATCGAAGCACGTGCGCTGCGGTCGGTGTTGCGGTGCCGCTGGCGCTCCGGGGCCTGCATGGTCTGCGCGCGCTCGACGATCTTGTGCACGAGCTCCTCGGCAGACACACAGGCGTGGCTGCAGGAACACACCGGGCGGCCCGTCGGTGTCGTCGCGGGGATGACTCCCGATGTCCGTGGCTTCGCCCCATGCGGAGGCGGATGCTATCGTGGCGATGACATGGTCACCCCCGGACGGCGACGCCATCGCTACACGTACGCGCAGTACGTCGCACTCGAGCGAGACAGCCCCACGAAGCATGAGTTCTTCGATGGTGAGATCTACGCGATGGCGGGGGGTTCCGAGGACCACTCGGCCCTCGCCGTGAACGTGCTCGCCGCGCTGCTGGGCGCTGTCGGTGACCGACCCTGTCGCGTGCACACGTCCGATCTACGGATCTATGTCGAGGCGGTGGGGCTCGCGACGTTTCCCGACGGCTCGGTGATCTGCGGGCCGCTGCAGCAGCACGCGCCCAGCCCGGTCGCGACCGCACTGAACCCGCTCGTCCTGCTCGAGGTCACCAGCGACTCCTCGGAGGAGTACGACACGAGCGCCAAGCTCGAGGCCTATCAGACGATCCCGACCCTGCGCGAGGTCATCCTGGTCTCCCACCGCGAGCGCCGGATCACGATCCACCGCCGTGACACAGCGGGCGCGTGGATGATGCGCGTCGCGATCGCGGGCGGACGCATCACCGTCGAGTCGCTCGGCACGGAACTGATCGTCGATGCAATCTACCGCAATTCTTCGGTCCCATGACCACGCCGGGGTAACGGCTCGCTGACTGCACGTGACCACGGCAGTCGCCGGGCGACGTCTGCGAAGGCGCGCTTGAACAGCTCGGCGAGCTGCTCGTCGGTCGGCTCGAACGACGGATCCGCCAGGTTGATCTTGGCCACGAGGTCAGGATACCGCCCCGGACGCGCCCAGCACGTGCGGCGAAGGCGCGGACGGGCGGGCGCTACCCGACGCCGAGCAGGTAGACCGCGAACGAGGCGAGCCAGTGCTCTCCCATGTAGTCGCCGGTCGCGACGTGGACCAGGCCGGCGGCGGCGTGGGCGTCGGCCGAGGCCGCGAGCTGGGGGAGCAGCGGATCGCCGGCCGGGAGCGCGGTGGCGACCGCGCGCAGGCACCACGCGCGCGACAGGTTGAGGCCGTCGAGGTGGGCGAGCTTGCCGTCGCTGCGGTCGGTGACGATCGCCGGCTGCTGGAGCGACGGCGGCAGGCCGTGCGGCAGGAACGCGTGGAGCCAGGCCGGGAACTCGGCGGGAGGGAGCACGCGGCGCATCAGGTCAGCCTCGATCAGCGACGGCGACAGGAAGTCATCGCCGCTCGGCTCCCAGTCCGCCGGGGCGTCGCGATCGGCGGCGTAGTAGGCGAGCGAGCGCTCGACGAGCAGCGCGTCGAGATCGCGGTGGCCGACCGCGCGCGCGAAGTCGAGCGCGAGCGCGAAGCCGAACGCGGTGCTGGAGTGGACGCCGGCGCGCACCGGGTAGGTCTGCCTGGGGAAGAACGCGAGGTAGCGCGCGACGAGCAGGTCGGTCAGCGGCTGGAGGTGGGCCGCCCAGCGCCGGCCGTCGGGGTCGTTCCAGGTGTGGAGCTCGGCGGCGAGCTGGAGCAGCCAGGCCCAGCCGTACGGGCGCTCGTAGCTGGCGCGGTTGGGGGCGGTGAAGTAGGCGGCCTCGGCGGCGAGGTTCGCCGCGGTCAGGTTGGCGTCGAGCGCGGCGCGGATCGCGGCGGCCTCGGGCAGCTGCGGCCAGCGGCGCAGCAGGCGGACCAGCATCCAGTGGCCGTGCACCGCGGAGTGCCAGTCGAAGCAGCCGTAGAACGCCGGGTGCAGCGCGCGCGGGCCGCGCACGTCGTCGGGCGCGTTGACCGTGTGCTGGATGCCGTTGGGGAGCTCGCGCTGGATGCAGCCGAGCGCGAGCCGGGCGAAGTGGCCGGCCTGGTCCTGGTTCATGGTACCCCGATGATCTTGTGGAGCTGGAGCGACAGCCGCCAGCGCGGCCGGGCGTGGATCAGCGCGAGCGTACGCGCGAGGTGGCGGTCGTAGTGCTCGTCCATCCACGGCTGGACGAAGTAGTGCTCGCAGCGCCAGCGCAGGGCGTAGCGGTCGAGCACCGCCTCGTCGACCGTGTCGTCGACCACGACCTTGATCTCGTCGGCGGGCAGGCCGTCGGCGAGCGCGACGCGCGCGGCGTGCGTGCCGTGGTGCTGCGGCTTGGGCGAGATCGTGAGCCAGTCGACCGGGCCGGCGAGCGGCCGGGTCGCGTTGGACTCCATGTGGACGGCGAACCCGGCGCCGCGGATCGCGCCGGCGAGCGCGGCGTCCCACTGCAAGGTCGGCTCGCCGCCGGTCACGACCACGCGGCGAGCGCCGCCGGTGTCGAGCGCCGCGAGCTGCGCGACGATCTCGCCGGCCGCCATCCGCCGGGCGCCGGCCGGCGAGAAGTCGGTATCGCAGCCCGGGCACGCCAGGTTGCACGCCGCGAACCGCAGGAACACGACGGCGCGCCCGGCGTGCGCCCCCTCGCCCTGCAAGGTGGGGCCGAACATCTCCTTGACGAGATAGCGGCGCTCCGGCATCGCCGGGGTGCTATAGCGCAGACGTGGTCCGCCGCACATGCGCCGTCGTCGCGATCCTCGCCGCCGCGTGCGGCAAGGGCGGAGACCCGGCCGGGGCGCCGGCGGCCGGGGCGCCGGCGGCCGGGACGTCCGGCAGCGCCGCGGCGCCTGCGCAGGGCCAGGGCATGCGGTGCGAGCTGCTGCCGTTCGCCGTGTCGACCCCGGTGCCGGAGGCCTCGGCTGCCGCCTGGATCGCGATCCACGGCAGGCCGCACCTGCTGGTGGTCGGCGACAGCGGCAACCACGGCGCCTACGGCATCATCGACCCCGGCACCGGCGCGACGATCGAGACCGGCCGGCTGCCGCTGTCCGACGACGCCAGCGACGACCTCGAGGGCATGTCGGCGATCGGCGACCGGTTCTACGGCTTGACCTCGTCGGGCTGGATCCGGGTGTGGCGGCGCCAGGGCAACGGCTTCGAGCTGGTCGAGCAGGCCTACCCGCTCGGCCCGGTCGAGCGTAGCGAGACGGGGGGTGGGGACCCCGACGGCTCCGCCGGCGGGGCGGGGGGCAGCGCCCCCCGTGGGATCGCCCACCCCGGATCGCCGGTGCGGCTCGAGGCCGAGGTCCTTGACCCCGAGCACCGGGCTCTCGCACAGC
>DATAPF010000696.1:0-37475 GCA_036265355.1 Kofleriaceae bacterium | reverse complement strand
GACCGAGAGCGCGTGCCCGTTCGTCATGTGTGAGCTCAGCTTGCTGACCGTCTCGCGCACCGAGACCTCGACGTAGATCGGATAGGGGCGGGACGAGAAGATCTTCATCCCGACGAGCGTGGCGCGCACCGCCACCGCCTTGAACCCGCTGCCCTCGATGACATATGCGAGCGAGGACAGCGAAGGGGCGAGTCGGGTCAGCGTGGCCTTGACAAACCGCTTGACCTCCTCGGGGGGCGGCCGCGTGTCGGACGGCAAGATGCACATCAACGCAACGCCCTGCGTGTACGTCCGGCCTTGCTCACGGATCGCGGCCTCGATCGGAGCGTAGCGCGAGATCGGAATCGCGCCGTCGTCCACGAGCACGAACAGATCCTGCCATTGGATGAACTGCCCTGCGTTCATGGCGACCTCCAGGTGATCTGATCCGTATATGACTCTGGCACGAACCCCACAACCGTGCGCTGTGTTTTTCGGCCGGGGAGACTCACATCACGACCGCCTCGCGCGCACCAGGCGACCCATCCACCCGCATGGCGCCCCGCCGCTGATCTTCACGTCGGCTGTACGATCGAGCGAAACCGACCACGGCGCCACCATCTCACCTGCGCATCACGCGTGCCTCCCCCTCGAGCGTGATGCGAGCACCACAATGTGACTGGAAAATTCGCGTGGCCGTTCGCGGCGCCGCCGGGGTGTTCCGCCGCGTTCGCCCGGCATCGGCGCTCGGCGCATGCTCCGCACGCGGAACAGCGGCCGCGCAGCGAGCCCGGTTCGGCGTTGCCGGCCGCGCCGCCCGGCTGCGATCCCGCTCACCGGCGCGCCCGGGGGTGCTTCGGCGCGGTATCGCCGGCGTGGTAAAGACAGCGCGTGTCTGACGAGCCGGCGATCGCCAAGCGCAAGGCCGACCACCTCGAGATCGCTGCCTCGGGCCGGGCCGAGTTCGTCAAGTCGACCCTGCTCGAGCACGTCCACCTGACCCACCAGGCACTCCCGGAGCTGGCGCTCGATGAGATCGATCTGTCGACCGTCCTGGCCGGCAAGCGGCTCGCGGCGCCGCTCGTGATCACCGGGATGACCGGCGGCACCGCCGAGGCGGCTGCGGTCAACCGCGACCTGGCACGCGCGGCCCAGGCCGCCGGGGTCGCGCTCGGGCTCGGCTCGCAGCGCGCGATGGCCGAGCACCCCGAGCTCGCCCGGACCTACCAGATCCGCGACGTCGCGCCCGACGTCGTCCTGTTCGGCAACATCGGGGGCGTGCAGGCGATCGCGATGGGCGCGGCCCGGGTGATCGCGCTCGCGGCCGAGATCGGGGCCGACGCGATCTGCGTCCACCTCAATCCCGGCCAGGAGCTGATCCAGGACCGCGGCGACCGCGACTTCCGCGGCGTGTGCGACGCGATCGCGCAGCTGGTCGCGGCCTCGCCGGTGCCGGTGATCGTCAAGGAGACCGGCTGCGGCCTGTCGGTCGAGGCCGCGCGCGCGCTGGTCGCGGCCGGGGTCGAGACCGTCGATGTCTCCGGGGCCGGCGGCACGAGCTGGGTCGCGGTCGAGGCGGTGCGCGCCGCCGACGGCTCGGACGCGGCGGCGCTCGGCGCCGAGCTCTGGGACTGGGGGATCCCGACGGCGGTGTCGGTGGTCGGCTGCGCGCGCGCCGGGCTCGAGGTCATCGCCTCGGGCGGGCTGCGCAGCGGGTACGACATCGCGCGCGCCCTGGCGCTCGGGGCGCGGGCCGGCGGCATGGCGGCGCCGATGCTGCGCGCCCAGCGCGCCGGCGGGACCGCGGCGGTCACCGCGCTGATCGGCCAGGTCGTCGCGGCGATCCGCGCGGTTTGCCTGCTGACCGGCTCGCGGACGGGGCGCGACCTCGCGCGCGCCCCCCGCCACCTCGGCGGCCCGCTGCGCGCCTACCTCGACGACCTCGCCCCATGACCTGCGTCGGCTACGGCAAGATCATCCTGCTCGGCGAGCACGCCGTGGTCTACGGCTACCCGGCGCTCGCCGCCGCGCTCGACCGCGGCGTCACGATCGCGCCGGTCGCGACGCCGGCGGGCGGCCCGCTGCGGCTCGAGCTCCGGGTGTGGAACGTCGCGGTCGCGGCGGGCGACGATCACCCGGTCGCGCGATCGCTCGCCGCGGTCGCCGACGCGCTCGGCGCCGGCCGGCCGCCGCTGTCGCTGATCGGCGACGCCCAGATCCCGCCGGGCGCCGGGCTCGGCTCGTCGGCGGCGCTCGCGGTCGCGGCTGCGCGGGCCGTGCTCACCCACCTGCAGCGGCAGGTGGACCTCGCCGCGCTGACCCGGGCCGCGGGCGCCAGCGAGGCGCTGGTCCACGGCCGGCCGAGCGGGGTCGACGTCGCGCTGGCGATCGCGGGCGGGGTCGGCGTGTTCCGCCGCAGCACCGGCCTTGCGCCGCTGACCGGCGTCCCGCCGCTGCGCGTCCTGGTCGGACCGAGCGGGGTGCCGCGCTCGACCGCCGCGATGATCGACCGGGTCGCCGAGGCCACCGGCGGCCGTCCCGACGACGCCCGGCTGCGCGAGCTCGGCGCGCTGACCGACACGGCCACCGCCGCCCTGCTCGCCGCCGATCGCGCGGCGCTGGGCGCGGCGATGAACCGCGCGCACGGCCTGCTCGCCGATCTCGGGGTGTCGACCGCGGCGCTCGATGCGCTGTGCGACGCGGCGCGGGCGGCCGGCGCCAGCGGCGCCAAGCTCACCGGGGCCGGCGGCGGCGGGGCGGTCATCGCGGTCGCGCCCCCCGGCCGCGAGCCGGCGATTCTCGCGGCGTGGAAACAGGCCGGCGTCGACGGCTTCGTCGCGACGGTGCGGTAGCCTGTCGCGATCTGCCCCGTCGGCGGCGGGCGGCCTCGGCGAGCGGCCTCGGCGATCGGCCTGCGGCGAGCGGGCGGCGGCGAGCGGCCTCGGCGGGCGGCTGGCGGCGTTGGTGCTAGATCGGTCCGAAGAGCGAGACCTAGCTAGGTGACAGGAGAGATCTGAATGGTGGGAGGGGCGTCAAGGCTGGCACGGGTGCTCAACTGCGCGGGGAGCCTCAGAAATTGGACCGTGATGTCATGCCTCGTGGTGGTAACGCACGCGTGAACGGAACAATTTGTCAACCGCGAAACGCATGACCGTACGCATGGTCATGCGTACAATGAACGCAGTGCTACATTTCGCGTTTACCGTAGCGCTACAAACCTGCGCGTACCGCGAGCCACATCCTGCATCCACCGCGAGCCACAGCGATGACGACCAAGATCAACAAGCTGATGGAGGCCACGATGGCGGTGCTCCAGGCAACGCCGGAGCGGCAGCTCAAGATCGTGGTCCTCAACAAGGCGCTCTTCTACCTCGACCTCTACGCGCTCCGTGACTTCGGGCGTGTCATCACGGGGCAAGAGTACGTCGCGCTGCCGCAGGGGCCCGTGGTTCAGGAATACAAGACCGTGATCGTCGGTGCTCTGACGAAGTCGAAGCTCGCCGAGCAGCTTCAGATCGATGGCGACAAGGCGAAGCCGATCAGAGTCCTGAAGCCCCTCGATCGCTTTCAGTGCCTCGACGCATCGGAGCTTCGTCTCGCTGAGAAGATGGGCGCTTCGTTTAGCAACCTCACTTCCATCGCTGTTTCGGAGTTCTCGCACACGAACCCGGGATGGCTCATGGCCCATCGCAACTACTTCGAGGGTCGCCCTGCCCCCATCATCAACATGCGTCTCGCGCTTCAACAGCTCTGCGATGACGAGGATGAGGCGTGGCTCAAGGAGCCGCTCGATCCGGCCGTGATGACTGTTTGTGAGAGCGCCGGTACCGCCACCCGCCGCTGGGAATAGCCGAAGGAGACTCGCGTGGCGATTGTGCTCCGGCGCGAGATCACGTGGATCGTGACCGAAGAAGGTCACGCTGACATCGCGGACATGCGCGAAGCACTCGGCGATGGATACAAGGCGGACGTAGCATCGCTTCAGGACATGATGGCCGGTTACTTCTCGGGAGACGAAGGCTGCACCACGAAGCAGGGGAAGTCGATTTCTCCCCTGGGCGCGACGTCCGATGGTGGCAAGCTGCTCAAGGTTCGCTGGATGATGCCGGGGTGCGGGAAGAGCGGCGGGCTACGGTTCGCGTTGGTTGCGTACTGCGAGCGCCGTACGGTCGTCCTGTGCCGTGGGTGGGTTCGGAAAGAAGACCCCGACGACGCCGACTTCGAGGCTGCTGGCGAACTGGCATCGGTCCACCTCAAAGACGACGACGATGGCGGCTAGCTGACGCCGCCGCACGAGGTCGATTGCGCGCGCACCGGTGGATCGAGGGCGCAATCTCCGCGCGCGCCTCACCAGAACAAGAGGTGTTCGTAGGATCATGAACAGCTCGAGGACACTAGCGAGTCAGTTGAGGGGCAACGCTTGCTGATTGCGGGGGCACTGGACGATCTAGCACCAAAGCCCGGCTGGCGGCCTCGGCTGGCGGCTGGCGGTCTCGGCGGTCGGCTGACGGCCTCGGCGGTCGGTCTCGGCGGTCGGCTGGCGGCCTCGGCTTGCCGCCCATCGCTCGCTGCTCGCCTGACGGCCTCGGCTGACGGTCTCGGCGGCCTCGGCTTGCCGCCCATCGCTCGCCGCTCGCCGCTCGCCACACGCCGCTCGCCCTTGCCCGACCGCCGCTCGCCAGCCGGCCACCCGACCCAGCTCGTCCAGTGTCAGCGCGTCGCGCGCCGCGCACGGGATGCCGAGGCCGGCGACCACCGCTGGCTCGATCGCGATCAGGCGCACCGCATGACCCCGCTCATCAGTCTACCACTTCTCACCGATGCGCTGAACGAGGGGCCCGGCCATCTCGCCGTGCGCCGGCGGGTCGTGAGCGGAACCCGCGGGAGATGCGCCGCCGGGCGGCCGGTAGGGCGGCGGTCGCGGTATGGTATCTGTGGTGGTGACCACGACCGCACGGGCCTGCGCGAACATCGCGCTGGTGAAGTACTGGGGCAAGCGGCCGGGCCCGCTCAACCTGCCGGCGGCCGGCAGCCTGTCGCTCACGCTCGACGCGCTGGTCACCACGACGCAGGTGACGTTCGACCCGGGCCTGGGGGATGACGAGCTGGTGCTCGACGGCGCGCCGGCCCGGCCGGACGAGCTCGCCAGGGCCCGCGAGCTGCTCGACCTGGTGCGGGCGGAGGCGCGGATCGCGACGCGCGCGCGGGTGGTCAGCCGGAACGAGTTCCCGACCGCGTCGGGGCTGGCGTCGTCGGCGTCGGGGTTCGCGGCGCTCGCGGTGGCCGCGGCGGACGCCGCCGGCGTGGAGCTCGCGCCGCGGGCGCTGTCGATCCTGGCGCGGCGCGGGTCGGGCTCGGCGGCGCGCTCGGTGTTCGGCGGGTTCGTGCGGATGCACGCCGGCCGCGCCGGCGACGGCAGCGACGCGTTCGCCGAGCCGATCGGCTCGCCGCTGACCGGCCGGGTCCGGATGGTGATCGCGATCGTCGGCGGCGGCGCGCCCAAGGCGCACGGCTCGCGCAGCGCGATGGCGCACACCGCCGAGACCTCGCCGCTGTACCGCGCGTGGATCGAGCTCGTGCCGCGCGATCTGGCGGCCGCCGAGGCGGCGCTCGCCGTTGGCGACCTCGAGCAGCTCGGCGCGATCACCGAGGCCAACGCGCTCGCGATGCACGCATCGGCGATCGCCGCGCGCCCCGCGGTGATCTACTGGCAGCCCGCGACGCTGGCGGCGCTGGCCGAGGTCCGCGCGCTGCGCGCCGCCGGTCACGCGGCGTGGGCGACGATCGACGCCGGCCCCCACGTCAAGGTGCTGACCACCGGCGACGAGGCACCGGCGATCGCCGACGCGCTGCGCGGCGTGGCCGGGGTCACCGACGCGCTGATCTCGGCCGCCGGCGGGCCAGCCGCGGTGGTCGAACGAGGCCCGAATCGAGGGCGAGCCGCATGAGTCTTGACCAGATCTCCACGGATCGTGGATGTCGCCTGCGCACCGGCGCGCCACGCTGGCAGGCATGTCGACGGGAGCCGTCGCCATGATGATCGCCACCGCCCCCGGCAAGCTGATCCTCACCGGCGAGTACGCGGTGCTCGACGGCGCGCCCGCGGTCGTGGTCGCGGTCGATCGCAGGGCGGTCGCCCGCCGCAACGCGACGCCGCGCGGCAGCTCGCCGTTCCTGGTCGCGGTCGCCGAGGAGATCGCCGCGCGGCGCGGTGCCAGCGACCCGGCGGCGCGCGCGGCGTTCGAGATCAGCGTCGACAGCACCGCGTTCTACCACCGGGCCCAGAAGCTCGGGCTGGGATCGAGCGCGGCGGTGACGGTCGCGGCGACCGCGCTCGCGCTCGAGCAAGGCGAGATGGGGGGTGGAGGCTTTGCCGGTGGCGCGGGGGGCCAAGGCCCCCGTGGGATCGCCACCGCGAACCGCGGCGAGATCCTGACCGTCGCGCTCGCCGCCCACGCGCGCGCGCAGGGCCCGCGCGGCGCCCGCGGATCGGGCGCCGACATCGCCGCCTCGGTGTACGGCGGGACGATCGCGTTCTCGCGGCCGGCCGGCACCGGGCCGTGCCTGATCGAGCCCATGCGGTGGCCGGGCTCGGTGGCGATCGTGCCGTTCTTCACCGGGGTCAGCGCCGACACCGCGCAGCTGGTCGCCCGGGTCGCCGACGCGCGCCAGGCGCATCGCACCGCGGTCGACGCGGCGCTCGTCGCGATCACCGAGGCCTCGCGCGCCGCGTGCGCCGCGCTCGCCGCGCCGCCCGATGTCGCGCCGGTCGCGCTGATCGGCGCGCTCGCGCTCGCCGCTGATGCCACCGACCGGCTCGCCGCGGCGGCCCGGATCGACCTGGTCCCGGCGTGCGTCAGCTCGGCGCGCGCCGCGCTGTCCCGGCTCGGCGGCACGGCCAAGACCACCGGCGCCGGCGGCGGCGATGTCGCGGTCGCGGTCGTTCCAGCCACGCTGGATGTAACCATCGTGGCTCGATCGCTCATCGAAGCGGGGTGTCAGCCATTGCGGATCGCGCTCGACGACGCCGGCGTGGACTTGCGGCCGGACGCGTCGTAAATAACAGGGTCGACGTGTCCTCGTCTCGAATCACCGGCTTCTATCGCCTCGCCCCCGACGAGCGCCGGCGCACGCTGTCCGCGCTCGCCGGCGTCCCCGCCGAGGACTTCGCCGCGCTCGACCCCGGCGCGCTCACGATCGACACCGCCGACGGCATGATCGAGAACGTGGTCGGGGTCTACGGGCTGCCGTTCGCGGTCGCGGTCAACTTCACGATCGACGGCAGCGACGCGCTGGTGCCGATGGCCATCGAGGAGCCGTCGGTGGTCGCCGCGGCGTCGAACGCCGCCCGCCTGGCGCGGCCGGGCGGGTTCACCACCGAGGTGTCGCGGCCGGTGATGATCGGCCAGATCCAGGTTACCCACGTCGCCGACATCGAGCTCGCCGCCGCGGCGGTGCGCGGCCACGCCGAGCTGCTGCTGGCCGACGCGCGCCGGCTGGTGCCGCGGCTCGCCGAGCGCGGCGGCGGTCCGGTCGCGCTGGAGGTCCGACCGCTGGCCCGGTCGGGCCCCGACGGCGGCGTGCTGGTCGTCCACCTCCACGTCGACTGCCGCGACGCGATGGGTGCCAACCTGGTCAACACGCTGTGCGAGGCGCTGGCCGATCAGGTCGCCGCGCTCGCCGGCGGCCGGCCCGGGCTGCGCATCCTGTCCAACCTGACCGACGGGCGCACCGTCACCGTGCGGTGCGCGGTCGACGACGCGCTGCTCGCCGGCGACCCGGCGACCGGCGCCGAGGTCCGCGCCGCGATCGCTGCGGCGTCGCGGTTCGCCGAGCTCGACCCCTACCGCGCCGCGACCCACAACAAGGGCATCATGAACGGCGTCGACGCGGTGCTGGTCGCGACCGGCCAGGACTGGCGCGCGGTCGAGGCCGGCGCCCACGCCTACGCCGCGCGCACCGGCACCTACCGGCCGCTCGCGGTGTGGCGCGAGGTCCTTGTCCCCCCCGGGGTCGCTCCCGGGGGCGGCCCCGGCCGGCCGGGTCGGATCGAGGGCGAGCTGGTCATGCCGATGGCGGTCGGCACGGTGGGAGGTGCGCTGCACGTCCACCCCGGCGCCCGGCTCGCGCTCGAGCTCGCGGGTGCGCATGCCGCCGACCGGCTCGCCGCGATCGCCGGCGCCGCCGGGCTCGCCACCAACCTTGCGGCGCTGCGCGCGCTGGCGACCGAGGGCATCCAGCGCGGCCACATGGCCCTCCATGCCCGCGGCCTGGCCCGCGCCGCGGGCGCCACCGGCGAGCTGATCGACCGGGTCGCGAGCGAGCTCGCCGCGACCGGCGACATCAAGGCCGACCGCGCGCGCGAGGTGTTCGCGCGCCTGTGCTCCCCCCGCATGGTAAAGGACAGCCCGTGATCCAACGCCTCGGAGTCGCCCGGTCCCCCGCGCTCGCCGTGTCGCTGCCCGCATCGCTCGAGCAGGGTGCGTGCTACCGCTACTGCGAGGCGCTGGTCCGCGCCCGCCACCACAACTACCCGGTCGCGTCGATGTTCGCGCGCAACCAGCTGCGCAAGCACATCTTCGCGCTGTTCGCGTTCGCCCGGGTCGCCGACGACTTCGCCGACGAGAAGGCCTACGAGGGCCGGCGCGCCCGCGAGCTCGACCGCTGGGAGGAGCAGCTCCACGCCGCCTACCGCGGCCACGCCGATCACCCGGTGTTCGTGGCGCTCGCCGACACGGTCGACAAGTTCGCGCTGCCGATCACCGAGTTCACCGAGCTACTGTCCGGGTTCCGGACCGACCTCGAGCGCCGGCGCTACGCGACGTTCGACGAGCTGCGCAGCTACACCCGGCAGGCCGCCGAGCCGATCGGCCGGCTGTTGCTCTACATCGCCGGCTACCGCGCCCCCGAGCTCCACGCCTACGCCGACGACCTGTCGACCGCGGTCGCGGTCGCGCGGCTGATCCAGGACGTGGCGGATGACTGGCAGCGCGGTCGGGTCTACCTGCCCGCCGAGGACCTCCGGCACTTCGGAGTCACCGAGGCCGACATCGCGGCGCGCCGGGTCAGCACGGCGGTCGGCTACCTGGTGGGCTACGAGGTCGCGCGGACCCGCGCGCTGTTCGAGCGGGCGCGCCCGCTGGTCGACCTCGCCGGCTCCGATCTCGCGGTCGAGCTGGCGCTGACCTGGCACGGCGGCATGCGGATCCTCGACAAGATCGCGGCGACCGGCGAGCAGCTGTTCGCCCACCGCCCGCAGCTCGGTCAGGTCGACAAGGCGCTCGTGCTCGCCCGCTCGGTGGCGTGGCGCGGCGAGACCCTGCCGCCGCGCACGCTGCACCTGCTCAACCGGCTGACCGCGTCCGACGGCTAGGCGACGGCTAGGCGACGGCTAGGCGGCGGCACCGATCCGATCGACCAGATCGGCCTCGTGGCGGCTGACCGCGACGGTGTGCAGGCAGACCGGCATGCCGATCAGCGCCAGGCCGACCCGGTAGTCATCGCCGTCGTCCTTGAGCCACACGCCCTCGGCGCTGAACCGGTAGCTCCGGTCGCCGTCCTCCACGACGATCTCGACGTGCTCGCCGTGCGCGATGAACGGCGCGTTGCGCACGACCACGCCGCCGGGCCCGATCTCGACGACCTCGACCCGATCGTTGATCCGGTCGCCGCGCAGCAGGGCGCTGAGCTTGACCGGCTCGCGGCGGAACCGGCGGCCGGCCTTCATCCGGCGGTCGTCGGAGGTCGGCTCGAATGCGGACTCGATCGCGATGACTCGCTCGATCTCATCCCAGTCAAGTCCGACACCCAGCTCGCATTTCCCCATCAGGGTGCGATACTGAAAGACGACCTCTACGAGCATGTGTCAGGGAAATAGCAGGCGGCATGCCACGTCCGGTGCCGCGGTCAGTCGAGGTAAGCGAGCGAAAGTGCGACGGTGACTCGGCACGTGGAGGACAGGGTAGCCGGGTGTCGCGTCACCATGTACGGGGCTAGTACTTCATCGCACAATCGCTGCACACCGCCGCTGTAACCTGGCGATACTACGCGGTGCCATCGCCGCCGTGACCGGAGTAGAGTATCCACGCCGCGATGGACCTGTTCGCCGCCAGCGCCAAGAAGCGCCACGTCGGTCAGCCACTTGCTGAACGAATGCGGCCACGTAGCCTCGACGAGCTGGTCGGCCAGCGCCACCTGGTGGGCCCGGGACGCATCTTGTCAGGTTTGACCCCAGGGCGACCCATCCCGTCCTTGATCCTGTGGGGACCACCGGGGAGCGGGAAGACCACGCTCGCGCGCCTGCTCGGAGAAACCCTCAAGGCGGAGCTGAACGCCCTGTCAGCGGTCGACGCCGGGGTCAAGGATGTCCGCGAGGCGGTGGCCAAGGCCGCGGCGCGGCGCGATGAGTTCGGCGCGCGCACGCTGCTGTTCATTGACGAGATCCACCGGTTCTCCAAGACCCAGCAGGACGCGCTGCTGCCCCATGTGGAGGCCGGCACCGTCACCCTGATCGGCGCGACCACCGAGAACCCGAGCTTCGGCGTGGTCGCCGCGCTGCTGTCGCGGTGCCGGGTCGTGCGCCTCGAGGCGCTGTCGGATCCCGAGCTCGCCGAGCTGGCCCACCGCGCGATCGCCGACCGCGAGCGCGGACTCGGGGCGCTGCGCGTGACGATCGACGCCGAGGTCACCGCGCAGGTGGTCGCCGCGGCGGCCGGCGACGCCCGCCGGCTGTACTCGGTGCTCGAGGTCGCCGCCGAGCTCGCCCGCCGCTCCGTCCCGCCGGCTGCCGGGACCCCGGGCGCAGGCGACGACGCCGCGCCCGCCGCGATCACCGCCGAGCACATCGCCGAGGCCGCCCAGGGCCGCAATCTGCTCTACGACAAGGCCGGCGACGAGCACTACGGCGTCGTGTCGGTGTTCATCAAGAGCATGCGCGGCTCCGATCCGGACGCCGCGGTGTACTGGATGACGCGCATGATCGAGGCCGGCGAGGACCCGCGGTTCGTGCTGCGCCGCATGGTGATCTTCGCGGCCGAGGACATCGGCAACGCGGATCCCCAGGCGCTCGGCGTCGCGGTCGCCGCGCTGCAGGCGATCGAGCTGGTCGGCCTGCCGGAGGGTGTCCTGCCGATGACCCAGGCGGTGACCTACCTGGCGCTGGCGCCCAAGTCGAACACCGCCCTCACCGCCTACACCGCGGCACGCAAGCTGGTCACCGAGCGCGGTGCGCTGCCAGTGCCCGCGCGCTACCGCCCGGGGTCGACCGCGCTCGATCGCGCGATGGGGCACGGTCAGGGCTACAAGTACCCGCACGACTTCGCCGGCCACTACGTCCCCGAGGACTACCTCCCCGACGAGCTGTCCGGTGAGCGGATCTACCGGCCGAGCGACTCCGGGTTCGAGGCCGAGCTGTCGCGCCGGCTCGCCGAGATCGCCGAGCGCAAGCGCTCGCGCTGACCGCTCTGGCGCCAGGCGGACGCTGCCCCGCCAGGCGGGCTGCTACGCCAGGCGGACCCAGCGCGCCCGCGCCGCGTCCAGCTTGGGCGTGAACGACGGCGGGAAGTGGCGCTGCACGTACGCGAACGCCTGGTTGATCAGCTCGCGATCGACCTCGGGCGGCACGTCCATGTTCTGGTCGTTCGGATCGGGCCGGATCCCGAGTCGGACGATCTCGGTCAGCCGGAGCACGTGGAGTCGATTGACGAACAGTGCGTGAGCAATCCCGAGGAACAGCTCTTCGATTCCGGGGTCCAGTGCCATGGGAGCCCCCGTACGTATCACAGGCGCCGAGCGCGTTCTAGCCCGGAAATCCTCCCCGGCAGCGACGGGGTCAGCGCTGCTTGCTGAGGCTGCGCAGCCCCGTGAGACGTGCGTTGGGCGTCAGTGTGTAGCCGCGCACGCCGGCGCTCGACAGCACGACGTTGTCCTCGTGCCACAGCGGCACGATCGGGACGTCCTCGGCGACCTGGCGCTGGACCTCGGCGTAGATCCGCCGGCGCCGGTCGCGATCGAGCTCCTGGCGGCCGTCGGCGGTGAGCCGATCGACCACCGCGCTGCGGTAGCGCCAGCGGTTGAAGCCCTCGAACCGCGGCGCCGATGGGATCCACGATGAGTGGAAGTACATGAAGTAGAAGTCGGGCTCGGTGATGTCGGTGGTCTGCATCGAGGCCAGCTGGTAGGCGCCGCGCTTGACGTCCGCGAAGAACGTCGCGAACTCGAACGACCGGATCTCGACCGCGATGCCGACCTCGGCGAGCTGGGCCGCGATCACGCGCGCGATCGCGATCCGGAACGCGTCGGCCGAGGTCTTGTAGACCAGGCGCAGCCGCGGCGCCGGTCCGTCGCCGTCGGGGTCGCGCAGGCCGGCCTCGTCGAGCAGCTGCCGGGCGCGCGCCGGGTCGTGGTCGTAGCGCGGCACGTCGCCGGAGTACGCCCAGTGCTGCGGCGACAGCAGGCCGGTCGCCGGCACCGCGAGGCCGCCGAGCTTGGCGGCGATGATCGCGGGCCGATCGAGCGCCAGCGCGATCGCCTGGCGGACCCGGCGATCCGACAGCACCGGGTCGTCATTGTTCATCATCAAGAACGTGAGGATCGCGCCGTGCGAGGTCTGGACCTGGACGTGCGGCCGGGCCGCGAGCTGCGCCACCAGGTCGAGCCGCACCGAGTTGGGCACCAGGTCGGCCGAGCCGCCGACCAGCATCAGCAGCCGCGCCGCCGCGTCGGGCACGAGCTTGAACTCGACGCGGGGCAGCCGGGGTGGCCCGCCGAGGTAGAACGGGTTGGCCTCGAGCACGGCGCCGGTCGAGGTCAGCTCGCGCAGCCGGTACGGCCCGGCCCCGATCACGTGACCCGGGCGCGGTGGACCGCCGTGGAACGCCACGATCCCGAAGTCGATGTCGCTCCGGAACGTCGCGAGCGGCGTGCGCAGGTGGAACCGCGCGACCCGCAGGCCGATCGCCTCGACCGAGGTGAAGCGGTCGGCCAGCGTCTTGTGCGAGGCGCTCGGCCAGTCCGGCGCCAGCACGCTCATGTACGTGCCGGCGACGTCGGCGGCGGTCACCGGCGAGCCGTCGGAGAACCGCGCATCGTCGCGCAGGGTGACGTCGATCGTCAGGTCATCGATCGACGCGATGCTCGCCGCGAGATCGAGCCGCGGCTCCATGGTCGGGGTGTCGACCGCGGTCAGGCCCTCGGCGATCAGGTGCGACAGCTTGCCGTCGTAGTTGGTCGCCTGGATCCGCGGATCGGCGCTGAGCATCGGCGAGTCGATCACGACCACCGCGGTGTCGTCCGGCGTGTGGTGCCCGGCCGGCGCGCAGCCGAGCGCGGCGGCGACCAGGGTCGCGGCCGGCAAAGCCGTGTTAGCGTAGTGTCGTGGCTGCATCTCGGGGGGTGGCCGCCGCCACCGTTGTCCTGGCCTGGAGTATCTGCACCGCGGCGGCGCTCGCGCAACCGGCGCCCGAGCCTCCGCGCGATCCCGACGACGATGAGTCCAGCGCCGCCGCGTCGCGCCCGCTGACCGCGCCGGCCGATCCCGGAGCCCGGCTCAGCTGGCTGCGCGACCGGGTCGCCGCGGCGTTCGCGGCCCAGCCCCGGCTCGCCGGCGCGCGCACCGCGGTCTCGGTGATCGATCTCGCCACCGGGGCCGAGCTGGTCGCGCGCGACGCCGATCGCGGGATGAGCCTGGCGTCGAACGCCAAGCTGTTGACCTCGGTCGCCGCGCTGGCCGTGCTGGGCGGCGGGTTTCGCTGGCGGACCGCGGTGTACGGCGCCGAGCCCGACGACAAGGGCGCGGTCGCGGGCGAGCTCTACGTCCGCGGCCGCGGCGATCCGGTGCTGGGCGCGGCCGACCTCGACGCGCTGGCCGCCGAGCTCGCCGCGCGCGGCGTGCGCTCGGTCGACCGCCTGGTGATCGACGCGAGCTACTTCGACGACGCGGTCGATCCGCCGCACTTCGCCGACCAGCCCGGCGAGACCGCGTCGTTTCGCGCGCCGGTCGCAGCGTTCGGCGTGGCGCGCAGCGCGATCACGGTCAGCGTCGTCGCCGAGCCGGGCGGCGCCGCCCGGATGGCGCTCGATCCGCCGGCCGGCGACTACGTCAAGCTGGTCAACAAGGGCACGACCAGCGTCACGCGCGGCCGGACCCGCCTGGTGGTCGACGCCAGGGCCAGACCGGACCATCTCGAGATCACGGTGTCCGGCCAGATCCGCTGGGGCGAGGGCAGCTGGGAGGTCCGCAAGCGCGTCGCCGATCCGCTGCGGTTCGCCGGGGAAGTGCTGCGCCGCGCGCTGATCGAGCACGGCGTGAAGATCCGGGTCCGGGCGATCGGGCGCGGCGCGGTCCCGGCGACCGCCAAGCTGCTCGCCGCCCACGACAGCCCGCCGCTGGCCGAGGTGCTGCGGCAGATGAACAAGCTCTCGGACAACTACCTGGCCGAATCGGTGCTCAAGACGCTCGGCGCCGAGACCCGGACGACTCCCGGGCCGGCGACCTGGGCCGACGGGCGGGCCGCACTGCACGGGTACCTCGCCTCGATCGGCATGCCCGAATCCGGCTACCGCGCCGACAATGGCTCGGGGTTGTTCGACGCCACCGAGGTCTCCGCGCACCAGCTGACCGCGCTGCTGCGCGCGGCCTACGCGGACTTCCGGGTCGGCCCCGATCTGCTCGCGTCGCTGCCGGTCGGGGGCATCGACGGGACGCTGGCCCGGCGCTGGCGCGGCCGCCCGGCGAGCGGCAGGGTCCGCGCCAAGACCGGCACCCTCGACCGGGTCACGACGCTCGCAGGATACTTCGCAATCGATAGCCATCACCCGCTTGGATTCGCGATCCTCGTGAACGACATCCCCCCCGGTCAGCGCGCGAGTGCGAGAACCGCCGCCGATGACATCATCGATGCGCTCGCTGCATATCTCGGATCACCGTGACGATCGGCGTGAAGAACCTTGTACGGTTGTCGTCGGAAACGCTGCCTCGGTCCGGCCCGTTGATGTCGCGTCAGCGCGGTGGTACGAACGCACCACGAAAGGGAGCTAGTCATGGCCGAGTTGAAGGGCACCAAGACGCACACGAATCTGAGGGAAGCGTTCGCGGCGGAATCGCAGGCCAACCGCCGTTACCTCTATTTCGCCAAGGTCGCCGACGTCGAAGGCCACCCGGACCTCGCAGGCCTGTTCCGCGACACCGCCGAGGGCGAGACCGGCCATGCCCACGGCCACCTGGACTACCTCAAGCGGATCGGCGACCCGGTCACCGGCGAGCCGATCGGCGACAGCGTCAAGAACCTCAAGGCCGCGATCGCCAGCGAGACCTACGAGTACACCCAGATGTACCCCGGCTTCGCCAAGGCCGCGCGCGAGGAGGGCTTCGAGGAGATCGCCGAGTGGTTCGAGACCCTGGCTCGCGCCGAGCGCTCCCACGCGGGCCGGTTCCAGAAGGGCCTCGACGGGCTCGTGGCGGCGAGGTAGTCACCGTCCTGCCGCGCTCTGCCTCACCTGAAGCCCGACGGGCAGCCCGACCCCCGGCGCGCCGCTGCATGGTAAACCCGGCACCATGAGTCTGGTGCGTCCCATCACCCGCCACGACATCAAGGGCCCCAAGCTGTACGGGCCGATCCGAGACGACTATCGCAAGCGCGTGATCGAGATGAAGCGGTCGCGCCGCATCCTGGTCGGCGATCGCGTGTCGCTGGTGTTCGAGAACCGCCACACCCTGTCGCTCCAGATCGAGGAGATCCTGCGAGCCGAGAGCCTGACCCGCGAGGACCAGATCGAGGACGAGATCGCGGTCTACAACACGCTGATGCCGACCGAGAGCTCGCTGTCGGCGACGCTGTTCATCGAGCTGCCGGGGTCGACCGACCCCTACGTCGGGCTCAAGCAGCTGGTCGGCCTCGACGAGCACGTCGTGCTGCACCTCGGGCCGCACGCGATCCGCGCCGCGTTCGAGCCCGGCCGCTCGACCGAGCACAAGATCTCCGCCGTGCAGTACACGCGCTACCCGCTGAGCCGCGAGGCGCGCGCCGCGCTCGAGACCCCGGGCACCGCGATCGCGGTCGAGATCGATCACCCGAACTATCGCCACCGCGTGCCGTGCAGCGAGGCCACGCGCGCGTCGCTCGCAGCCGACTATGCGTAGCCGTCACCTGCGATGGGGGCTGTCGGCGGTCATCGCGGTCGCGGCGTGCGGCGGCGGTCAGCGCGAGCAGATCGAGCGCGAGGCCCGGCGCTTCGACTGCCGCGGCCGGAGCGCGCGCTACCTCGTCACCCACCACATGGCCGCCGACGAGATCGGCGTCCAGATCGACTGCGCCGAGGCCGGACCGCGGATCAAGCGCTGGCGCGATCGATCCGGCACCCGCCAGGAGGACGCCCGCAGCCTGACGCCCGGCGAGTTCGACAAGCTGTGGCGCGAGATCGACGGCACCGGGTGGCCCAACCTGCGCGACTGCAGCAACGGCACCGGCGGCAAGCGCGATCCGATCTACGTGTTCGACGTCAAGGACGACCAGAACCAGGCATCGTTTCAATGTCAGTCACAGTCGGCGCCCTATCCGTATAGCGGTATCGTCGATCCGCTCGATCTCGCGGCCCAGCAAGGCCGCCGCCAGCTCGGCGACGACGAGCCCGCGGAGCTCAAGGCGCTCGACCACAAGGACAAGCAGCGGTGATTGCGACTGCCGCACCGGACCCGGCGGCCCATCTCCGAAGTGCCGCGCTGCGAGGCACCCGATGACCGCGCCGCGAGGCATCCGATGACCGCGCCGCTGGCCGGCACCACCGCCGTCGTCACCGGCGCCAGCCGCGGCATCGGTCGCGCCATCGCGCTGCGGCTCGCCGAGGCCGGCGCCGACGTTGCCCTGTGGGCCCGCGACGCGGCTGCGCTGCAGCGCGTCGCAGACGAGGTCGCCGCGCTCGGCGGACGCGCCCTGCCAATGGTGTGCGACGTTACCGACTCAGCTGCCGTCGATCGCACGGCGGAAGCTGTGCGGCGAACGCTGCCCCCGGTCACGGTCGTTGTCAACAACGCCGGCGCGGTCCTGCGCAAACCTACCCTGGCAATCAGCGATGTCGAGTGGCGGCGGGTGATCGCCGTGAACTTGGATGGTACGTTCCACGTGACCCGCGCATTCCTCCCCGACCTCACCCGGTCGGGTGGTCGCGTCATCAACATCGCGTCGATCGCAGGCCGCGAAGGCACGGCGATGCTGGCGGGCTATTGCGCCGCCAAACACGCGGTCGTCGGATTCACCCGGGCCCTTGCGGAGGAGCTGCGCACTGCTAAGGTCTCCGTGAATGCAATCTGTCCTGGCAGCGTCGACACCGTCATGCTGCGCGAAGGCATGCCGGGAGCGAGTCCGGATATGAGTCCGGACGACATCGCTCGCACGGCGCTGTTCCTGGCCCACACAGCCCCGTCGGCGTTGACCGGCGCCTGCATCGACATCTTCGGCTGAGCACCAGGAGGGATGCGAGGACCATGCGCGAACTTGGATTGGACAATCCCGCCGCGCTGGCGTCGTTACCGATCTTCCCGTTGCCCAATTGCGTGCTGCTCCCCGGCGGCCTGCTGCCGTTGATGGTGTTCGAGCCGCGCTATCGCGAGCTGACCCGCGACTGCCTCGCCGGCCATCAGCTGATGGGCGTCGCGCGGCTGCGGCCCGGCTTCGAGCACACGTACTACGGCCGCCCGCCGGTCTACGAGAAGTGCGGCGTGGGCCGGATCCTGTGCTCCGAGGAGCTGTCCGACGGACGGTTCCGGCTGCTGCTCCGCGGCGTCGCGCGGGCCGAGATCGCGCGCGAGCTGCCGGCCGAGCGGACGTATCGGCTGGTCGAGGCCCGCGCGCTCGACGACGCATCGTACGACCCGCTCGACGCCCACGACCACCTGCACCGGCTGATCAAGCTGTGCGACCGGCTCGCCGAGGTCATCCCGAAGGGCGGCAGCGAGCTGCGCGACCTGGTCCGCAACTTCGACACGCCGGGTGCATGCGCCGATGCGGTCGCCGCGGCGCTGGTGATGGACGCCGACGCGCGCCAGGAGCTGCTCGAGGCCCGCGATCCGATGGTCCGGCTGCAGCGCACGCTCGGCCACGTCAGCCACCTCCTGTGCGAGCTCGCGCCCTGCCACGGCGCGGTCAACTGACCCGCCCGCTGCATCGCGATCTCGCGCTCGGGTTCGGCGACCCGCGCGCGGTCCGCTTGCCGTCGGGTGACCCGGTGTGACGCCAGCCGAACGGGGCCGGCGCCGTGCTGCCGTTTCACCCGACCGCGCCCGACCTCGGGCTGCAGTTCTTCGAGGACCTGCCGCACGACTGGAGGACCACGCACGAGGCGTGGAACGGCGGCAAGTACGACCACTGGGTGCCCAGCAAGGGCACCAGCACGATGGCGTTCCTGACCCGCGACGACCTCCCGTTCCACTTCGCGCTCGCCGACGCGTTCACCGTGTGCGACGCGTACCACTGCTCGTTCCTCGGCCCGACCGACCCCGACCGCTATCACATGTGGACCGGGTGGACCGGCAACGACGGCAAGAACGGCGGGCCGGTGCTCGACAACGCCGAGGCCGGCTACGACTTTTCGACCTACCCGGAGGTCCTGAACGCCGCCGGGATCTCGTGGAAGGCCGACCGCGGCCGCGCCGACCTGACGGTCGAGACGATCTACGAGCCGGCGCGCAACACCCTCGTGCTCGAGATCCACAACGCCGGCGTCCGGGTCGAGGACCTGCAGATCGACGACGCGTACGCGCGCGAGCGCACCGCGCACCGGCTCGCTCCCGGGGAGCGGCTGACCCGGCGGGTCTCGCTGGAGCGATCGTTCGGCTGGTACGACTTCACGCTGCGCGTCGACTCGGATCCTGCGTTCCGGCGGCAGGTCGCCGGTCACCTCGAGACCGGCAACGACAGCATGAGCGATCCGCTGCTCGGCCGCTGACGCGGCGGAGAACACGTGCACGCTCGGCTCGCCGTGGGCTGCTGCGCGGATGGGCGTCGTGGCCGCGCCCGCCGAATAGCGCCGGGGAGAACGCATGCACGCTCGGCTCGCCGTGGGCTGCTGCGCGGATGGGCGTCGGAGCCGCGCCCGCCGAATCACCACCGACGCCTGCGCGAACGGCGCGAGGTGTGTGCGGAGCAAGGCCGGCCAATCCTGGTCACGGTCGCGGCGTCCGACCCCATCCTGCTCGCGGTCGCCCACGGCGGCCTCGCGTTGACGTCTCGCGATCGTGTTTCGAGTGAGGAAAGCCAATCTCGATCGTGATGGACCGGTTCAGCCCACCTGGTAGCCCTCGACGGTGAGCAGCTTCTTGAGCCGCTCGAATGCCTTGCTCGCCGCCTCGGCGCTGGCGTAGGTCTCGTGCGAGTCCATCCGCAGGGTATTGCCCTCGAGGTATAGCGTGGTCTCGACCTGGCGCCCGCCGGCGTCGAGCACGAGGCGATGGCCGGGTGCGCTACGCGGCGTTGCCGCCTTGGCAGCGGGGACGGCGGTGGCGGGCTTGGCAGCCGACGCCGGGGCCGGGGCACGCTTGCTCGCCGGCTTGCGGGCCGGCCGCTCGTCCTCCTCGTCATCGCTGTCCTCGTCTTCGTCGTCCGCGCCACCTCCCCCGCGCCCGGCCTCGGCGTCGGCGTCCTCGTTCGCAGAGGAGCCGCCGCCGCCGGAGCCCGCGTCGACGTAGCCCTTCTTGCGCTTCTCGGCGACCAGCTTGTCGTACTCCTTCTTGGCCGCCGCCGGATCGGCGAGGTCCTTGACCTGGGTCTGGCCGTTGCTGCCGATCTTTACGTGTTCACCGAGCCCGCGTAGTGCGGCACCTCGAAGATCGACGGAGCCGTCAGGTGGGCGCGCGTGAAGTCGGCCCTCCCGGTGTCCATGCGCCCACCGGCCCACGCCAGCGAGTCCTCGATGACCGGGCCAACGAAGTTCAGCGTCAGATCGGGGTTCTCGATCACGCGGTAGAACTCGTTGTCGTCCGCGGTGACTCCGGTGTACGGGTTGATCGTGGCGTCCCACTGGTGGGTGTAGCCGTGCATCACCATCACGCCGCCGTGGCCGAGCATGTAGTTGAGCGTCGTGACCAGCGCCGGGGCCTGGTCGAGCCGGGCCTGCTGCGGAGTCCCGTTGTTGTAGAAGCCGAGCGGATCCTCGTACTGGGGAATCACGCCGAAGCCGAACGGGATGCCCTGCGAGGACAGGTACTCGGCGACCGCCTGGATCTGCGACACGTCGTCGGACGGGTTGATGTCGTCGAGGCGCAGCACGAGCCGGTGCCGCTCGGTGGTCACCGGCGCCAGCGCGTCGAATAGCAGATCGGCGAACACGAGGTAGCGGTCCGACTCGGTCATGTAGCTGAACGGGATCGTGGTGTGCGCGGTCGCGAGATCCTTGCCCGCGATCGCGCCGGGGTCCGGTGGCTTGCGGAGCGGCGCTTCGTCCTCCGTGAGCGCGTCCGCGCCGCAACCCGCGATCGCGCCGAGCGCGAACGCGGTGAGAAGTCTGACGTATCTGATCTTAATCTGCGACATGATGTACTCCCTCCCTGGGTTTGACTGCTGTCCCGCCACCACCCCTCGCCGCGTCTTGCCGCGTCTTGCCGCTCAGGCCAGCTTCGGCACGCAGGCCCACCGCTCGAGGTGCTTGACGATCTGACACCCCGCCGTGCCATCCCCGTACGGGTTGACCGCGGCGGCCATCGCCCGGTACGCGGCCGGTTCGCGGAGCAGGCGCGTCGCCTCGCGGACGATGTCCTGCGCCGCGGTTCCGACCAGACGCGCGACCCCGGCGGCGATGCCCTCGGGGCGCTCGGTGACCTCGCGCAGCACGAGGACCGGCTTGCCGAAGCTCGGCGCCTCCTCCTGCACGCCGCCGGAGTCGGTCAGCACGAGGTACGCGCGCGACAGCAACGCGACGAACTGGAGATAATCGAGCGGCGCCAGCAACACGATGCGGCCGTGATCGGCGAGCAGGCTGCGCACCGGGACCGAGACGTTCGGGTTCAGGTGGACGGGATAGACAATGACGATATCGGGGTGATCGTCCGCGAGCTGGCGCAGCGCCTCGCACATCGCGGCCAGCGGCTCGCCGAAGCTCTCGCGGCGATGCGCGGTGACCAGGACCAGCCGCCTGCCGGCGAGCTCCTCCAGTCCCGGGATCGCCACTGGATCGACGCGCAGCCGGTCGCGGATCGCGAGCAGCGCGTCGACCACGGTGTTCCCGGTCACCTGGACGCGATCGGTGCCGAAGCCCTCGTCGACCAGGCGCGCCGCCGCGCCGCTCGTGGGCGCGAACAGCAGATCGGCGATCTGATCGATCACCCGGCGATTGATCTCCTCCGGATACGGCGACCAGCGCTGCCCGAAGCGCAGCCCGGCCTCGACGTGCGCGACCGGGATCCGGGCGTAGAACCCGGCGAGCGCGGCCGCGAGCGCGGTCGTGGTGTCGCCCTGGACCACCACGCAGGACGGCCTGACCCGCTCGAGCTCGACGCGCATCCCGACCAGCGTGCGCGCGGTGAGCTCCGACAGGTTCTGGTGCGGCGCCATGACGCCGAGGTCGACGTCGCTCGCGATCCCGAACACCGCCAGCGACTGGTCGAGCATCTCGCGATGCTGGCCGGTCGAGATCACCCCACGGTGCGAGCGTCGCGCTCGCGTTCAGCGCCTGGATGATCGGCGCCATCTTGATCACCTCGGGCCTGGTCCCGATCACGATCGCCACCGGAGCACGGCTCATGACAACCTCCTCGACGCGTCCCCGGGAAGCGGTGCGCTGCCCTCGAAGCTCGGGTACTCGTGCGCGGTCTTGTACCAGCGCAGCGGCTTGCCGGTCAGGGCGTGGACCGCGTACTGCCGGATCGCCCGGAGCGTCGCAGCCAGCCCGATCACGTTGGCGATGATCAACCGCGGCGCGCTGACCAGCGCGTGGCCGGCGCCGTACAGCCGCGCCACGAACCGCATCTTCATCGCGGTGCGCCACACCAGCAGCAGCAGGTTGATCGCCATCAGCCACCACACCGGCGTGAACGGCACGACGATCGACGCCATGTGCGCGGACGTCAGCGCGAGCCGGGCGGTGGTCATCACGACCAGCAGGTACGCACCGACCAGCAGCAGGTTGGTCGCGATCGCCTTGCGATCGCGCCACAGGCAGTAGCGGACCGCCGCCGGGCCCTGCCAGCCGATCTGGCGCCAGGCCTGGAGCGCGATGCCGGTGATCCAGCGCGCGCGCGCTGGCGGACCGACGCGCGGAACCCGCTCGGGAAGTACTCGCGGGTCGCGATCACGTCCTCCTCGACGATGCGGCGCTGTCCGCCGAACACGCGGCGCGGAACCGTCCGCGTGCGCTGCAGCGATCGACACGCGAAGTGGGCGCGCTTGCCGGCGAGCCGGAACCGCAGGCCGATCTCGTGGTCCTCGGTCAGGCTCTCGACGTTGAACGGCGCCTGGCCGTGCGCGCGCGATGTCGTCGAACGCGTCGCGCGCGAACGCGCTGCCGACGCCCGCGGACGGCACGAACCCGCCGATCGCCTCGCGCACGAGCATGTCCTTCAGGTGGTGCTCGACGAACTCGTCGATGTAGGTCGCCGCGACCAGCTTGCGGGTGCCGAGCGGCAGCGACAGCACCGGCGTCTGGACGAACTCGCAGCTCGGGATCAGCAGGCTGTACAGGCGCAGCGCGAGCGGGTGGATCACGTCCTCGGCGTCGTGCATGAGCAGGATGTCGTAGCGCTGGTTGCGGCGCCGCTCGTCGGCCACGATGCCGTGGTAGACCCAGTTGAGGCAGTCGGCCTTCGAGGTCGGGCCGTCGTGCGGGATCACGATCTTGTGGATCGCGGGATCGCGCCGCGCGACCGCGTCGACCCGGTCCCTGGGTCGCCGGATCGTTGCAGTAGGTCCCGCAGAACATCTCGAACCGCGACCGGTCGTAGTCGAGGTTGCGCTGGTTGTGGTCGAGCATCCGCTCGATCACGTCGGCCTCCTGCCACGCCGAGACCATGATCGCCGCTCGCCTTGCGCTGGTAGGCAGTGCTCAGCCACGCCGCCGCGTCGAGCACCGGCTCGGCCTGCAAGCCGGCACTCCACAGCAAAACCACGCCAAAGGTGATCAACACACCACGCACGCCACACGCCTCTCGGCACCGCGAGCTCAAGTCGCAGGCCACCAGCCGCGTGCTGCCGTCGTGATCGCGCGGCGAACACAATCACGAGTAGCGATACGACACTAGCGCGCTTCCCGTGCGTGCCCCTGCATTCTGCACCGGCGCGGCGCGCCTACATCCGGCCATGGCGCCGGCGCACGCCGTGCGGATCTCCGCTGCATTCGCGACACGCGACGGCCGCTCGCCGGTAGCGGGGCACGCCGCCCGTGCCGGCGCGCCCGGCTCACCGCAGCCCGAGGTGCTCCGCGACGAACCGGTACGATCGTGCGAGATAGGCAATCAGGTTCTCTCGCCGGGTCACCCCGTGGCCCTCATTGGCGACCAGCATGTACTCCACCGGTACGGCGCGGCGCCGCAGCGCGGCCACGATCTGGTCGGCCTCGTACTGCGGCGTGACCGGATCGCGCGCGCCCTGGTACACGAACACCGGGGCGACGATCCGGTCGACCGCGGTGATCGGGCTCCACTCGACGAGCAGCGCGTCATCCTTGCCGAGCACGCCGAACTCGGTGTCGTCGAACGCGCGGATCGTCTGGTCCTCCAGCTGCTCCATCGTCCGCAGGTTGCTCATCCCCGAGCCGTCGATCCCGGCCCGCCACAGCGCCGGCTGCCGGGTCAGCGCGAGCAGCGTCATGTAGCCGCCGTAGCTGAGCCCGCCGATCACCAGCTTGTCGCCGTCGCACCACGGCTGCGCGCGCGCCCAGCGGTTGACCGACTCGACGTCGCGCACGGCGCCGATCCGGCGCTCGCGGTCATCGGCCTCCTCGTACTCGATGCCGTACCCGCTGGAGCCCCGGATGTTGGGCGCGATCACCGCGAACCCCATCGCGGTCCAGAACGCGACCGTCGGGTTCCACGCGATCTTCGCGGTCCCGTACGGCCCGCCGTGGATCAGCACCAGCGTCGGCAGCCGGCCGGTCTTGCCGTCGGGCAGATACACGTTGACCGGGATCGATCCGCCGTCGAACGCGGGCAGCCGCTCGATCGTCGTGCGCGGCGGCGGCGCGAGCCCCGGCCGCGGCTCGCGCCGCAGCGGCTCGATCTCGCCGGTCGCGACGTCCAGCGCCGCGATCTCGGGCGGTGCGTCCGGCAGCCGGACGGTCAGCATCAGGCGGCGGCCGTCGCCATCGAACTCCCCGACGTCGATGTCGGCGAGCGGCACGCGCGGTGCCTCCAGTGCGCGCAGGTCGTGCGCGTCGAGCATGCGCAGCTCGCTGTGCTCGCCGGCCTCCAGCCCGATCACCACGCGATCACCCGCCGGCGACACCGCGAGGCCGCCCAGCCGGGCGGTCGGCGCGCCCGCTTCGCAGTAGTGCGCCTGCTCCGCGCCGGTCGCGGCGTCGAGCTTGACCACCCGCAACGGCTGCCCGCGCGCCGCGCACGCCGTGATCGCGCTCGCGCCGTCCGCGGTGAACGCCGCCCCGCCCAGCGCGCAGCGCTGGCCGTCCGGCGGGAACAGCCGGGCCGGCGCGCCGGTCGCGACATCGAGCGCGAACAGCACCTCCTCGGTGACGGACCACTGCTGGACGTACAGCGCGCGGCGCCCGTCGGCCGATACGTCGGCGACGAACCCGACCTTCGGATCGCGATGGATCTCGCGCGGCGGTTCGTCGAGCGTCTGCACGAACACCCGCGTCGTCTGGTCGCCGAGCACGTGCGCGCCGTACACCATGGTCCCCGACCATCGCGCGATCCGCGGCATGGTGCGGCGCAGCTCGCCGTCCGGCGTCAGGTCGACCAGCCCGCTGCCGTCGAGGCCGATCCGGAACACGTGATACTTCCGATCCGAGCCGACGTCGGACAGGAACACCAGCGTCCTGCCGTCGGGCAGCAGCCGCGGCGCGAGCATCCGCTCGGGCGGCCCCGGCAGCCGGCGCGGCGGCTGATCCGGCTCGCCGACCATGCTGGCGTACAGCTGCGGCAGCCCGTCGCGGGTCGACACGAACACGACCTGCCCGTCGGGCGCCAGCACCGCGCTGTAGTTGCTGAACGCGTCGACGAACGGCGCCGCGCGCGCGGCGATCTCGGCGTCGCGCGCCTTCCCCGGATCCGCGGGTGGCGCAACGGCAGGACTGGCACCCATCCCCTGGTGCCCGCACGCCGCCACGACAAGCACGATCCAGCGCGTCATGGGCCCCGACACTACCCGAACGGCCGGGGCCCCCGCGCCCTCCGGCGGCGACTCCCGCGGCGCAGGTGCTGCACTGCACACCGGTGACAGCTGGCAATGACCATGATGAGTTACGCCAAGCACCTCGCGCGCAAGCCGCACGCAAACCGGGCGCGAGGACCTGAACTGTGAGGTGTTCGCGAGGGGGGTGGGACAATCGCCCACGGCCCGCTGACAGCGGGTGAGCCACGCACGGCCCAGTGCGCTGAGCGAGCGGCCTGGTCAGCGGTCGGGCACAGCTGCCCCATCGGCACGACCACCGGGCGAATGTGACGCAGTCCATCCCGGCTCGCGAACCAGGTTTACGCGGCCGGTCGGGGTTTAACCGGCACGGGACGTGCGAGTCTCACCGGAATGATGAGATCCCCATTCCTCGTTTCCTTGATCACCGCCGTGGCTGCGCTGGGCGCCGGCTGCGTCGTCGCGACCGCGCCGGCCCGCCCGGCCGAGGAGCACGCGATGCGCAATGGCTTCTACTACCTCGGCGAGCGGCTCGTCAACGGGGGCGTGGACCACGACGTGATCCACGTCGGGCGCCGCGATGGCCGGTTCCACGAGATCATGATCGTGGTCGAGCGCGCGCCGATCGAGCTGTTCGACCTCGTGGTCACGTTCGGCAACGGCGAGCGCTACGAAGCGCACACGCGCCTGGCGTTCGGCGCCGAGTCGACCTCGCGCAACATCGTCCTGCCGGGCGGCACGCGCGTCATCCAGCGCGTCGACTTCCGCTACGGCAACCTGGTCGCCGGGGCCCAGGCCAAGGTCGAGCTGTGGGCCCGGTGACCGCGCGCGCTACTTGATCACCGCCAGCCGCGGCGACCGCTTGGGCTTGGACAGCACGTTGCTCGCGATCTTCAGGGCGGTCTTCGACGCCAGATCCATGAACCGCTGCGCGTTCTCGGAGTCCGGGCTCGCGATCACGAGCGGCACGCCGGCGTCGCCGCCGAACCGGATCCGGGTGTCGATCGGGATCTCGCCGAAGAACTCGGCGCCGACCTCCTGCGCGAGCCGCTTGCCGCCCCCGTGGCTGAAGATCTCGTCGGAGTGGCCGCACGCGGGGCACTTGTAGTAGCTCATGTTCTCGATGATCCCGAGGATCGGGATCTCGACCTTCTCGAACATCGCGATGCCCTTGACGACGTCGATGATCGCGATCTCCTGCGGCGTGGTGACCATGACCGCGCCGGCGATCGGGATCAGCTGCGACAGCGAGAGCTGGACGTCGCCGGTGCCCGGCGGCAGGTCGCACACCAGGTAATCGAGCTCGCCCCAGTCGACGTCGCCGAGGAACTGCTGGAGCAGGCGATGGACCATCGGCCCGCGCCACACCACGGCCTCGCCCTTGTCGACGAAGAACCCGACGCTGATCACGCGCAGGCCGTGGTGGATCGCCGGCGTGATCCGCGAGTCCTTGGTCGCCGACGCCGGGACCTCCGGGGCGCCGAGCATGGTCGGGATCGACGGCCCGAACACGTCGGCGTCGAGCAGGCCGATCTTCGCGCCGTGGCGGGCGAGCGCGAGCGCGAGGTTGACCGCGACCGTCGACTTGCCGACGCCGCCCTTGCCGGCCGCCACCGCGATGACGTTCTTGGGGCCCTTGAGCACCGCCTTGTCGCTCGGCGCCGGCAGGAACGCGGTGACGACCTCGGGGATCACGGTGACCCGCCTGGCGCCGACCGCCTTGACCGCCTGCTCGATCTGGACGACCAGCTCGCGGCGCTTGGCGAGCGGGTAGGCGTGGGTCGGCACGTCGATCCGGATCATCGCGTCGTCGCCCTGGACCTCGGCGCTGCGCACCATCCGGTAGCTGACGATGTCGTGGCCGAGGGCCGGGTCGATGACCTGGGTCAGTGCCTGCTTGACGGCTGCTTCGGTGATCATCGTCTTCCTTTGCGGACCCAGCTGGCGGGCTATACCAGATGCCCCAGCTTGGTCTTCTTGGCGGCAAGATACCCCGCGCTGTGCTCGGTCGCGGCCACCCAGTGCGGCTCATGCGCGGCCACCACCACCCCGGCGCGCTCCAGGCCGCTGATCTTCTGCGGGTTGTTGGTCATCAGGCGGACCGAGGCGACCCCGAGGTCGGCCAGGATGCCGGCGGCGAGATCGTACGACCGGTGGTCGGCGTCGAACCCGAGCTGGAGGTTGGCGTCGACGGTGTCGGCGCCGTCGTCCTGCAGCTGGTAGGCGCGGACCTTGTTGCCCAGGCCGATGCCGCGGCCCTCCTGGACCAGGTAGACCACGACGCCGCGGCCCTCGCTGCCGATCCGCGCCAGCGCCGCATCCAGCTGCGCCCGGCAGTCGCAGCGCAGGCTGCCCAGCACCTCGCCGGTGAAGCACGAGCTGTGGACCCGGGTCAGCACCTCGCCGCCGCCGACGTCGCCGAGCACCATCGCGACGTGCTCCTCGGCGACAGCGCCCACCGCGGTCGATCCGGGGCCCGCCCCCTCCCCGGTCCGGTAGACCACGACCCGGAATTCGCCATGCGGGGTGGGTAAGCGCGCTTCCGAGTACCGCAGAACCATGTGATTAGGCGTATATGGCGCTCACGGCGGGGCTTGTCAATCGTGCCGGCCGCACCTATGGTGGGACCATGGCGGTGCGCCCCGTGGTGATCTGGCCCGACGAGCGGTTGCGACAACCGTCGGTGGCGGTCACCGCCGTCGACGCGTCGGTCCGGCAGCTGTACCAGGACCTGGTCGATTCGATGTACGCCGAGAACGGCCTGGGCATCGCCGCGCTCCAGCTCGGGGACCCGCGCCGGATGTTCATCGTCGAGCCCAAGCTCGCCGGCCGGCCCGAGACCGATCCGCCGCTCGCGTTCATCAACCCCGAGGTGATCGAGACCTCCGAGGAGCAGCAGGACAGCGAGGAGGGCTGCCTGTCGTTCCCCGAGATCTACATCAAGGTCAAGCGCCCGATGCGCTGCAAGGTCCGCGCGATGGGCCTCGATGGCGCCACGTTCGAGATCGAGGGCGAGGCGCTGTTCGCGCGCTGCATGCTGCACGAGAACGATCACCTGACCGGCAAGCTGCTGGTCGACTTCGTCGGCCCGCTCAAGCGCCAGATGATCAAGAAGAAGCTGCAGCGGCAGAAGGCCGCCGAGGCCGACGAGGCCGAGGCCTAGCCGTCACGGGTTGAACGGCGCGTCGCTGATCCAGTGAAACCCGCGGGTCAAAAGCCGCGGGGGCGGCGCGGCGTGCAGCGCGACATGCAGCGACTTGCCGAGGTGGACGCCGTCGATCACCAGGCGATCGGGCGCCGGCCGCGAGTACCGCCAGGTCTCCGCGAGCTGCCTGCCGGCATCGATCGTCAGCGTGACCGTGTGGCGGGTCTCGTCGACCTTCCAGACGTAGTAGTCGCGAACCGGATCCGGCGGATCGGGTTCGCCGGGCATCAACCGGATCCTCACGACGGCCGGGTGGGCGGTCAGGCTGTGCCAGCGCACCGGATCGGTGGTCAGCGGCGGATGCTCGACACCGTCGGCCGCGAACGTGTCGACCACCCAGGTGCCGTACAGCTCGTGGCGATGCGCGTCGCGCTGCCGGAGGCCGAGCTCCAGGCACAGCCCCACCGCGATCCCGACGAGGAGCACGGCCTTGGCGATCTGGCGCAGGCGCTCGCGCCGCGGCGACATCCGCACGCGGGTCGGGACCTCGGCGGTCGCGCGGCCGAGCGCCGCCGCGAGCAGGCGCCGTGCGTCGGGCAGCGCGATCAGGCCGGCCATGACCAGCAGCCGGATCGAGTACAGCTTGACGCTCACGTCGTAGCTGAGATTGAGCATCACGACGTTGGTCATCACCGCGATCACCATCACCGCACCGATCGCCGCGGTCCGCCGCCACAGCAGCAGCACGCCGGGGATCGCCTCGCACAGCCCGCCGAACACCGTGTACGGCGCCGAGTACGCCATGAATCGCCACAGCAGACCCATGGGCGACAGGTCGCCCACCACCTGCCCCAGCTCGTGGGGGGTCAGGTCGCCGAACTGCTGCCTCAGGACCTTCGACAGGCCGTACGCCAGCATCGCGTAGGCGACGTAGTAGCGCAGCACCACATGGGCGACGGCGGCGAGCCGCGGGTACGACCGCCGGCGAGCGAGCGCCGACCACGCGATCGCGCCGATCGCGCCGATCGCCGCGACGATCGCGAACAGCAGCAGCTGGACGTGGTCGAACGTGCGATCGCCGCTGCCGGTGTCCGCCGACGCCGGCTCGGGGAGACCGAGCACGGCCTGGGCGAACCACCGGGTCACCCACACCAGCGGCTGCCCGAGCGGCTCGGTCAGCCAGTCCAGCTTCGGCAGCGCGTCGAGTGGGAACGGAAAGATCAACAGGGCGCCGAACCCGATACCGAACCGGAACCCGAGCCGCCGCGCCAGTCCCCCGTCTTGCGAGCCGGTCATGTCACGCTCGAATCTACGCGCGCCGGCCAGCGATTTCGACGAGATCTCGATGTCCGCGATCGGTCGCAGGTGTTCCGCCGGTGGTCGGCGCGGCGAGCCTCGAGCGCGCCGCGGCGGTCGAGTGCCGGAGGTTGCCGCGCGGGTTCGCGCATGGCCGAGCCACCCTCCCCGTGTGGGTGTAGCCTCCCCGGGTGACCGACTGCGTGTTCGTCCGCGGCCTGGAGTTCGAAGGCAACCATGGCTACACCGCCGCGGAGCGCCGCGGCACCCGGCGGTTCCGCGTCAACCTGACGCTGGAGCTGTCGCTCGCCGCCGCCGCCGCGTCGGATCGGATCGCCGACACCGTCGACTACTGGAAGGTCAGCGAGGTCGTGGTCGCACTCGGCACGCGCTCGACGTTCAAGCTGCTCGAGGCGCTGGCCGGCGCGATCGGTCACAAGATCCAGGAGCTGTACCCCCGCGCGCGCGTCGCGATCGAGCTCGAGAAGCTCGCCCCACCGTGCCCCGGCGTGCCGGCGGCGTGCGGCGTCCGGCTCGTCCTGCCTCCTGCGGAGGGCTGAGTCGAGGGGTCAAGCGCTGGCCGAGCGCGGGCGCGGCGCCGCGTCAAGCCCGGTCGCGCCGCCCGGCCGCCCGGGCGCGATCGCGGTCACTCTGCGCCGCGGGCTTGGTGGAAGCTCGTAGGCGGGTGTCGCCGCCGCACGGTGCCGCGCGCGGCGTGGGAACCTGTGCGTGAGGTTCGCCCTGCGCGCGTGTACGCCGTGAAAAAAACTGCATCACGATCGGCCGTCGGGGCTTTACGCTTGCCCCAACGGTCGTACAAAGTCCCCAGCCATGCTCGAGCGCGATCCCGATACCTTGAAGCGACTGCAGGCGGTGGTGACCGCGCTGATCGAGCACCGCGTGTCGACCTCGCTGGTCGACGTCGAGCGCGCGATCCACCGCTGGCGCAGCGGAGCGCACAGCGCGCTCGCCGCCCACGGCGCGGTGCTGCGCCACGCCGCCCGCTGCGAGCGCACCGTCGAGCGCGTCACCGCCGCCGCCGGCGATCGCCCCGAGGGCATCCTGCGCGACGCGGTCGACGCCGGCCTGATGGCGGAGGAGGAGTTCGTCGATCTGGTCGGCAGGCCGTCGCGCGACGTCGCGTCGATCGGCTCGCTGATCGACGAGGACGACGCCAGCGCGCCCGACAAGAAGCGCACGCTCGAGGCGCTGCTGGCGCGCGGTCCGGTGCTGGTCCACGTCGACGCGCGGCGGACCGAGGTCACCGTCCCGCCCCGGTTCCGCGCCGATCCCAGCCTGGTGCTGCGGTTCGGGTACAACCTGACGCCGGCGATCGTGGACCTCGCGGTCGACGACCGCGGGATCGCCGGGACCCTGACGTTCGCCGGCCAGCCGTTCCACTGCGTGCTGCCGTGGGCCGCGGTGTACGCCGCGATGGTGGAAGGCGAGCAGCGCGGCACGGTGTGGCCCGAGGATGTCCCCGAGGACGTGCTGACCGGCGGCGAGGCCCAGGCCGCCGGCCCGCCGCCCGGGCCCGCGTCGCCGTCGGCGGCCAAGCCCGACGACGAGGCTCGCAAGCGCGGCCACCTCAAGCTCGTCGAGTAGGCGGCGATGCGCGCCGTCCTCGCCGCGCTCGTCGCTGCCGCGCTGGCGGCGTGCGCCCGTCCCGAGCCGCAGCCGCCGCTGACCGGGCGCGCGCCGGACACCCCGCCGCCCAGCGTCGCGTGGCGCGGCCGCGACATCGCGATCTCCGGGCTGCCGGCGATCGCGCGCGACGGCAGCTCGATCATGGTCGCGCACCGCGACAGCGACGGCGGGCGCGGCAACCCCAACCTGACGCTGGTCGAGCGGGACCGCGGCGACCGCGTGGTCCGCCGGCTCGCGGTGATCACCGCGACCGAGGTCGACGAGCTCCCCGCCGCCGAGATCGCGCGCCGGTTCGACGCCGCGGCGGTCTGGCTCGACGAGCGCCATGCCGCCGCGCACCTGGTCGCGATGGACGCGCTCGAGTTCCACCCCGGCAGCGACGAGGCGCCGCCCACCGCCACCGGCGGCGACGGCGCGCTGCTGCGCTGGGTGCCCAGCACGCTCGAGCTCGTGCTGGGCCCCGCCTCGCGCGTCCTGCGCTCGACGCCGCCGTCGTGGCTGGTCGACGACCGGCCGATGTGCCCGGGCTGCACCGAGGTCTGCCACAACGACGCAGTCCTCGGCGGCGGCTACCTCGACCGCGATCGCCGCGCCGCGCTGGTCGTGGTGTCGTACCGCGGCAGCGACACCTGCTGGGAGCCGGGCCCCGAGGCCCACGTCATCGCCTGGTAGGCGGCCGCGCTCACAGCTCGAACCGCTCGCGCAGGTAGGCCGCGAGCGCGTCGCCGAAGATCGCCGCGGCCCGATCGGTCGGATAGCCGAGCGCGGCGAGCGTGTCCTGGCTGCGGCGCACGACCTCGGTCAGCTCGGCGCCGGCGGCGGTGCGCGCGCTGCCCGGATCCGGCTCGTAGCTGCGGATCGCCCCGAGCTTGCGCTCCAGCGGCAGGTACAGCTCGCACCGCAGATCGTAGAGGCAGCGCAGCAGCACCGCGGTGAACGTCGCGCTGCCGCACCGCCGCTCGATCGCGCCGAACCGGGTCTCCAGCGCGTGGCCGAACCGCGCCGTCTCGTTGGCCTCGTCGCGCGCCGCGATCCGGTGATCGAGCAGCCAGTCCTCGAGCACCGGATCCCACGGCACCACCGGGTCCGGCGGCAGCGCCGGCTGCGCCCCCGGGTACGACACCACGATCCGCGCCGGGCCCCACGCGCTGCCCTGGCGGCGGCGCACGAACGTGCAGATCGGCCGCACGCCCTGCTGCAGGAAGAACTCCCAGCGCAGCGCCTCCGGCGGCGTGAGCTCGGCCGCGCCGGTGGCATGGCTGTCCGCGACCAGGCCCATGCCCTCTGGTACACCGGTCGCACGGCGATCACACGCGGAAAACGCCGCCCGCCGCCCGCCGCCCGGCCGCGAGGGCCGACGCGACTACTGGGCCTCGCAGTAGCCGCTGTTGCAGGCCGGCTTGTCGGTCGGACAGTCCGCCGGCCCGACGCAGGTCTTGCAGCTCGCCGGGGCCTGGCCGCCCGGCAAGGTCGCCTCGAAGTAGCAGCCGCACGCCGCCGCCGGCGAGTAGGCCTCGAGCGGCCCCATCTCGGAGGTCCGCTTCACGGCCATCGCGCACGGCGGCACCAGCCCGCTCCTGATGATCGCGTCGAGCAGCGACGGGTCGAGCCGGGACAGCGTGAACCGGGTCACCAGCGCCGCGGCGGCCGCGTTGGGCACCCCGCCGGGGGTCGCCGCGAAGAAGTGCTCCGGCCCCCAGATCGCGTAGTGGCCGTCGCGCACGTTGCGCTTGTCGCGGGTGTTCACGGTGGAGTCGGGGTAGAAGCCGGCCAGCTGGCCGGTAGCCTGGAACGCGAGGATCCGCAGCTGCTGGCGCACCGGGTCCGTGAAGTCGGTCGACAGGATGCCGACCGCGCTGTTGGCGCGCGTCGCGCTGACCGCCTCCAGCAGATCGCGCACCTGCGAGCTGCCGCCGCGGTCGACGCCCCACCACCGCCCGGCGTCGACGTTGATCGCGCGCGAGATCATCTGCTGGGTGCCCGAGCCCGAGTTGCGCACGAAGTACAGCGTCGGATCGAGGTACGGGCTGGAGCTCGGGTCGGCGCTGCCGCGGCCGAACACGACGTGGCCCATCTCGGCGCTGATCGACTTCTCCATCGCCTCCGACTTCACGACGAACGTCATCGGCTGGATCGGCCCGAAGTACTCGCCGATCGGGCCCTGCTCGGTGACCGCGTAGCTCGCGTTGCACGAGCTCGCGAACACGTCCGACGCCGCGACGTCGAGCGCGATCGTCGGCGCCGGCATGCCGTTCTGCGTGCTCAGCGTGCACGGCTGCGACAGCTTGCCATCGGGGCTGAACAGCAGCGCTGCCTTGCCCGGGATGTCCTTGACGGCTCGCTTGGCCGCATCGGGGTTGAACAGCTGGTCGACGCCGGTGCACGACCCCGACGGCTGGTAGACGATCTGGAACCCGGGGATCAGCGGCGCGACCACCGACAGGAACGGCTGGATCGCGGTCGAGCCGCCGATCACCACGACCTGGCGGCTGCTGTCGATGCACTCCAGCGTCGGCGGCGGGGGCGGCGACGGCTGGGTCCCGCCGCCGCCGGACACCGGCGGCATGATCGCGGCCGGCGGCTGAGCGCCCGGGCTGCACAGCCCGAGCCGCGCGCAGTTGTCGAACGCCACCCAGTCCGCCGTGGTGCACTGGTTGGCGAACTCGGCCGACGCGCTCGGCGCGCCGAAGAAGCAGCCCGGCGGACCCAGGCCGGACGGCATGCAGACCCCGGCCTGGCAGCTCGGGTGTCCGGCGAAGATCTCGCAGTCCTTGTCCGACGCGCACTGGTTGCGCTCGTGATCGAGCAGCACGCTGCACCCGGCGACCAGCGCCGGGAGCAGCCCGAGGCACACCACCGCACGGTTCCAGCGCGACAATCCAGGCAGGGTTCGCAGCGATGTCATGAACTCTCCGTGGGTTAGCGGAACGCGCCCGCGAGCTGGATCCCGCCCGGCACGACCGCGACGTGGACCTCGTGCGACGGCGAGCGCGACAGCGTGAGCTTGAGCGTGATCGCACCGGCGACCATGGTCGCGGCGCCCACCACGTCGGCGACGATCCCCAGCGTCCTGGCCCGCGACGCCTTGCTGTCGAGCTCGCCGCCCGTGGTCGGGAACGTGTGGCGGGCGTCCTGGAGCTGGCGCGACGCGACGTAGGCCCAGATCCCGGTCGCGACCGTGCCGGCGGCGAGCGCGCCGGTCGTCACCCAGCCGACCCTGACCAGATCGACGCCGCCGGTCTCGCCCGGGGCGGTCACACCGGGGCGGGCGACGGCGCCGCTACCGAGCGGGGTGAGCGACAGCGCGACCTCCGCGGTGTCGCCCGCCGAGACCTCGACGAACCGGATTTCGGGGGCTCTCCCGGTATGCATCGCGGTGATCTTGCGGCGGCCGACGCTGACCACGACCGGTGCGCCGAACGGAGTCTTGCCGACCAGATCGTCGTCCACGGTGATCTCGCAGTCCGGCACGTTGGTGGTGATCTGGACGCTGCCGACGCGGGTCCGCAGGGTCTCGAGCGTTTGCTCGACCTCGCGGCGATGCGGCGCATTCGTCCCCGCCTCGGTCAGGTAGCGCTCGAACACCGCGAGCGCCGCTGCGTAGTTCTGGAGCTGGTAATAGGTCTCACCGACGTTGTAGAGCACGTTGGCGTTGGGCGCGATCTCGTAGGCGCGCTTGAACTCGGTCAGGGCGCCGCGGTAGTCGGCCTCGCTGTACAGCGCGACGCCGCGATGGAAGTGCTTGGTCGCTTCCTTGACCGGGGATGCGGCCGGCGGATCGGCGAGCGCGGTGGGCGCCGCGAGTCCAAGCAGTGCGGCGCCCAGGACGATCGGTGCGAACCAGCGGGTCATGGGCCTCCTCCATAGGGATCATTGCGATCGATCGGGCGCTGGGGCGCAGTGCCACCAGCGGGATTGACGTCGGTGTCGGTGAGCGTCCGGGGCTCCTTGTCCCGGGGCTCCTTGTCGCGGGACTCCCTGGGCTCCGCAGCGATCGCAGGCTCGGCTCGCGGCGGCGGCATGGCCGACTCGGCGTGGTCCGGCGGCCGCACCGGCGGCGGCCGCACCGGGTGGGCGGCGACGGGGCTGGCGATCGGGGGGATGCGGGGCCCGACGTCGCGCGCCAGGCTGAGATTGACCGTGACCTTCCCGGTGAACTCGACCGCCTCGATCTGAGGGACGTAGCCCGGCGCGGTCGCCCGGACCTGGTGGATCGCGCCGTCGGCGACGTACTTGCCGGAGAACGGGTTGCCGGTGACATGAGCGCCGTCGATCGTGATCGTCGCGTTGTCGGGGCTGACCCGGACCTTGACGGTGACGAACGCCGGCGCCGGCGCGGGGGCCGGGCTCGCCGGCGGCGCCGCCGCACCGGGCTCCGACACGACCGGGGCCGCGAGCGGCGCCGGTGGGGCGGCGACCTGCAGCTCGGCGCGCACCCGCTCACCGGACGGCGCCGCGTCGTTGCCGGTTCGCCCGACGCAGATGATCACGCTGGCGATCAGCGTGCCGGCCGCGGCCGCGGCGATCACCGGCACCCGGCGGCGCAGCGCGCCCGGCGCCGGGCGCGGCACCTCGCGCGAGCGGCTGTGCGACGGGGCGTCCCCCGCCTGCGAGCCCGGCTCGTCGAGCGACGCCGCCAGCTGGGGCACGGTGAACGGCCCCGAGCCGCGGCGCTGCTCGCCCTGGTACGACGGCGTGAACCCGCGCGCCGAGACATCGAGGATCGGGAGCGCCTCGGGCTCGCCGCGGCCGCGCGCCAGGTGCGACTCGATCATCGCGTTGATCGTCACCCGATCCTCGCGGAACAGCTCCGACACACACAGCCCGACCTCGCGGCTCGCCACCGAGGTCCCGGTCACCGCGAGGTAGTGCTCGATCTCGTGCTGCAGCTCGCCGGCCGACGGATAGCGGTGGTCGCGATCCCACGCCATCGCGCGCGCGCAGATCGCGTCGAGCTCCGGCGGCACCCACGGCTTGATCGACGACGCGCGCGGCAGGTCCCCGGACGCCAGCGCCCACAGCATCTGCTGGTCGTTCTGGCCCTCGCGCAGCTTGCGGCCGGTCAGCGCCTCCCACAGCATGACCCCGGCCGAGAACACGTCGGCGCGCGCGTCGACCTTCTGGCCGCGCGCCTGCTCGGGCGACATGTACGACACCTTGCCCTTGAGCACGCCGACCCGGGTCTCGTTCAGCGAGTCGGCCGCCTTGGCGATCCCGAAGTCGAGCAGCTTGACCTGCCCATCGAACGTCACGAACACGTTCTGCGGGCTGACGTCGCGGTGGACGATCGCCAGCGCTGTGCCGTCGAAGTCAGTCAGTGTGTGCGCATGGTGCAATCCGGCGAGCATGTCGCAGAGGATCCGGAGGTGGATCGGGAGCGACAGGTCCTGCCCGGATGCGCGCGCTCGCCGGCGCACGCGGTCGAGGCCGCGGCCGTCGAGATAGTCCATCGCCATGAAGGTGCGCTTGCCATCGTTACCGACCTCGTTGGTCTGGACGATGTTGGCGTGGCTGAGCTTCGCCGCGAGACGCGCTTCATCGAGGAACATCGTGAGGAACGCGGGCTCCTCGATGAGCTCGGGTTTCAACTCCTTGACCACCACGAGCTTGGTGAAGCCGCCGGGGCCTTGCACGAGCGCCAGGTAGACGATGGCCATGCCACCGCGCGCGAGCTCGGCGATCAGCTGGTACTTACCAAGTAGCCGTCCGGGCTCCGGAGCACTCACATCGTGCAGCGTAATCTGCAGAACCGTATGTATGAAAGTATCTGTGGCAATCGCATCGACAGTCGTTTTAAATGGCAATACGAACGCCAGATATACTCAGAATCGTCACAATCGAATTGCTGAGTGGATTTCGTGCGTTTGTTGCCAGCCCGCAACGATTTGCGACAGTCGCCAGATTTAGCAGGGCTCGGTGCAGCGATTTGCTGCAGTGGTCCGACCAGCTGGACGCGGTCACCCCGCGTGCGCCTTCTTGCGCTCCTCGGGGTTCTCGTCGAGCCTTGCCCGCAGCCTCTCCTCCTTGATCTCGACGCCGACGTCGTCGTCGCCGAGCCGGGCCTGGCAGCCGAGCCGCGACTCGGGGCGGACATCGAACGCCTTGTCCATGATGTCGTTCTC
>DATAPF010000695.1:0-37964 GCA_036265355.1 Kofleriaceae bacterium | reverse complement strand
TCCGCTACCCGAGCCTCGCCGGCACCAGCGTCCAGCGCGACTTCGTCGAGTTCCCGAGCCAGCTCCACGAGCACTGGCTCGCCACGCCCGAGGTGCTCGGCCGGTTCGCGCGGCACTACCAGACCGGCGCGCCGATCCCCGCCGAGCTGGTCGCCAAGATCCAGCGCGCGCGGCACTTCAACCAGGGGTTCGCCACCGTCGAGTACCTGGCGTCGGCGATCTACGACCTCGAGATCCACACCGCGCCCGTCCCGCCGATCGAGCGCAGCGAGACGGGGGGTGGGGACCCCGACGGCTCCGCCGGCGGGGCGGCGGGCAGAGCCCCCCGTGGGATCGATCCGATCGCGTTCGAGCGCCGCGTGATGGCCGAGATCGGCTGCCCGACGGAGATCGTGATGCGCCACCGGCCGACCCAGTTCGGCCACATCTTCGCGAGCGACGGCTACTCCGCCGGGTACTACGCCTATCTGTGGGCGGACACGCTGGTCGCCGACGCCGCCGAGGCGTTCCGCGAGGCCGGCAGCTTCTACGATCCGGCGATCGCCCGGCGGCTGCTCGAGTCGGTGATGCGGGTCGGCAACTCGATCCCGCCGCACCAGGCGTTCCGCGCGTTCCGCGGGCGCGACGTCGATACCGACGCGCTGATGCGCGATCGCGGGTTCCCGGTCGGCTGAGCGACCGGGTCAGATCGCCCCACCGCCGGCCTGCCTGCCACGGCCGGCGCCAGATCGGCGACGATGCGGCATGCAGTTCGGTGGGGTGTACGACGCGCTCGTCGGATCCGCGGCCCGGCGCGCGATCGGATTCACGGCGATCGCGGTCCTGGCCGCGGCGCTGCTGACCGCCGGACCGGCGCAAGCCCAGCCGGAGCCGCAGGGGGCCGCCGGCCCGGCCGCCGAGGCGCCGCAGCCGCCCGCCGAGCACGGCTGGCTCGACGGCGAGCACCTGACCGGCAACTGGGGTGGCGCGCGCAGCGCGCTGGTCGACCGCGGCGTGACGATCGACGTGTTCTACGCCAGCGAGGTGTTCACCGCGCGCGGCGACAGCTCGGTGCTCGGCCACCTCGACGCGGCGATCACGCTCGACACCCACAAGCTCGGCCTGTGGGACGGCGGCACGTTCTACGCGCTGGGCCAGAACAACCACGGCGACAGCGGCATCACCGGCGCCGTCGGCTCGGCCCAGCCGGTGACCAACCTCGAGGCCGAGCCCTACACCCAGCTGACCGAGCTGTTCTTCGAGCAGACCGCGCTCGACGAGCGGCTGCGGATCCGGATCGGCAAGCAGGACGCCAACCGCGACTTCGGCACGCCCCGGTTCGGCGGCAACTTCATCAACAACAACTTCGGCATGTACCCGACCTCGCCGCTGCCGTCGTACCCGACCACGGGCCTGGGCGTGCTCGTCGCGGCGCAGCCGGTGACGTGGCTGACCGGCAAGGCCGGGATCTACGAGGGCAGCCCCGACGTCGGCGGGTTCGGGCTGACCAGCGCGTTCCAGTCCGGCAACGGCTACACGCTGGTCGGCGCCGCCGCGGCGACCCACCACTACGGTCCGGCCGACCGCGACGGCGGCACGACCAGCGCCGGTGCATGGTGGCGGTCCGGAGACTTCATGGAAGTCGGGTCACCTGACCCCGCGATGCCGCGCACGTTCGACAGCAACGCCGGCTGGTTCGTCCAGAACGACGAGCGGATCTACCTCCACCCGAGCAACCCCGACGACCCGCGCGGCCTCACGGTGATCCTGCGGGCGAGCTGGGCGCGGCCGGATCGCACGCCGGTGACCCGCTACGCCGGCGGCTCGGCGGCGTGGCACGGCATCGGCCCGCGCCGCAACGACACCGTCGGGCTCGGCGCCGGCACCTTCCGGGTCGCCGAGCCGCTCGGCGGCAGCCCCGGCCCCGGCGACGAGTACTTCGTCGAGGCGTTCTACAAGCTGCGACTGACCGCGTTCTTCAGCCTGCAGCCCGACCTGCAGTGGTTCCACCACCCCGGCGGCGATGGCAGCGACGCGCTGGTCGCCGGGCTGCGGGTCAAGGTCAAGCTGTAGCGAGCGTTCAGGTCCGCCGCGCGCCCGGCCGGACGATCTCGAACGGCCGCATCATCTCGTTGGCGGCGTGCTCGAGCACGTGGCAGTGCCAGACGTAGCGCCCGGCGTAGCTCTCGAACCGGACGATGATCCGCGTGATCGACTCGGGGTGGGCCTGCACGGTGTCCTTCCAGCCCAGCTCGGCCGGCTCGGGCAGGATCGGCGGGCCGATCAGCTGCATCTTGTGCTCGAACCGGAACGCGTCGATGTCGAACTTCTGGCGGTCGAGGATCTGGAACCGGACCAGGTGGAGGTGGATCGGGTGGGTATCCCCGGTGTAATTGACCAGCTCCCAGATCTCGACCGTGTCGAGCACCGGCTTCTCGGTCACCGGATCGCGCCAGCGCTTGCCGTCGAGCAGCATCACCATGCCGTACGTGGCGTCCTGGTACTCGTCGAGCGCGAGCGTCCGGGTCTTGACCGCGGCCGTGCGCGGCGTGCGCGGGACGTCGCGCAGCGCGGCCGGCACCTGCCAGGCGCCGGCCGCCGGACCCGGCGCGACGCGGAACCGCATCAGCTGGAAGGCCTGGCTCATCAGCACGATCGACTGGCCGCCCAGCGCGCCGAAGTCGATGATGACGTCGGCGCGCTCGGCGGGTGCGAGCGACAGCGTGGCGACGCGCTCCGGCCGGGGCAGCAGGCCCTGGTCGCTGCCGATCTGCACGAACGGCGAGCCGCTGGACAGCGCGAGGTACAGGAAGCGCGCGTTCGATGCGTTGCAGATCCGGAACCGGTAGGCCGTGCGCTCGACCTCCAGCTCGGGTGCGAGCTTGCCGTTGACCAGGATCGCGTCGCCGTACATCTCCGAGACCCATGGCGACTCGGGCACGCCCGAGGTCGGGTAATGCAGCTGGCCGTCCGCGTCCAGGATGCGATCGAACACGAACAGCGGGATCTCGTGACGACCGCTCGGCAGGCCGAGCTTGTCCTCGACGGCGTCGCGCACCAGGTACGCGCCGAACAGCCCCGCGTACTGGTTGAGCCGCTCGATCCCCATCGCATGGTCGTGGTACCAGAGCGTCGCGGCGTCCTGGCGGTTGGGGTAATGCACGGTCCGCGAGCCGCCGTGCGGGAACCAGCGCTCGGGAGCACCGTCGCTCTCCGGCGGGACCCGGGCGCCGTGGACGTGGACGACCGTGCGGACCTCGGGCAGCCTGGCGTCGGCGCCGCACAGCGTGTGATCGATCGGCAGGAAGTGCTTCGCCGGCAGCTCGTTGCGCCACTCGATCGCGAGCGGCTGGCCCGAGCGCACGTCGAACGTCGGACCCGGTACGCCGGCGCCGTAGCTCCAGCACCGGGTCGGCCTGACGTCGCGATGGACCCGGAGCTCGACCTCGCGCATCGCCACGCGGTAGAGCGGCACGGTGCGCCCCGGCCGCCCCGGATCCGGCGCGGTGCCGACCGCCGCCGCCAGCGGTGGGACCGGCAGCGGATCGACGAACTTCGGCAGCTCGGCGATCCGCAGCGGGCGCGGCAGCGGCACCGGGCGCCGCTTCGCCATGGCGGCGGCGTGGCCGGCGGGTGCCGGCGCGGGCACCGCCCCTGCGCGCGCTCCGCCGATCCAGGCGGCCGCCAGGCCGGCGCCGCGCAGCAGCTGTCGTCGGGACAGGGCCATTGTCGCGGAGCGTACGCTAGTTCGCGGTCGCCATGCCGGTGCGAGCGTCGAGTCGCAGCGTGGGCAGCTCGGCAGTCGCGGGGGCCGAGAAGTCGAGCATGTTGTCGATCTTGCCAGCGATGGTGTCCATCGACGCGCCGGGCTGGATGCGCTGGCCACTCAGCCAGTTGTCCTCGATGAACCTCAGAACCGAGGTCTGGTCGGTCAGCGTGTGATCGATGAAGTTCGGCTTGGCGAACGGCGAGATCACCATCAGCGGCATGCGCGTGCCGTAGCCGCACCGGCCGTTCACCGGCATGTTGACGCTGGCGCCGGGCAGCGCCGCCGTCGCAACCGCGTGGCCCTGCTGGGCGCTGGTCGTGTTGCAGGTGCCGGCGCCGTTGAGCTGATCGGCGTTCGCGTCGAACGACGGGTTGACGATCGGCGGCGCCTGGTGATCGTACCAGCCGTCGGAGTCGTCGTAGGCGATGATCACGGCCGTGGTCGCCCACAACTTGCTGTCCTGGAGCGCGTTGACCACGTTGATGATGAACGCCTGCTCGTCGATCGGGTTGGAGTAACCAGCGTGGCCGTCCTGGAACGCCGGCGCCTTGACGAAGTTCACCGCCGGCAGATTCCCCGCGGCGAGCGCCTCGAAGAAGTCGTGCGAGTCGTAGTTGTGGTTGGCCGGCTCCGTCTTGCCGTCCGTGGTCTTGCTGGAGCCGATCGCCTGCACCGAGCTCGGCCGCAGGTGCTTCGGGTTGGCAGTCGACGCGTAGTACTGGAACCAGGCGTGGTGCGCGATGTAATCGAACGAAGGTCCCGTGAACGGCGTCGGGGTCGGGTTGGTGAATCGATTGCAGCCGAACGTCCCGTTGGCGTTGGTCAGGTTGATGTCGAAGCCGCCCATGAACGAGCCCCACGTGATGCCCTTGACGTTGAGCAGATCGCCGATGTTCTTGCCCGCCATCAGGTTCTGCTCCGACGACGTCGAGCACACGTCGTTGAGCGGATCGGTGTCGCCGATCATCGTGAAGCCGCCCTGCCCGTCGGCGACGACGTGGCTGGCCGAGAACATCGTGAACGGCTTGTTGCCCATGCTCATGCCGTTGGTCTGGCCCGCGATCAGGTTGATCGCGCCCGGCGTCGACGGACCGAACTGCGTGGTCCACGAGTTGTCGTTCATCGCGAAGTGCTGGGCGTAGTTCCACATCGCGGTGACGGTGTTGCCGTCGAAGTAGCCCATGACCAGGCTCTTGTCGTTGGGCGGAGGCAGCGAAAGCGGGTTGGCAGTGCCGGTGAACTGTGGGAACTGGTCCATCGCGCCGCCGTGCGACGCCTGCTGCTCGGGCTTGTAGTTATGGCCCTGGTCCGCGGTCGATGCCTGCGACGGTGACAGCCGGACCGGGTTGGCGGGGATCAGGGCGTCCGGGTTGTTGGGATCCGGGATCTGGTTCGGGTTGCTGTTGAGCAGATCCACGCCCGTGAGCGGGGCAAAGGCGTTGTTCACGTCGAGCGGCGTCGAGAGATTGTTCGGCTTCGGCGTCCCGGCGGCTGCGATGAACGGGGTCTCACCGGTCAGGTTCTTCGCCGTGGGGTACGTGCCGAAGTAGTGATCGAACGACACGTTCTCGCCGAAGATGATCACGACGTGCTTGATCGGCGTGGCGGTCGCGAACTTGGCGGCCTGATCGCTCGTGTCGGGCACCGGGGCCGGACTGCCCTGCGATCCCGGTCCGCCCGCGGCACCCGCGGCGCCCGGATCACCCTTGGCGCCGGCGGGCCCGGTATCCCCGGCGCATCCGGCGCCGGGCAACGCGCTGGCGAGCAGCAAGGCCGCCGAGACAATGCTTCCCTGGAGCACAAACCTTCGAGTCTCGAACATGCGTGTATCCCTCCTGGTGGCCGCGGGAGATGTGCGCAACGTCGCGCCATCGTGCGGATCGCGAGGTGGTTGTACGAGTCCTGTTTGACGGGCTGGAAACAGCGGGGCGGCATGATCGAGCGGGGATCGGGCCGGAGGTGACCCGGTGCGATCTGGCGCACGAACCTCGCGCTCCGATTGCCACGCGAGCGTCACCGCGCCGCCACACGAGCATGTACGTGAAGCTGCGCCGAGTGCGGCGTAGACTGGTCCGCGATGGCCGGCGCGGCCGACGAGCACCCCCAGCAACCGGCGCACCACGCGGCGCTGCCGAGCGGCGAGACCACCGCGCTGTTGCCCGCCGGCGAGGTCCCGTCGATCGCGCCCTTGGCCCGCGCGCTCGCCTCCCCGCCGGCCGCGCGGCCCGCTGCGGCGATCGCGCCGGTCACGGCGCCGGTCACAGCGATCGACGCGATGCGCGACGAGGAGATCGCGCGGACCCGGCTGTTCATCCGGATGGGCTGGCTGCTCAGCCTGTTCGGGATCGGGACGGTGCCCGTGATCGACGCACCGCGCGCGCTCGCGATCAGCTTCGTCGCCGGCGTGGTGATCGGGATGATCGTCAGCTTCGGCTACCACCGCGCGTTCGCCGACCCGCGCAGGTACACCCGGCGGGCGCTGCTGACGCTGGCGGTGATCTGCGTCGTCAACGGTCACCTGGCGGTGCTGCTGTACGGCACGTTCTCCGCCGCGCCGATCCTGATCGTGATCGGCATCCACTTCGTGGCGCGGACCGAGGCCGAGCGGATCGCGCGCGGGATCTTCGCCGGCGCGGCGGTGTGCTACGCGGCGATCGCGGCGGCGATCGCGAGCGGTGCGATCGCCGACCCCGGCGTGTTCGCGTCCGACGTCCCGACCGGCGGCGCCGCGCTCGCGGCCGGCGCGCTGTTCGTGCTCGCGACGTTCTGGCTCGCGTACTACACCGCGCGCCAGTTCCGCGCCGCGTCGCTCGCGGCGATCGACGACCTGCAGCGCGCGACCCGGCTGGCCTCGCAGCGCGCCGCGATGATGGACGAGCTGCTCGGCGACCTCGAGCGAGCGCGCGCCGGCCCGGGCCGCCACACCGACCAGGTGATCGGCGAGCTCCGGCTCGGCGCCGTGCTCGGCCGCGGCGCGATGGGCGAGGTCTACGACGCCCGCTGGATCGCGACCGGCGCGCCGGCCGCGGTCAAGCTGCTGCGCCCCGGGCTGGCCGGCGACCCGGCCCAGCGCGCCCGGTTCGCCCGCGAGCTGGCGGCCGGCCGCGCGATCGACTCGCCGCATGTCGTGCGCATCCTCGGCGGGTCGGCCGGGCCCCCCGGCGACGCACCGGCGTTCCTCGCGATGGAGCGGCTGCACGGCGCCACGCTCGCCGAGCTGCTCCGCCGCGAGCCCCGGCTGCCCGCCGACGCGCTGCGCGCGCTGACCCGGCAGATCGGCGCGGCGCTCGACGCCGCGGCCGCCGCCGGCGTGGTCCACCGCGACGTCAAGCCGACCAACCTGTTCCGCTGCGACGACGGCACCTGGAAGATCCTCGACTTCGGGGTCGCGCGGATCGCGGCCGAGCCCGCGCCCGACGAACCCGCCGTGATCGGCACGCCGCACTACATGGCGCCCGAGCAGGCGCTCGGTCAGCCGGCCGGCCCCGCCGCCGACCTCCACGCGCTCGGTGCGATCGCCTACCGCTGCGCGACCGGCCGCCCCCCGTACGACGCCGCGGACCCCGCCGCGCTGCTGTATGCGATCGTCCACCGCATGCCGGCGCGGCCGAGCACGCTCGCCGAGCTGCCCGCCGACCTCGATCGAGTCTGCGCGATCGCGCTCGCCAAGGCGCCCGGCGATCGGTTCGCGAGCGGCGCCGCGCTGGCCGGCGCGCTCGACGCCGCGCTCGCCGGCGCGCTCGACGCCGCGACCCGCGCGCGCGCCGATGCGCTGATCCGCCGCCGGCCGTGGGAAGTCCGGCGATGACCGGCGCCCGGCCGCCCGCGCTGGCCAGCCCGAGCGACGCGCTGCGGGTCGAGGAGGTCCGCCGGACCCGCGCGTTCCTGCGGATCGGCTGGATCATCGCGGTCGGCGTCGCGATCGCGCTGCCGGTCGTCCCCGGCGATCCCCGGATCGCATGGGCGCTCGCCGCCGCGCTCGCGGTCGGCGTCGCCGGCAGCGCGTGGATGTACCGCGCGCTGCGCGATCCGGCGGCCTACCGCCCGGCGCGGATGAACCTGCTCGCGCTGGCCGGCATCGTGTGCGGCCAGCTCGGCATCCTGTACGTCGGCGCGTTCTCGGCCGCGCCGGTCATGGTCCTGCTCGGGCTGTACTTCTTCTGCCGGACCGAGAGCACCGCGAGCGCGGTCGCGATCTACGCGATCGCCGCGGGCGCGCACGCGGTCGAGGCCGGCCTGGTGATCGGCGGCGCGCTCCGCGATCCCGGGTTCTATCCGGTCGGTCGCCACGCCACGGTCGCCGCCCAGATCGCCGGCCAGCTGTGCGTGCAGGTCGCCTATGCGCTGTGCTTCTGGCTGGCGCGCGCGACCCGGCGGACCTCGCTCGACGCGATCGCCGAGCTCCAGCACGCGACCCGGCTCGCCGCGCAGCGCGACGTCCAGCTCGCCGAGCTGCGCGCCGACCTCGACCGCGCCAGCGAGGTCGGCGGGCCCGGCCGGTTCACCGATCACACCGTCGGCAGCTGGCAGCTCGGCAACGTGCTCGGCCGCGGCGCGATGGGCGAGGTCTACGAGGCGCACCACGCCGCGACCTGCGCGCCCGCCGCGGTCAAGCTGCTGCGCCGCGAGCTGGTGTCCGAGGCGCGCCACGTCGAGCGGTTCGTCCGCGAGGTCCAGGTCGCGAGCGCGATCGACTCGCCGCATGTGGTCCGCGTGCTCGAGGCCGCGACGCCCGACGGCGGCCTGCCGTTCCTCGCGATGGAGCGGCTGCGCGGCCAGACGCTCGCCGACCTGCTGCGCGGCCAGGGCACGCTGACCGGCGTCGACCTCGCCGAGCTGCTGGCCCAGATCGGCCGCGCGTTCGAGCACGCGCGCGCCGCCGGCGTGGTCCACCGCGACGTCAAGCCCCACAACCTGTTTCGCTGCGACGACGGCACCTGGAAGGTCCTCGATTTCGGGATCGCGGCGCTCACCGACAGCTCCAGCACGCTGACCCACGGCGGTGTGATCGGCACGCCGGCGTACATGTCGCCCGAGCAGGCGCGCGGCGAGCCGGTCGACCACCGCGCGGACGTCTACGCGCTCGGCGCCGTGATCTACCGCTGCGTCACCGGCCGCGTGCCGTTCTCCGCCGGCGATACTCCGTCGCTGCTCCACGCCGTCATCCACGACATGCCGCTGCGGCCGTCGGCGATCGCCCGGGTCGACGCCGACCTCGAGCGCGTGATCCTGCTCGCGCTCGCCAAGTCGCGCGACGCACGGCTCGCCTCGATCGCCGAGCTGGTCGCGGCGTTCGAGGCCGCGACCACCGGCGCGCTGCCCGCCGGGCTGGTCCGCCGCGCGGGCGCGCTCGCCCGCGATCAACCGTGGACCGAGCCGGTGCGCAGGGCGGGCGACGGGCTGTGACGGGCTGTGACGGGCTGTGACGATCCGGCCGGCCCGGATACAATGCCGGCATGGCGCTGATGAACCTCGATGCAGGCGAGCACGACGACGAGCCCGAGGAGCTGTGGGCCAAGTTCGACGTCCTCAACATCGCGTGCGGCGGCCACGCCGGCGACGCCGCGTCGATGGAGCGGGTCGTCGCGTGGTGCGTCCGCGCGGGACGGGTGATCGGCGCCCACCCGTCATACCCCGACCGGCCGGGCTTCGGCCGGTGCACGCTGGCGATCGAGCCCGACGCGCTCGCGGCATCGGTCGCAGACCAGTGCGCCGCGCTCGCCGAGATCGCCCGGCGCCACGATCGCGCCGTCGCGTACGTCAAGCCGCACGGCGCGCTCTACCACGACGCCAACCAGAGCCCTGCGCTGGCGCGCGCCGTCGTGTCCGCCGCGGTCGGCGAGCTCGGTGAGTCCGTCACCGTGATCGGCCCGCCCACCGGCGCGCTGCGCGAGGCCGCCGCGGCGCACGGCGCTCGCTACGCCAGCGAGGGCTTCGCCGATCGCCGGATGCGCCCCGACGGCGGCCTTGTGCCGCGCAGCGAGCCGGGCGCGCTGTTGACCGACCCCGCCGAGGCCGCCGCCCAGGCCCGCCTGCTGGCCGGGCGGGTCGACACGATCTGCTGCCACGCCGACACCCCGGGCGCGCTTGCGATCGCCGGCGCGGTCCACGAGGCGCTGCATGGCTGACTGGATCCCGCTCGGCGATCGCGCGATCCGGTTCGCGCGCCCGGCGCGCTCGGCGCGGACCCTGATGCGCGCGGTGCGCGCGTGGCCCGGCGTGGTCGACGTCGTCGTCGCGCGCACCGACGTCGCCGCGTACTTCGCCGCCGAGCCGCGCGTCGATCCGGCCTGGATCGCCGCGCTGGACTCCGCCCCCGACGACCCCGATCCCGGCCGCGACGTCGCGATCCCCGCGACCTACAACGGCCCTGACCTCGCGAGCGTCGCCGCGGCGCTCGGCCGCCACCCCGACGACGTGTGCGCGCTGCACGCCGGTGCGACCTACACCGTCGAGACCATGGGGTTCTCCCCGGGCTTCGCCTACCTCGCGGGCCTGCCGCCCGCGCTCGAGCTGCCGCGCCGCACGACGCCGCGCACCCGGGTCCCCGCCGGCTCGATCGCGATCGCCGGCCTGCAGAGCGCGGTGTACCCGTTCGACTCGCCCGGCGGCTGGCACCTGATCGGCTCGGCGGGCGTCAAGCTGTTCGGTCCCGACGGTCCGCTGCTCCAGCTCGGCGATCGCGTGCGGTTCGTGCCATGAGCCTGTCCGTCGTCCGCGCCCTCGGCCTCGTCACCGTGCAGGACCTCGGTCGCCCCGGCCGGATGCACGAGGCCGTGCCGCCCGGCGGCGCGCTGGTCGCCGACCGCCTGATCGCCGCCAACCGCGCCGTCCGCAACCCGGACGATGCGCCCGCGCTCGAGATCCTCGGCCAGCTCACCCTCCGCGCCGAGCGCCCGCTGCGCATCGCGACCGACACCCTCGCGCCACGCGAGCTGCCCGCCGGCGGCGAGCTCGTCATCGCCAGCGAGCCGCGCCGCGTCGCCTACCTCGCCGTCCGCGGCGGCCTCGCGGCGCCGCTCTTGCTCGGCGGCCGCGGCGCCCTGCTGTGCGCCGGCCTCGGCGGCCTGGTCCGCACCGGCCAGCGGTTCGACACCGCCGGGCTCGCCGAGGTCGTCCCGCCGCCGCCTGGCGCCGCCGCCCCGCCGGACACCCCGATCCGCCTGATCGCCGGTCCGGATCCCGCGTCGTTCCTGCCGACAGCTCTGGACCTGCTGCTGTCGTCCGAGTACCGCATCCTGCCCAGCAGCGATCGCGTCGGCACCCGGCTCGATGGCCCTGCCCTGCCGCGCACCGACGCGCCCGAGGTCTCGCGGCCGATGGTGCTCGGCGCGATCGAGGTCCCGCGCGACGGCAAGCCGATCGTCCTGGGCCCCGAGCACCCGACCACCGGCGGCTACCCGGTCATCGCCGTCGTCGCCCGCGCCGACCTCGGCCGGCTGTTCTCGATCCGCCTCGGCGGCACCGTCCGCTTCACGCGCTAGGCGGGAACGTGGGACATGGCGCCCAGGAGAACGCGAACACGCTCGGCCCGCCGTGGGCTGCTGCGCGGATGGGTGTCGGAGCCGCGCCCGCCGAATCACCACCCGTCCTGCGCGAACCCCGCGAGGTATGTGCGGACAAGACCCGGCCTATCCAAATCACGGTCGCGGCGTCCGACCCCATCCTGCTCGCGGTCGCCCACGACGAGCCGAGCGTTGACGTCTCGCGAGCGCCGCCTGTGCAGACTCGAGGATCTTGCGGCCGCCCTCGCTCGCGATCTCGGCGATCGTGGTGACCTCGGCGTCGACTCGGCCGGGGCGGCGTCGACTCGGCCGGGGCGCGCCAGGTGCTCGGCGACGGCGGCGTCGACCAGGTACGCGAGTGGCCGGTCGACCACGGTCGCGCCGAAGAAGCCGGCGTCGGGTGGAGCGTCATCGACGGAGTCAGCGATGGTGGCCGCCATTACTGTGTGGCCCGGTGCTGTTGCAGCATTTGCACCGCGAGGATGCAAATGCGCGAATGGAAGGGAACCGTCCGCGGAGGGACTCCGTATACAGCGCACACAGCCGCCGGGGGCTTCGTGGGAAATTACGAACTCAGGTCTCGCAGGCACGACGCTCGTGGTCCCGGGATGGACCCGCGCATGCCGGCTTCCGGCAAGGGCATGCTGGATCCGGGCACAACGGGGCCGGGCAAGAGCACGCTGGTGGAGGGTCTCCCGCCCTCGGCGACGAACGGCAGCGCGGTGGGCACCTCGAGCGCCGCCGCGACACCCCAGGAGGCCGCCGGCGCCGAGATCGACTCGAACGCGTGGGCGATGCCGGAGGGAGCAGCTGACGGCGAGGGCCAGGCCCGGGCGCGTCAGGTGGGCAGCGGTGACGACCAGGTCGCACCCGCTCACGAAGCGGTCGCGCCGGTGGGAGGACACGCGCCCGTTCACGAAACGGTCGCGCTCCGGGGAGGGCATGCATCCGCTCGCCAAGCAGAGGCGCCAACCGGAGAGCACGCGTCCGCTCGCCAGGCACAGGCACCGGCGGGAGCGCATGCACCCGCTCATCAATCCGAGGCGCCAACCGGAGGACACGCGCCCGTTCACGAGGAGGTCACGCCAACCGGAGGACACGCGCCCGCTCGCCACCCCGGGGCACCGGCGGGAGCGCATGCACCCGCTCGCCAAGCGGACGCTCCAACCGGAGGCCACGCGCCCGCTCGCCACCCCGAGGCACCGGCGGGAGGCCATGCACCTGCTCGCCAAGCAGAGGCGGCAGCCGGAGAGCACGCGCCCGCTCGCCACCCCGAGGCACTGGCGGGGGCTCACAGGCCCGTTCACGAGTCGCTCGCCCCAACCGGAGGCCACACGCCCGTTCACGAGGCGGTCACGCCACCCGGAGGGCATGCATCCGCTCGCCACGCAGAGGCCCCAGCCGGAGAACACGCGCCCGCTCACCACGCAGAGGCACCGGCGGGAGGGCATGCACCCGCTCGCCACCCGGAGGCCCCAACCGGAGGGCACTCTCCGGGTCATGATCGCGTATACCCTGCAGCGCCGGGCACACTGCCTCGTGCGCACGCGGAGGACCGGACGCGGCCTGGGTCGCCCGCTACGCCGATCGGGCCCGCGGCAAGCGAACACAAGCAACCCGCGCCCAGAGCGACTGACCACATCGCGCCTCCGCACGGCGCGACGGCCACCGATGCAACGCCGCATGGCGCGACGGCCACCGACGTAACGCCGCATGGCGCGACGACCACCGACGCAACACACCCCACGACGGCCACCGACGCAACGCCGCACGCGTCGCACGGCGCGACGACGCACGCAGCGGCGGCCGGCGGCACCGCCGCGCACCGCGGAGCGGCCCCGGCGACCCAGAAGACCACGACGGTCCCACCGGCCAAGCACGCCGGTGACTCGCATGTGCCAGCCCCGCATGGCGCCCACCCCCAGCACGCAAGCCCGGGCTCCTCGCCTCTGGCGCATCAGGCGACTCATCCAGACGTTCACCCGGCCGCCGATGCAGAGTTGCACGCGGGGGCGCATCCGGCGCATTCCGCCGAGCTGGCTCCGCTGCCGCACGTCGCGGATGCGTCGTCGAGCGGTCACGGCTCGGTGCTCGAGGGCAAGCTGCGCGGCCACTTCGACGCAGCGTCGGGCGGTCACGGGACTCCGCAGCCGATGTACCAGCTCGCGCACGCGCTCTCGCACGCAGCGGAGGTCCATGGCCATCCGCCGGCGCTGCGCGCGGGCGAGACCGAGATCGCGCACGTCGCAGCGAGCACGGGCCACACCGCCGGGCACACGCGCACGCGCGCGACCCAGCAGATCGATCATCGCTCGGCCACGGCGCTCGGCCACGTGGCGCTGCCCGGAAGCCACGGCGAGATCGCGGGCGCGCAGCACTCGCTCGACACGATCGAGCGGCACAGCGCCGGCGCGATGGCGAGCTCGGCGCGATCGATCGATTCCGGAAGCGCGACCGCCGGGCTCGCAGGGCACCACGCGCACGTCGCCGCGCAGACCCAGCACGCCCACGGCGCAGCCCACGCGCACGCCCACGGGATCGCGGCCGGCGCGAGCTCGCACCGCGAGCGGCTCGGCGCGCAGACCGACCACACCGCCGACCGGCTCGCGCACGCCGGGGCGTCGGGCGTCGCCGGCGTGCATCGCACGGGGCAGCACGGCTCACACGCCACCGAGCAGCGCGCCGACCACGCCCACGCGCACCTCGCCCACGACAGCGCATCGGCGCGGCATCGCGAGGTCGCCCTCGGCAGCCGCGGGCGCGCCCATCCGGTCGAGGTCGGCGACGCGCACGTGGCCTCGATCGAGGCGCACGCGACCGCTGCCCAGCAGGCCGCGTTCCGCGCCGCGCAGCCGCCGGGAGCCGCGGACCGCGCGCACCCCGCCGCACCGTCCGCGACCGGCGCTCCGCGCCGACCGGGCAGCGACGACCCGACGCCGGTCGCCCATCCGGCCTCCGCGCACGCGCGCCTGACGCCTCACGCAGCGGTCCGGCACGCCGCGGCGCTGCCGGTGACCGCCGCACAACCGCTGGTCGCTCCGCAGACCACCGGGGCCACCCCCCTGCCGATCACACCCGGGGTAACGCCGACGGGCGCGACGCCGACGACCCCGACGCCGCCGGCGACCTCCGGCACACCGGCGCTGCCCCTCACGCCCACGCCGCCGGGTGCCGTCCCCGCGCCGGCGACCACCGCGGCGCCCGGGGCGGTCGCGCCGCCCGTGCCGGGCGCCTCGCCGTCGCGGCTCGACACGGTCAGCGCGCAGGTCGACGACCGGATGACGCAGTGGTCGCAGGACGTCCAGCGCCAGCGGACCGCGCACGACCAGGCCGCCGCGGCGCAGGCTGCGCCGGCCGGAAGCGCAGGCCCCGGCCACGCGCTGAAGACCCACGTCGGCGCGCTCGATCACTCGCTGGACCGCGATCTGAAGGAGCGCGCCACCGACGTCACCGCGGCAGCCGCGCAGCAGCACCACCACGTCCAGAGCGTCGTCGCGAGCCAGTCGCAAACGGTCGATCGCGCCGCGCAGGCCGGGACCGTGCACGTCCACCAGGCGGCGGGCCAGGAGCACGCGCACATCGAGCAGCACAGCGCGGCCGCCGAGCATCACATCCAGACCGCGCGCGCGCAGGCGCACGTCGCCACCCAGCACGCCGTGGTCAGCGGCAAGCAGCAGACCCACGAGACCGCGCAGCGCCGCTCGACGGAGATCCACGTCACCCGCGCGCAGCTGCGCACCAAGGTGACCGAGGCGGCGAAGTCCGATCTCAAGCAGCTCGACGACACGCGGCACAAGGAGCAGCAGCGCATCGACCACGAGGCCGAGACGCACCGCCACGAGGTCCAGCAGAGCGCCGCGCACCAGGTCCAGGCGGTCCACGCCGCCGCCACCGCCGCCCGCGCGCAGGTCGACAGCGACTACCACACCAGCCTCGCGTCGGTGCGCCAGACCGCCGAGACCCAGACCGCCGCGGTGCGCAGCGAGGCGGCCAGCCAGCAGCGCAGCACGACCGCCACCGCGACCAGCGAGGCCGCGCGCGTCGTCACCACCGCGACCCAGCAGGCCACCGCCGTGCGCGCCGCCGCCACCCAGGCGGTCACGGACGTCCAGACCCGCACCGCGAGCGAGTGCACGGCGCGCCACGCGCGCGGCGAGGCCGAGGCCCAGAAGGCGATCGCCGAGGGCAACGCGCGCGCCGCGGCCGCGTCGAAGCCGGAGGACGCGGCGTCGTTCCGCCAGGGCGGCGCGGAGGCCGCGGCCCACGCGCGCGCGATGGCGACCGCCGACATCGCGACGACGCGCAGCAACGCCGCCACGGCCGAGGCCGGCATCCAGTCGCGCGCGACCGCGGACGCCACCAAGCTCGAGACCGACGGCAAGACCACCGCCGATCGGATCAAGTCCGACGCGGTCACCAGCAACCAGCGGATCCAGACCGAGGCCGACCAGGCGGTCAGCGACATCCAGGCGACCTGCGTGTCGGCGACGATCGCCCTCGGCATCACCCACGCCCTCGCGCTGGTCCAGATCGTCGTCGAGCAGCTGGCCGCGGTGGTCAGCATCGACCAGACGCGCGACGCGGCGATGCAGCAGATCCAGCAGACCCGCGAGCAGGCGCGCACCCAGCTGCAGCAGCAGTGCCAGCAGGCGCACACCGACATCGAGACCAAGCGCGACGACATGCTCCGCCAGATCGAGACCACGAGCACCGCCGACCTCAGCGAGCTCGCGACGCAGGTCAACCAGACCGTGCGCGACATGGACACCCGCGCCGCAGCGGCGGAGACCCAGATGCACCAGACCGCCGAGGTCGCGTGCCATCAGATCCGCACGCAGGCCGCCACCGCGGTCAATCAGATGCAGGCGCGCGCGACCGTCGCCGTGGCCCACGTCGCGACGATCGCGGCCCAGACCCACGGCGAGCTGCAGCGCATCCGCGACGGCGCGACCCAGCGGATCAACGACCGCGCGCACCTGGCGCACGACCGGATGACCGCCGAGGGCCAGGGCGCGCGGGCGGCTGCGCACACCGCCGCGGACCAGGCGGTGAGCTCGCTCAAGACCAGCGCGAAGGGCTCGATCGATCGCATCCATGACGAGGCCGCGATCGCCAAGTCGATGACCAAGATGGCCGGCCTCGACGATGCCCTGATCGGCCCGTTCACGCTCGACCGCGCCAACGCCGCGCTCGACCGGCTGTCGCCGGAGGACCACGCGCGGTTCGCCAGGGCGCTGGCGGGGGCCAAGACCGACGACGAGCGCGCGGTCCTGCTCAAGGCCCTGGTGTCGGGCAGCCCGATATCCGACGTCGAGTGGCTCGGCTCGCAGATCAAGGGCAAGGGCCACGGCTGGCTGCTGGAGCAGACCACGCTCACCGATCCGGAAGGGACGGGGGGCGGCGTCCAGCAGCAGTTCGAGTCGACCTGCGGCTCGACCACCGTCGAGGCGATGCGTGGTACCTACGATCCGGTGTGGGCCCTGCGCATGCACCAGGCCAACCCCAACATGGGCCTCCAGGTCGACGACAACGATCCCTACCACTACAACCCCAACCTCGCGGCCGATCAGAAGGCGCTGCACAACATTCCGTATACCGGCGCTCGCGGCACCGGCGACGGCGGCAAGCTCACGCCGCGCAACGTCCAGGGCGGCGGGCGCGACGTCGACGATACGCTGTCGGCGCAGAGCGCCCACACCGGCCTGGTGTTCAAGCCACAGAACGCCGACGACAGGGTGTCGGCGCAGGACGTCAAGAAGGTCCTCGACAACAACCTCGACCAGGGCCGCGTGGTGCCGGTCATCATCAGCACCCGAGGTGAAGACGGCGGGCACTACATCCTCGCGATGGCGCGCCGGCCGCGCCAGGATGGCCGCCCCGGCTACGAGTACCAGTTCCACGATCCGTGGTCCGGCACGACCTCATGGAGGACCGACCAGGAGCTGGACGGCTCGATCAACTACGCAGGGTGGAACGACGCGGTGAACAGCGAAGTCCCGTCGGAGAAGAAGTGACCCATGGCCGGCGATGACCTCAGCCGCGACGATCTGCTCCAGCTGTCTCCCGACGACGCGCTGCGCGGCGGGCTGGGCGAGCGCTCCGCCGGCGCGCCGCCGCTCGACACGGTCTGCGCGCTCGCGCTCGCGTACCAGTCGCGCGCGGAGGGCGCACCCGAGGACGTGCTCGGGCTCGCCGTGACCGCGCTCGGCATGGTGCGCGATCGCGCCGGCGCCGGGCCGCTGTCGCCGGCGGTGCGCGACGACCTGCGGCGCCGGCTCGCGTTCCCCGCGGAGGGCTACCCGGTCACGGGGGCGTGGCTCGCCGCGCTCGCCGACGCCGCGGGCAGCGGCGCCGAGCTCGAGCGCGGCCAGGCGTTCCTGTTCCGCGCCGTCGAGCTGCGCCGGTTCGTCGCGGCGAACGTGCGCGACACGGCGAGGGCGACGTGACCGAGGCTCGCGCCGGCCGGCGGTGCGACGCGCGCCCCGCGCGATCGGCCTGGCACTGCGCCGCGATCGCCGTGCTAGCGTTGGGCATGGTCGCCGCCTCGTGCGCCTGCTCCCGCGAGACCTCGGCCGGAGGAGCGGCGGCGCCGCCGGGCGAGCCATCGGGCGCGGCCTCGTCGGGCGATCCCTCGCCGGCGTCCGCCGCGGGGCCGAAGCGGTGCGCGCCGTGGGTCGACGCCGCGTCGCTCGTCGCGACCTCGCAGGGCGGCCGCCGCGACTTCGTCCGCAAGTTCGAGTACAACCTCGCGTCCGGCGTGGTGCGCGTGCACGACTCCGACCCGTTCGCGACCGGCTCCGAGACCCAGCAGCCGCGCGTCATCGACGACACGACCACGCTGTCCGGGGCCTCGAAGGACCGGCTCGAGCGCGCGCTGTTCGTGGTGTGCCCGAGCGCCGCGGCGATGGCGCGCCGCTGCGGCACCGGTGGCTGCCAGCGCCTCACCGTCACCGATCGCGCCGGCCACACCACCCGCGTCGAGGACGAGGACACCGTCGCGGCGATCTTCCGCGAGTTCGTCCCGCTGTTCCCGAAGCTGCGCCCGCAGTGAGCCTGCCCGTCGCCGGGGTCGGGCGGCGATCGCTACGGCCAGGCCCGCCAGATCGGAAACTCGGCGCCGACCGCGGGCGCGGCGACCAGGCCGTTCTCGACCGCGCCGTCGTCGCTCTCCGGCTCGCACAGGTAGACCGCGATCGCGGCGAGCGGCTGATCGGTGCGCACCATCCGGTAGCCCGCCGGCACCTTGCGCGCGCCGCGGTGCCACTCGACCCGGACGTCGCCGACCTGCGCGGACTCGAGGATCTTGCGGCCGCCCTCGCTCGCGATCTCGGCGATCGTCGCGACCTCCGCGTCGACCTCGGCCGGGGCGGCCTCGACCGCGAGGCCGTGGCGCGCCAGGTGCTCGGCGACGGCGGCGTCGACCAGGTACGCGGGCGGCCGGTCGACGACGGTCGCGCCGGCGAAGCTGGCGAAGTAGCGCAGCCGCGCGACCGACGGTGCGCCGTCCAGCGTGCGCGGCGTGCGGGTCGGCACCTCGATCGGCTCGTCGAACGCGTCGAGCTGGTAGCGGATCGCCATGCGGTCGCGCGGCGCGCGGCTGGCCGCGACCAGCTGCACGATCTCGTCGCGATGGCCCGCGGTGTAGCGCAGCGCCTCGAGCAGGCAGGCGTAGGTCGTCCGCACCCGGTCGGCGAACGGCAGGTACGAATAGCACTCCAGCAGCAGGTCGAGCCGGTTGGTCAGGCCGCGGTAGTTGCTGCCGAACCGCGGGTGATGGGTGTAGGTCATCCAGCCCTCGGTCACCGCCGCCGCCGGGTCGGCGTCGACCTGGGCGTCGAGCGAGCGCTCGTCCTCGACGAAGTTGCCGTACCAGCCGGCGAGCAGGTGGTGCCCGGTGGCGAGCGCCGCGCTGACCGCCGGCATCATCTTCGTCCGCATGTACGCGATCGGCTCCGCGCGGCCGGTCGCCACGGTGTGCGGCACGTCGTAGGTCATCGCGTAGCGGTGGACCGAGCCGTTGGTCGCGTGGCAGTCGATCGTCAGATCCGCCTGCCACGCCTGACAGACCCGCGACTGCAACAGCCGCATCTCCGGCGCCGCCTGCCGCAGGTAGTCCCGGTTGAGGTTGATGCCCGACGCCGTCACCCGCGTGCCGACCTTCTCGGGCCCGATCTGGCCGTGCAGCCTGGGCAGGTCGAGCCGGCGGTTCGCCGGATCCACGGCGTCGTTGCCGTCGGGGTTGAACAGCGGCACGACCACCAGCGTCAGCTCGCCGAGCAGGTCGGCGTTCTGGCCGTCGAGCAGGTCGCGCATCAGCATCAGGCTCGACTCCTTGCCCTCGACTTCGCCGGCGTGGATCCCGTTGATGATCAGCACGATCGGCAGGCCGCGCCGCCGCGCCTCGTCGGGCGTGCGCACCCCGTGCGCCGACACCACGCACAGCGGCAGGTCGCGGCCGCCCGGGCTGGTGCCGAACGACGACACCGCCAGCCGCGGGTCATTGCGTGCGGCGAGCCCCGCGATGAACTCCATCACGTGGGCGTGGAGCGAGGTCTCCTGGTACGACGTGGCTTCGGCGCGCGTCAGCGGTGGCATCGCGGCATCGTGTCACGCCGGCCCGACGATTGCGCGCCCCGATGCGCCCCGACCAGTGACCGGGCAAGAGCCATCGGACCTTCGTTCGACGCTGTTGTCGATCGGAATCACCGGCTCGACGGCTCGCCGGCTCAGGCGCCGCGCGCCGGAAGCGGGCTCGACACCTTGAGCTCCGTCGCGCGGCTCTTGGTCTCGATCTGGATCTCGACTGCGTCGAGATCGATCGGCACGTAGCGCGAGATCACATCGGCGATCTCGCGCCGCATCTCCTGCAGCTTGCCGCCCTCCAGCCCGACCCGGTCGTGGGCGAGCACCAGGTGAAGGCGGCCCTTGGCGACCTCCCGGCTCGTTGGCTTCCCGCGAAATATGTTCCACATACGCAACTCCGTTCTGCCTCGCGGGGGCCTAGGCCGCGGTTGCCGACGAGAAACCCAGCGCGCGGCCGATCCTCGAGAACCACCCGCCGCCGGTCTCGCGCTCGGTCTCGGTGTCCATGCCGATCACCCGCCGCGCGATCCGCGCGAACTCGCGCGCCGCGGCCGACTTGCCCTCGAGCACCGCCGGCATGCCCTTGTTGGTCGAGGCCACGACGTGCTCGTCGAGCGGCACCGCGCCGATCAGCTCGAGCGCGAGGATCTCGATCACGTCGGCCTGCGACAGCATGTCGCCCTTCTTCACCATGTGCGCCGAGATCCGGTTGACGATCAGCCGGGTCGGGATGTCCTGCGCCGCGAGCAGGCCGACCACGCGATCGGCGTCGCGGATCGACGACACCTCGGGCGTCGCGACCACCACCGCCTCGTCGGCCCCGGCGATCGCGTTCTTGAACCCCTGCTCGATCCCCGCCGGGCAGTCGATCAGCACGTAGTCGTACCCCGCCTTGAGCTCGCCGACCAGCTTGCGCATGTCGGCCGGCGTCACCGCCTCCTTGTCGTCGGTCTGCGACGCCGGCAGCAGCCACAGGTTGTCGAGCCGGCGATCCTTGATCAGCGCCTTTCCGGCCGTGCACTTGCGCTGCACCACATCGACCACGTGGTAGACAATGCGGTTCTCCAGGCCCATCACGACGTCGAGGTTGCGCAGCCCGATGTCGGCGTCGATCAGCACCACGCTCATCCCGAGCTGTGCGATCGCGGCCCCGAGGTTGGCAGTCGTGGTGGTCTTGCCGACCCCACCCTTGCCCGATGTGATGACGATTGCTCGACCCATGGTTTCTCCTACATGCATGCGGCAAGGCCGCTGGGAAGTCGTCCAGAGAACCGCTCGACCACGATGGTCTCGCCGGTGACATATGCGATCTCGGCGCCGCCGCTCGGGCGGTCCGCATCGCCGGCTCGGGCGACCATGCGCCCGATCCTGAGCTGTTGCGGCTGCAGCGACAGCGCGATGATGCAGCCGGCGTCGCGGCCGATCGCCGCGTGCGCCACGCCGCGCAGCCGGCCGAGCACGATGATGCTGCCCTCGGCACGCACCTCGGCCCCCGGGTTGACGTCGCCGACCACGATCAGGTGCCCGACGTGATCGACGATCCGCCCCGAGCGCACCGGGCCGACCACCAGCCGCGGCCCGATCGGCGCGTCGTCTGCCGGCTCCTCGTCCGCCGAGGCTGCCGCTGCATCGCGGGCGCCGACCGACGCGAGCACCGCCGCCAGCGCTGCAACCAGCGCCGGATCGCTGCCGGTTGCAGCCTTCGCGACCGCGTCCGCGATCGCATCGCCGGGTGCCCCCGAGGCGGACGCAGCTTTGCTGGCCGCATCGCCCGTCCCATGCGGGACCGAACCGGCTTTCGCGGCCGGCTCGCCAGTCCCACCCGGCACCGAACCGGCTTTCGTAGTCGCCGCGCCTGACGCGCTCGCGCCGAACGCAGCTTTCGTGGCCGCGTCGCCAGTCCCATGCGGGACCCATGCAAGGTTTGCGGCTGCATCGCCAGTCCCATGTGGAATCGAACCGGCTTTCGCGACCGCATCGCCCGTCCCATGGGGGACCGAACCGGCTTTCGCGGCCGGCTCGCCAGTCCCAGGTGAGGCCGATGCAGTGGGCGCTGCCGCATCGCCTGACGCGCTCGCGGCGGACGCAGCTTTGGCGGCTGCGTCACTGGCAGGGGCATGCGCAGCGTCCGGGGTGTCGCCGCCGCACGATTCCGCGGAATCGCCGAACCTCGACCGCTGTGGCGGATCGACCCAACCGGCCGGCACCGGCGGGATCGGAGGCATCGCAGCGATCTCGCCGCGCAGCCGGCGTGCCGCGGCCGGGCCGATCTCGATCAGCCGCAGCTCGAACCGCGCCGCGATCTCCTCCAGGCACGCCAGCGCGCCGACCGGCAGCATGCCGTCGATCGCGACCCGCGCATTGCTGCCCGCGAAGAACCCCGGCGCCTCGGCCAGAAGCTCGGTCAGCTGTGCGCCCAGCGCCACGGCCGTCGGCGTACCTGTGATCAGAATTTCCAGGCCGCGCGCCGTGCCCCGCAGCGACACGTTCGCCGCACCCTCCCCGTGGTGGTCCTCGGTGGTTCCCGCGAGTGCGACGGATGGAGCCTGGCTCATGATTTCGACCCCCAAAGGGAGACCCTCTGGATGTTCGGAAATACAGCCCCCGATCCGGACCCCGGGCAAGTTTTCGGCAGACGCGCCCGCGCCAGCCCCAACGCCATCGCATCGGCGTAGGGCGTTTGGTCGCGCCGATCAGCGTGCATCGGGCAGCCCCCGACCCGCTGCGGCCCTCTGGGTGAATCTCGACAGGGCGGTGCCGGGCTCAACCCGGCACCGCCTTGCGCCTCCTACCTACCCCGCCCCAACCAGCCCGCCACCGCCTCGCCAAACAGCTCCCGTTCGTCCAGCTGCGGGTAGTGACCGCTGCGCTCGAACGCCCGGTACGTCGCGTTCGGCAGCTTCTCCAGCTCACCTGCCCAGGCATGCGGCGGCGCGATGAAATCGAAAACGCCCTGGGCGATGAAGACCGGGGCGACGACGTTCGGCAGATTTGCTTCAGGGTCGAACGTGGCGAACTGTCCCTGCGGCCCAAAAAAGCGCGCGGAGAGGCGGTCGGAGATCTGCTCGTGCCCCTCCCAGAGCGGGGTGCAGTCGTAGGTCGGGTCGGGGAAGTAGAGCGGCCCGCTCGCCGCGTAGGGCACGATGATCCGCTCGCTCGGCGTCAGCCGCGCCAGAACCTCCTCCGTCAGCCTGGCCTGGTTCTCGGCCAGGATGCGCTTGCGCTCGGGCGAGGCGACCAGATCCCAGTACGTCGCGCGCCGCGCCAGCACCCCCGCAGTCATCCCCGGCGCGCCCGCGATCGCCAGGACATGGGAGGTCAACTCGGGATAGCGCGCCGCATAGGCCAGGGCGAGGATGGAGTGGGCTGAGTGCCCGAGCACCGCGACCCGGCCCAGGCCGAGCGCGCGGCGCACCCCGTCCAGGTCGTCGACCATCGCGTCGAAGGTGAGGGCGTCGATCTCCCCGGTCGCGGTGCGATTCCCGCGCAGCTCGACGAAGACCAGTTGCATCACGTCCTGGAGCGCCGGGGTGAAGGTCCGCTCATAGATGGGCGTCCCGGCGAGGCTGGGAACGAGGCACGTCGGCCCCACACCGGCGATCGTGTAGAAGATGTCGATGTCGCCGACCTTTACGTACATTGCGCGCCGCTCCTCTGTCCTGGTTGTCCGTGGCCGATCAGCCGACACCGTAGGGGAAGGCACCCGGCCGCGCAAACGCCCTGCGCGGAGGTGGCCATCTCGTCTCATTTCGAACACCGCCGGCTGCACCTCGTCCCCGTGGTGGATCCACATCGTGAGGCCGGGCGCGTACGGCGGGCCGTACGGCCAGAACCCGGCGTGATCGGCGAGGTCGCCGCGCAGGCAGATGCCGAACGGACAGGCGCCAGTCGGCGCGCCGGTCGAGGCGCAAGGGGCTGGTCTCGGCGTCGCGGCGGGACGAGATCCACAGGAACTCGACGAACTGCTTCGCAAAGCACAGCCGGCGGTTGCGCGTGCGCTGGCCCGGGTGCTCGATGCCGTCGTCGAGCCGCCAGCTCCCCTCGGCGATGCGCGCAGCCCGGTCACGGGCCGGATCGACGAAGCAGTAGACGTGGTCGAGCTCGAGCATTCTCGGCGGAGCCTACTCCCTCGCGGACCGTCCGCAGCATGCGGCTACGGCGCCGGCGCGGTGTCGTACGTGCCGCTGATCGTACCCCACTCGAAGGTGAGCGAGAACGTCCCGGCCTGGCGCGCGTCCGCGGCGGCGCTCATCGCGATCGGATCGATCCAGCCCGAGATCGGCTTGCTGGTCTCGATCCCCGTGCCGAGCGGCGCGCGGGTCGTCGACTCCTGCGCGGCGGCGGTGGGCGTGCCGGTCGCGTCGAACATCAGGTCGATGAAGACGGTCGAGGCGCCGCCGTCGACCGGCATCGGAGACCGGCGCAGCACCAGGCGGAGCTTTGCGGAGCCCTCGCTGATCGCGAGGGTCTGCGGCTGCGAGCTCCACGAGTAGCCACACGGGGTCAGCGCGCTCGGCCACGTGCCGGTGCACTGGAACGAGCTGCCGGTCACCGCCGCGCCGGTGTGCCGGATCTCGATGTCGGTGTCCCCGGTGGGATCCGGCGGCGCGCTGGACGGCGTGGTCGCGCACGCGACCAGTCCGAGCACGCCAAGCGAGAGGATGGAGATCGTGGGAAGCGTCTGCATGCTGCCTCCTGGGGGGATCCCGCCGCCGACGGCGAGGTCTGGGATTCGCTACGAGAGGTGGTCGAGCGGAACGCGAGGGCGTGATGGCAGCTGCTCGACAGCGACCGTACCGTGAAGCGGAGCGTCGCGCACGGCGGCGGCCGCCGCCTCACGCACGGATGTGGTCGCGCAACTTGTCTGGATCATTCAGGCATTTGGGATGCCATGCGGTGTGCTTTGGATCGCGACAGCGACCGTGTAGACAAGGACCACCGTGACCAAGGAAGCCAATCCCGAGCGCAAGGCGAAGGCCAGGCCCGACGCCAGGCCCGCGACCAGGAAGGGCGAGGCCAGGGCGGACCGCGAGGCCGACGCCGAGTCCGAGGCGAAGACCGACGCGAAGACCGACGCGAAGTCCGATGCCCCCTCCGCGGCGAAGACCGACGCCAAGTCCGACGCCCCGCCGATACCGGCCGCCATCCCGCGCAAGACGTGGCTCATCATCGGCGGCTTCGTGGTCGTGCTATGGGCGTTCGCGATCAACACCGGCAACACGATCGTGCTGATCGTCGCGGGCGTGCTGACCGCGGTGCTGGCCGGCATCGTGGTGTGGTTGCTGCGCTTCGTCCGCAAGCAGCGCAGCACGCACTCGCTGCTGCAGGGCGCGATCGCCTCGCCCGAGGCGCGCCGCGAGGCGCTCGCCAAGCTGTCGGAGGGCAAGGACGCCAAGTCGCCGACCAACGTGTTCGCGCGCGCGCAGCTGCTCGCGGCCGACGACGATGCGCAGGCCGCGCTCCAGCTGCTCGCTTCGATCGAGCTGAAGAGCTACCCACCGGCGATGCAGGACGACGTGTCGCTGCTGCAGACCCAGCTGTACCTGCGGCTCGGCCGCACCGGCGATGCCCGCAAGTCGGCCGACCTCATGAACCTCGACAACCCGCAGCGCAAGGAGATCCGGGCGCTCGCCGCGAGCCTCGTCGCCGAGGCCTGGGCGCGCACCGGCAAGCCCAAGGAGGCGCTCGCGCTGCTCGACACGATCGAGCTGCCGAAGAAGGACGCCGAGCAGATCGGCCTGCAGATCCGGGTCGCGCGGGTGTTCGCGCGGTTCGCGGCCAACCAGCGCGGCCCGGCGCGCGCCGAGCTGGTCGCGCTCGCCGACGACGACTTCAACCAGCTCGGCCGGTTCGTCCAGCCGCAGTTCCGGGTCCACCCCGAGCTCCAGAAGCTGGCGCGCAGCGTGATCGAGCAGCACCCTGCGGCCCGCCGCCACATCAAGGCGCAGACCAAGCGGCGCTAGCCGGCGAGTCTTCGAGCCGGCGATCTCCGTATAGTCGCAGCCGGCAGCATGCCGGCAAGCCGATCAACAAGAGCCGGCGAACGCCGGCCGGGCTGGCAGAGAACGCGATCGCGTACCTGCGGTCGAACTCGATCAAGGTCGACCTGTCGTTCGTCGGTCAGATCCCGGCGGCGTCGTTCACGATGGACGTCGACGTCTGCATGAAGGGCAGCGCCGGCTACACGTTCTCGCCGTAGCGGCGATCAGGGCGCGGGCGGCGAGACCGCGCCCTGGATCATCGCGGGCTGCGTGCTGAAGATGCGGATCACGCCGCCGCCGCCGCCACCACCGCCCCCCGCGCACTCCTGCGCCGTGTTGTTGCCACCGCCCTTGGTGCCGGCCGCGCCGGTTCCCGAGGACACCGAGCCGGCGCCACCGGCACCGCCACCGTCCTTGCCCGGGCCGGCGCCGGCGGCGGTCGCCGGTCCCGTGGGGTCGGTCCCGGGCGAGCCGCTGTCGCCGTCGGTCTGCCCGCTGCCGCTGGCGCCGCCGCCGCCGTTGGCGAACACCGCGGCGCCCGTCATGATCGCGACGGTTCCGGCCTCGAGGCCGATCATGCCCCCCGCGCCACCGCCACCGCCGCCGCCGCTGCTGAAGTTGCCCGATCCTCCGGCGCTGCCGCCGGCCCCCGACGCGTTGATCTTGCCCGCGATGGTGATCGAGTTGGCGGCGAGCAGGTAGATCGCGCCGCCGCCCGCGCCGCCGATCCCCACTCCGCCGCCACCATCGCCCGGGCCGCCGCTGCCCCCGGGGCAGCCGCCGACCACCAGGCTCGGCACGCTGCCGAGCACCGGGTTGCCATGCCCGACGTTGTTGTTGTTGCCGCCGTTGCCGCCGGCGCCGCCGAGCGTTCCGAAGCTCCCGCCGGCGCCACCCCCGCCGCCGTAGCTGTCCTGCGAGCTCCCGCCGACCGGCTTGCCCATGACGCCGTCGAGGCCGGTGACCGCGCAGCCGACCGCCGTGCGCGCCCCGGCGCCCAGCGCGGGGATCCCGCCGGCCAGCGTGTCGTTGATGTGACTCGCGGCGTCGATCGAGCCCTCGATCGTGATCGAGTCGGTCGCGAACAGCACCAGCGGGTTGGTCCCGGTCGCCGCGGCGTTCGAGCTGACCGCGAACGCGCGCACCGTGACGGCGGCCGGAATGTCGATCGTGGTCCCGGCGATCACGCACAGCGCGGGTCCGCCGGTCTGCGGCACCAGCTCGGTGCAGCCGCCCGCCGCGACGGTGCCGCTGTTGATCGGCCCGCCGACCGCGGTGAGCGTGATCGGCCCGGCCGGCGCGGCCGACACGCACACGCTGCCGAGCAGGTGGCCGCCGAGGCACGTCCCACCGTCGGAGGACGTGCCGGTGCCGGCGTCGGTCGTTGCGCTGCGGTCCGGCATGCAGATGCCGGCCCCGGCGCCGCCGGACGCGATGCAGCTCTGGCCGGTCGGGCACAGCCGGGTCGTCAGCTCGCACGGCGATCCCCCCGCCAGGTTCGGCGAGTAACACGCCGACAGCGCGATCGCAGCACAGGCCCATTGCATGACGTCAAGGTACAGCCTCGCCGCCGAGAACCACGATCACAGCTGATCGACGTCGGCTCGCATTCGACCTCCCGTGATAACAGGAGTAGCCACCTGTGATCTTGCGCGGTTCCAGGACCACACCGTGCGATGCCTCACATCCGTGGGGGCTGGCTGCCCCGCGCAGCGCGGGGGATGAGGGAGAGACCACAGCGCGCAACGAGGACCCGCGCGACCGGACGCGCTCCGCCGCACAGGCAGGCGCCGCGCGGCTCGCAGCGCGCGACCGTGTTCCGCCGATCGGCGAGCGGCATGACCCACCGCACCGCGGCGGCTGGATCCGCTGCGACGGGCTGCGACGCGCGCGACCGCCGGGCGATGCGATCAACGGGCTGGCGCAGCGCGAGCGCTCTGCGCATCATGCCGCCATGAGGTCGTCGCTCCGTGTCCATGCACCGTCATCGCCCTCGCCGTCGCCGTCGCCGTCACCGCTCACCCGGCCTCGGCTCGTCGCGGCCGCGTGGCTCGGCGCCGTGCTCGCCGCCGCGTGCACGCCCGGCCATCCCGAGGCGCCGGCCGCGGCCACCGGCGCGTCGGGCATCGATCGCGCCGGCATGGATCCGTCGGTGCGGCCGGGCGACGACTTCTTCGGCTACGCCAACGGTGGCTGGATCAAGACCCACGAGATCCCGCCGGATCGCGCGGCGTATGGCACCGGCGCGATCGTCGCGGAGCTCACGAGCAAGCGCACCGCGGAGCTGATCGCCGAGGCCGCGCGCGATGCGCCCGCCGGCTCGGATGCACACAAGGTCGGCGACTACTACGCGAGCTATCTCGACGAGGCGGCGATCGCCGCCCACGGCGCGGCGCCGCTGGCCCCGGTGCTCCAGCAGATCGCCGCGATCGCCGATCGCCGCGCGCTCGCGACCGCGCTCGGCGCCCGGCTGCGCAACGACGTCGACGTGCTCAACAACACCAACTTCGACACCCCGAACCTGTTCGGCCTGTGGGTCGCGGCGGACCTCGACGATCCGGCGCACAACGCGGCGTTCCTGCTCCAGGGCGGGCTCGGCCTGCCCGATCGCGACTACTACCTGGATGGCTCGCCGCGGATGGCCGGGATCCGCGAGCGGTACCAGGCGCACGTCGCGGCGATGCTCCAGCTCGCCGGGCTGTCCGACGCCGCCGCCCGCGCCGCGCGGGTCGTCGCGCTCGAGCACGAGATCGCAGCCGTCCACGTGCCGCGGGTCGTCACCGAGAACGTCCAGAAGGGCAACAACCACTGGACGCGCGGCGAGCTCGCCGACCGCGCGCCCGGGCTCGACTGGCCGGCGTTGCTGACCGCCGCCGGGCTCGACCGCCAGCCACGGTTCGTGATCTGGCAGCCCACCGCGCTGGTCGCCATGGCGGCGCTGGTCGCCAGCCAGCCGCTCGACGCCTGGAAGGACTGGCTCGCGTTCCACGCGATCGAGCACCACGCCGACGTGCTGCCGAAGCCGTTCGACGACGAGCAGTTCGCGTTCTATGGCCAGGTGCTGACCGGCACGCCGCAGCAGCGCGAGCGCTGGAAGCGCGCGGTCGACGCCACCAGCGGCGCGCTCGGCGAGGCGGTCGGCAAGCTCTACGTCACCCGCTACTTCCCGGCCTCGGAGAAGGCGCGCGCCGAGCAGATGGTCAAGAACGAGATCGCCGCGTTCGCGCGCCGGATCGACAACCTGGCGTGGATGGCGCCGGCGACCAAGGCCAGGGCCAAGGCCAAGCTCGCGGTGCTCCGGGTCGGCGTCGGCTACCCCGATCACTGGCGCGACTACGGCGGGCTCGAGGTCGTGCGCGGCGACGCCTATGGCAACGCCGAGCGCGCCGAGCGGTTCGACTACCGCCACGACCTCGAGAAGCTCGACCGCGCGGTCGACCGCTCCGAGTGGTTCCTGAACCCACAGGTGGTCAATGCGGTCAACCTGCCGGCGTTGAATGCGCTCAACTTCCCGGCGGCGATCCTGCAGCCGCCGTTCTTCGATCCGGCCCGGCCGATCGTCATGGACTACGGCGCGGCGGGCGCGGTGATCGGCCACGAGATCAGCCACAGCTTCGACGACCAGGGCGCGCTGTTCGACGCCAGCGGCCGGCTGGAGAACTGGTGGACCCCCGAGGACTTCGCTCACTTCAAGGCGTCGAGCGCGGCGCTGGCCCGGCAGTACGACACCTACCGGCCGTTCCCCGACCTCGCGGTCAACGGCGCGCTCACCAACAGCGAGAACATCGCGGACGTCGCCGGCCTCGCCGCCGCCCACGACGCCTACCGGATCGCGTTCGGCGGCAAGGAGGCCCCGACGGTGGCCGGCCTGACCGGCGACCAGCAGTTCTTCGTCAGCTTCACGCAGACCTGGCGCCGCAAGGCGCGCGAGCCCGCGCTGCGCCGCCAGATCCTGACCGATGGCCATGCGCCGGCCGAGTACCGCGGCGTCACGGTCCGCAACCTGGACGCCTGGTACGCCGCGTTCCACGTCGAGCCCGGCCAGGGGCTGTACCTGCCGCCGGATCAACGCGTCCGGGTCTGGTGATGGCACGCAGGCAGGATGCAGCATGTCCTCGACGGCGATCGGAATCTTGCTCGGGTTGCTCGTCGGGCTGCGCCACAGCTTCGAGCCCGATCACCTGACCGCAGTGTCGACCCTGGTCGGCGAGACCCGCGATCTGCGGGGCGGCGCGATGCTCGGCGCGCTGTGGGGCGTCGGGCACACGCTCGCGCTCCTCGCGGTCGGCGCGATCCTGCTGGGGGTCGGCGCGAGCCTGCCGGAGCGCGCCGCGGTGATCTTCGAGCTGTGCGTCGCGGCGATGCTGCTGGTGCTCGGCGCCCGGGCGATCGTCGTCGGACTCGGCGCCGCGGCGGCCCTTCCCCACGCGCACATCGAACCACACCTCGGGCCACACCTCGGGCCACACCTTGGGCCACACCTTGGGCCTCCGCTCGGGCCACAGCTCGGGCCACACGGCCGCGCCCACCCTGTGGTGCGAACGCGCGTGTGGCGGCCGCTCACTGTGGGCCTTTTGCACGGCCTCGCCGGCAGCGGCGCGCTCACCGCGATCGCGTTCGCCGAGCTTCCAGGTGCCGCGGCGCGGCTCCTGTACATGACGCTTTTCGGCCTGGGATCGATCGCCGGAATGGCGCTCGCATCGGGCGCCGCCGGGGTCACGCTGCGCGTCATCGTCCGGTCGGGCCGCGCGCGCCGCGGCCTGGCGCTGATCACCGGCGCCCTGTCGATCACCGTCGGTGTGATGTGGTCGATCCCGCTGTGGTCGCGGCTGTGAGTGGCGACGCTTGACCCGCCGGCCGATCCGGTCGCTTCCACCCGCGCGTGCACGGTGCTGCACCCGGTGTTGCCCGACTCGGGGACCCGTGGATCACCCTGCGCGGGCCCGGCCTCGCACGCACCGGCCGCGTTCGAACTGCGTGATCGAGCAGGGCTCGTCGCGGGAGAATCTCCGGCGCGGCGTCGGCACGCCGAGTGCTCTGTTGCGAGCCATGCGCGGTCAGTACCAGCTCGGTGAGCTCCTCGGGCAAGGCGGGATGGGACAGGTCCACGCCGCTCGCCATCGCTCCGGGCGGGCCGTCGTGATCAAGCGCGTGCGCAACACGCTGTCCAGCGATCAGCTGCTGGCGGCGCGGCTGACCCACGAGGCGCGGCTGCTCCGCGCGGTCTCGCACCCCAACGTCGTGCGGGTGCTCGACCACGGGACCGGCCACGACGGCCGGCCGTTCCTGGTCATGGACCGCGCGCACGGCACGCCGCTGTACGATACGATCGCCGCCCGCGGCCCGCTGAACCACGAGCGGCTGGCCGCGATCGCGTCGCAGCTGTTCGCCGGGCTGGCCGCGATCCACGCCGCCGGGATCGTCCACGCCGACCTCACGAGCAGCAACGTGCTGGTCGACGAGGTCGACATCGTCACCATCATCGACTTCGGGCTCGCCTGCACGGTGTCGGCGTCGCCGGACACCGCCGACCAGGTCGCCGGCACCCCGGCGTACATGGCGCCCGAGATGATCGCCGGCGCGTATCCGACGATCGCCGGCGACATCTACGCCGCCGCGACGATCGTCTACGAGATGCTGACCGCCACGACGCCGTACATCGGGCATATCTCGACCATCCTGGCCCGCCAGCTGTTCGAGCCGGTCGAGCCGCCGTCGCGGCGCGCCCCCGGCCGCGGCATCTCGCCGGCGATCGATGGCGTGGTACTGCGCGCGCTCGACCGCTCGCCGGACGCGCGCTATCCCAGCGTGACCGCGTTCGCCGAGGCGCTCGATGCGGCGCTCGCCGGGCGCCCCGAGCCGTCGATCGCGGCCGGCTCGGGCCTCTGGCGCAGCCCGACGCTGCACGGCCTGCCAGCCACCCGCTCGCCGGCGCCGACCACCGGATCCAGATCCCCGGATCCGGCCAACGCGATCATCTCGAAGGCGCTGGCCACGGCGCACCGGCTGATCGACAGCCACCGGCTCGCCGAGGCGGCGCAGATCCTGGAGGCCACGCGCGCGGCGCTGGCGCCGGCGGGCGACGATGACGCGCCGGGCTGCCCCGATGCGTGGCGGCTCGAGACCGTGCTCGCCGCGCTGTACGACACCGCCGGCAAGCAGGATCGCGCCCGCCGGATGGCGCTGGTGGCGTACCGCAACGCGGTGCGCTCGGGCTGCCCGCTCGCCGAGGCCCGCGCCCGCGAGCTGGTCGATCGCCTGGTCCGGTCGCGCCGCGTCGCGCGCGGCACCGGCGGCCCGCCCTGAGCTCGATCGAGGCTGGCCCGGGCGGTTCCGGTCGCTTCAGGCGATAGGGCCGCGGCGAGTCGCTGCGGGTACGTCCTGACTCGGGGGCCTGGGTAGTTGCCGCCGGGGGTCCGTCCTCACACAGGGCGGTGCGCGTTCGAGCTCCGCGAAACTGCACGGCTCGCCGCGCAGCCCGGAGCGGGCAGAGGCCGGCACGCCGGGTGCTCTGTGGCCTGCCATGCCCAACGGCGATTACCAGCTCGGTGAGCTCCTCGGGCAAGGCGGGATGGGACAGGTCCATGCCGCTCGCCATCGCTCGGGCCGGGACGTCGCGGTCAAGCGCGTGCGCAACACGCTGTCGAGCGATCAGCGGATGGCGGCGCGGCTGGCCGACGAGGCACGGCTGCTGCGCGCCGTGTCGCACCCCAACGTGGTGCGGGCGCTCGACCACGGCACCGGTGGCGACGGCCAGCCGTTCCTGGTCATGGACCGCGCACACGGCACGCCGCTGAACGAGGTGATCGCGAGCGGCGGCCCGATGGCGCGCGAGCGGCTCGCCGCGATCGCGTCGCAGCTGTTCGCCGGACTGGACGCGATCCACACCGCGGGGATCGTCCACGCCGATCTCAAGAGCCACAACGTGCTGGTCGACGAGGTCGACATCGTCACCATCATCGACTTCGGGCTCGCCCGCACCGTGGTGGCGTCGCCGGAGTCCGCCGGCCTGCTCGCCGGCACGCCGGCGTACATGGCGCCCGAGGTGATCGCCGGCGCGTACCCGATGATCGTCAGCGACATCTACGCCGCCGCGACGATCCTCTACGAGATGCTGACCGGCACGACGCCGTACGCCGGGCACCTCTCGACGATCTTGACCCGGCAGCTGTCCGAGCCGGTCGAGCCGCCGTCGCGGCGCGCCCCCGATCGCGGCATCTCGCCGGAGATCGACCGCGTGGTGGTGCGCGCGCTCGATCCGTCGCCCGATGCGCGCTACCCGAGCGCGGCCGCGTTCGCCGATGCGTTCCACGCCGCGCTCGCCGGGCCCGAACCCGCCGCGGGCGGCGCCGAGCTGTGGCTCGACCCGCCGACGCTGCAGCGCCCGGCGGCAACCGGCGCGCCGGCGTCGCGCGCGGCCTCCGGCCCGCAGCCGACCGAGCGGCTGGATCCGCAGCTGGTCGGACGGATCGCCGGGCTGGCCGGGGTCCACGGGCTGCGCGCGCCCGGGCAGGATCCGGTCGACGCGATCATCGCGCCGGCGCTCGCCAAGGCGCAGCGACTGATCGAGGGCCGCCGGCTCACCGAGGCGGTGCAGGCGCTCGAGACCGCGCTCGCGGCGCTGGCGCCGGCGCCGGGCGGCGACGCACCGACCTGCGCCGGCGCGTGGCGGCTCGAGACCGTGCTCGCCGCGCTGTACGACACCACCGGCAAGCAGGAGCGCGCCCGCCGGCTGGCGCTGGTCGCGTACCACCACGCGCTGCGCTCGGGCTGCGATCTCGCCGAGACCCGCGCCCGCGAGCTGGTCGATCGGCTGGTGTCCCGGTCGCGCCGCGTCGCGCGGGGCAGCACCGGCGTGCGCTGACCGGTCAGCCCTTGCGGGCGAGGTAGACCACGTGGCGGCGCGGCTTGCCGAGCCGGCGGACCTCGACCTCGAACCCCGCGGTCGCCAGCCGGCGCGCGAACGCGTCGTCGGGGTCCTCCGACCACACCGCGAGCACGCCGCCGGCGGCCAGCGCGGCCCGGCTCGCGGCCAGCGCGGCCGGGCCGTAGAACGGGTCATCGGTGCGCTGGGTCGCGGCGTGCGGCCCCTCGTAGAGGTCGAGCAGGATCGCGTCGTAGTGGCCGCGCGGCGCCCCTGCGATCGCGCGCGCGACGTCGCCGATCATCACGCGGACCCGCGGATCGTCGAGCGCGGCACCGGTCAGCGGCGCGAGCGGACCGCGGCACCAGGCCTCGATCTCGGGGGTCAGCTCGGCGACGACGAGCTCGGCCGCGGCGGGCAGCGCGTCGAGCGCGGCGCGCACCGTGTAGCCCATCCCGAGCCCGCCGATCAGCACGCGCGGGCGCCGCGCCGCGAGCCCCCGGCACGCCAGGGTCGCGAGCGCCTGCTCGGACCGCCGATCGTTGCTGGTCATCAGCACGCGGCCGGCGATCACGATCAGGAACACACCATCGCCGCGCCGGCGCAGCTCGAGCGCCCCCTCGGCGGTCGCGACCGTCGCCAGCGTGGTCCAGGGCAGCACCGGCGCGACACTACCCGACCGCGATCGCCGGGGCGAGCCGCCGTGCGCCGGACCGTGAACCGTCACCGCGACCGCTGGTGGACCACCGCCACACCCACTACAGTCAGGCCATGACCCGCTGCGCCCCGCTGATCGCCCTCGCGTGTGCCCTCGCGTCTACCGTCGCCCTGGGCGCCTCCTGCAAGAAGCAGACGTCCAGGGGCGATCTGCCGCCGGCCACGGACTGGCAGGCGGGCACCGCGCCCGCCGGAAGCAACGGCGCCGCGACCACCGCTCCGCCCGACCCGCACGCCGGCATGGACAACCCGCATGCCGGCACGGACAACCCGCACGCCGGCACGGACAACCCGCACGCCGGCATGGACAACCCGCACGCCGGCCCGGTGCCGGAGCAGACCGCGCCCACGTCGCTCGGCAAGCTCGCCGACGGCCGGCTCGCGCTCGGCCCGTTCTCGGTCGTCCCGCCGCCCGACTGGGCGGCCAAGCCGGTGATGTCGCGCATGCGGGTCGCCGACTTCGTGCTGCCCGGCAAGGCCGGCGAGGCCGAGCTCATCGTGTACTACTTCGGCAGCGGCGGCGCGGGCAGCATCGAGGAAAACGTCAACCGCTGGGTCGATCAGTTCCAGCAGCCGGACGGCAAGGCGTCGCGCGACGTCGCCAAGATCGAGAAGACCAGGTTCGGCGGCCAGGAGGCGACGTACGTCTCGCTCAACGGCCGCTACGTCAACCAGGGGATGCCCGGCGGCGGCGGCCCGGTCGACAAGCCCGACCAGGCGCTGCTCGCGGCGATCGTCGGCAGCCCGTCGGGCCCGTACTACTTCAAGCTGGTCGGGCCCAAGCAGACGGTCGACGCCCACACCAAGGCGTTCCGCGCCATGCTGGACTCGCTCAAGCTCCAGTGACCGCGTCGCCGGGCAGCGCGCGCTCGATCGCCGTCTCGATCGCGCTCTCGATGTCGCCGGCCAGCGCGTCGAACACCTGCTGCAGCTCCTCGGCGCGCCGCCGCGCCAGGCGCAGGTAGAGCGCGCGGGTGCCGAAGAACACGCCGCCCAGCCAGCCCAGCAGGATCACCGGCGCCAGCATCGGCACGAGCGTCGACACCATGATCGGCAGGCTCAGCCCGCCGCCGCCGACCCCGCCGCCGACCCCGCCGTAGATCGCGCCGGCGAGCCCGGACAGCCGGTCGGTCACGGTCAGCGTGGTCACGCCGTCGCGCACCGCGACGGTCACGATCCGGTACGGCCCGGTCGAGCGATCGCCGCGCGACGCGAACCAGGTCAGCGACGCGTTGAGCACCTCGGTCCGCCCCGGATCGCCGCTCAGCTCGCGGATCCGCTCGACCAGGTACTCGAACCGCGCGGCCGGGAACGCGCCGTCGAACCGGCGGGCCAGCCGCAGCGTGCCCGGGCCGAACACGCGCGCCGCCGAGCTCGGCGCGGCACCGGGGACCAGCGCGCCGCGGCTCGCGAGCACCAGCGCCTGGGTCCGCCGGCCCTCGAGCGCCGCGAGCTTGTCGCGGGTCTCGCCCAGCTCGCGCTCGAGCGCGGCGATCCGCGCCTGGTCCGCGTCGCGATCGTCGCGGTAGCTCATCCTCGCACAGGGTACCGCGCGCGCGGACCGCTGACCATGCAGCGGCCGGTCACCGCGCGTCGAGGTAGGCGATCGCGCTGGCGCGCTGCGCGGCGACCCGGGCGACGCACTGCTCGGCGGTCTCGAGCGCCTGGGCCAGGGTGCGCGGGCCGCCGGTGAGCTGCTCGACGCGCGGCGCGAGGAACGCGCGAACCTCGTCGATCCGGTGGCGGTCGCACAGCCGGATCGCGCGCGGCAGCTGGCCGCCGTAGCGGTCGGGGAGCAGCGGCATCAGCGCGTCGAAGTGCGCGGTCAGCCAGGTCCAGGCGGCGTCGCGGGTGTCCGGCGCTCCGAGCAGGGCGCCGAGCGCGACCACCCGCTCGTTCTGGCGCAGCCGGGGATCGAGCGCGAGGTCGAGCGCCCGGGCGATCAGCGGCGCCTGGCGGGTCTTGCCCAGCGCGAGCAGGATGCGCTGGCGGAGCTGGGCGTCGGCGGACCGGGCGAGCTCCTCGACCAGCGCGTCGAACACCTCGGCGCCGCCGGTGCGGGCCGCGGCGGACAGCGCGACGTCGGCCAGATCGGGCGACACCGCGTCGAGGTGCAGCGCGCGGTTTGCGCCCGCAGCGCGGCGCTCGAGGCCGAGCATCCGGCGGCCGAGCCGCGCAGCCTCGGCGAGCACCGGCGGGGCCTCGATCTGGAGCGCGAGGAAGCCGAGCAGCTGGGTGCGGAACCGCCGCCGCCACGGCCGCTCGCCGGCCGACGGGGTCCAGCCCAGCTGGGCGACCGCCGGGGCGTACAGCCGGCCGATCCGGGCGCGCAGCGCGGCGCGGTGCGCCCGGTCGCGCGGATCCTGGGGATCGAACGCGAACGTGTCGAGCCAGCCGAGCAGGCCGAGCGGGACCAGCGCCACCGCGCCGTGCGGATCGCCGGCGAGCGGCTCGAGCGCGCGCAGCGCGTCGGCGGCGGGCAGCGCCGCGCTGTCGAACGCGGCCTCGACGTCGCGGCCGAGCTGGACCCGCTCGACGGTCGACAGCCGGGCCAGCCCGCGCTCGCGCAGCCGCCGCAGGTCGTCGGTGGCGAGCGCCGAGCGGTAGTAGCCGGCGGCATCGGCGTTGGGCAGGATCCAGTCCGGGCACACCGGGAGCTCGATCGATCCGGTGGCCGCCGCGAGCAGCGCGCAGGTCTGTTCGATCTTCCCACCGGCGCCGTAGCGCACGCACACCGGGATCGTCCACACGCCGCCGGCCGATGCGGTCGATCCCACGGCGCGCCACGCCGCCTGGGCGAGATCGACGCGGCCGCGGCCGGCCTCGCAGCGCGCCGCCGCGCTGACCACCGGGACGCCGGGCTGGTCGAGGAAGCTCGCGACCAGCGGGCCGAGCTCTTTGTGCGACGCCGCGGCCAGCGCGCCGACCAGCTCGTCGGTGGTCGCGTTGCCGCGGGCGTGCGCGGCGAGGAAGTCGTGCAGGCCGCGGCGGAACGGCTCGGCGCCGACGAAGTGCTCGAGCATGGTCAGCACCGCGGCGCCCTTCTCGTAGGTGATGCTGTCGAACGCGTTGGTGATGTCGTGCGGGGTCTCGATCGGCTGGCGGATCCGCCGCGCCGCGGCGAGCGCGTCGGTGTTCATCACCATGTTCGTCCGGTACGCCGCCTCGAGCTCGGCCTCGAGCTCGGGCCGCACCGCGCGCAGGGTCAGGGTGTCGAGGAACGTCGCGAACCCCTCGTTGAGCCACAGGTCGTCCCACCACCGCATGGTCACGAAGTCGCCGAACCACTGGTGCGCGGTCTCGTGGGCGATCACGCTGGTCACCGCGATCCGATCGCCCAGCGACGCGACCCGGTCGTCGACCAGCAGCCGCGAGTCGCGGAACGTGATCGCACCGGCGTTCTCCATCGCACCGGACTGGAAGTCGGGCACCGCCACGAGGTCGAGCTTGGGGAACGGGAACGCGATCCCGAAGTAGCGCTCCTGCTCGGCGAGCAGCGCGCGCTCCTCGGCGAGCGCGTACAGCGTGTCCTCGCCGCGGCCGCGGATCGCGATCGCGGTGAGCGG